>NZ_JBGQOQ010000023.1:0-72014 GCF_052119765.1 Pseudorhodobacter sp. W20_MBD10_FR17 | reverse complement strand
CTGTCTCGCAACAACAAATCAACCAGATACGCCGCCAACCTTCAAACCGCCCAAACACCAGATTCAGTCATAGCTCCCTGATTAACGGTTCAACCCAATTAACGGTTAAGAATTACGCGGTGAAAACGTCCCATCAAAACGACGCCCAAAAAGATGCAGACCGTTGAAAACAACAACACATAGCTGCTGCTGGCATAAGATGCCTCATAGCTGCTGTAAAACCCGCTGCGCATTAACCCTGTGATATGAATTAGGGGGTTATACCATAAAATGCCCTCTATCGCGCGGGGCATGCTTTCATACAAAAACAGAACCCCTGAAATCAGCATTAAGGGCCGCATGACGATGCTCCATATCTGCATCCAGATGTCGAACAAACCAAAGAGAACACAGTTCATCAGGCCTACACCCAACCCCAAGGCAGCGGCAAGGAAGACAGATTCCACGATGGGGCCAATGTCTAAAATCGTGCGGCTGTCTGCCATCAGAACCAAGCCTGTTAGAATGATCACCATCACAAGGGTCTCGGTCAACAGCCCAAGGATAAAGCGCGCCAAAACGGCATCAAGCCATGTGACCGCAGGGTAAAGCAGCAAAGCGCGTGAGAAGTTTATGCACCGACCCACGTTTGACCCGATATTACTGTACATTGCGAAAGGCAAAAAACCCGTTGCAAAGAATAATAGAAAACTGGTGCCTAAAGCTGGTGTGCGAACCAGCAGTGAAAACCCAAATCCCAGCGCAACAATGCCGCCCAACGGCTCTAGCAGGGCCCAAATATACCCCCCCGGAGAGCGCCCGTAACGCGTTGCCATTTCACGCAGGATGAGGGCCGAAATCGCCCGAAATGTCGCAAAACTGCGGTTAGACCCCCGTGGCGATTTGTTGATCCGGGCGGGTGGAATTAACATTGCCTGCTGTTCCAAGTTAGGAATTTATTAAGGTAGTATGAGTAATATTTGATACAACTGTAAATAGTATTTTGGGAATGGCGATGAACAAAATTACTGTGAAAGACGGCGTAAATGACCGTCCCGCCACTGCGTTGCCGCCCGCAAAGCAGCCTGCACCGCAAGCAAAACCAACGCCACCACCGCCCGTGCGCCGCGCAGTAAAACCGGCCCGCTTTCGACGTCGCCATTTCGGCTTGGCCACGTCATTTATTGTGATTGTACTGCTGCCGCTTTCGGCCTTGGCGTTTTACCTGTGGGAGATTTCGTTAGATCAATACAGCTCTCTTACCGGCTTTACAGTCCGCAAAGAAGAAGGGACGGGCGCATCGGCTTTGATGGGCGGTCTGGCAAGTTTTACAGGTGGGTCTGTGTCGTCTGATGGCGATATTCTGTACGAATTTATCCTTAGTCAGGCCCTTGTGCAAAAGGTCGACGCCAACATTGACCTGCGCGGCTATTATAGCAGTTACAAGATCCTAGACCCTATTTTCGCCCTTAGGGAAAATGCGAGCATCGAAGATCTGGAGCAGTATTGGAGCCAGATTGTAAAGCTTTCGTTTGATCGCAGCACAGGATTGATGGAAATGCGGGTGCTGGCCTTCACGCCGGATATGGCCCAAGCTATTGCGGTAGAAGTCTTGCGGTTAAGCCAAGATATGATCAACGCCCTGAATGAGCAATCGCGCGCAGATGCCATGCGCTATGCCCAAAAAGATCTTGATGACGCGGTTGTCCAGCTGAAACAGGTGCGTGAATCGTTGACTGCGTTTCGCACGAAAAACCAGATTGTTGACCCAGCGTCCGATATTCGCGGGCGCATGGGGGTGATGAACAATTTACAACAGCAACTGGCACAATCCCTGATCGAATTGGATTTGCTGACGGGCGTCACCACCCAAAACAACCCGCGCCTTAGCCAAGCAGAGCGCCTTATATCCGTCATTCGCCAGCGTATTGCGAATGAGCGTAAAGAGCTGTCCTCAACCGGATCGGATGAGGGTAGCGATTATCCGGCGCTGATTGCCGAGTATGAAGGTCTAACGGTGGACAGCGAGTTCGCCGAGGAAAGCTATCGCGCGGCACGGGCGGCGCTTGATCTTGCACGGGCAAATGCGTCGCGGCAAAGTCGGTATTTGGCCACCTATATTGCGCCCACAATGGCCCAAACCAGCGAATACCCGCGGCGTGGTGTGATCTTTGGTCTGGCGGGTCTGTTTTTGTTGCTGGGCTGGGCGATTATGGCGCTGGTCTATTATTCTATTCGTGACCGCAGTTAACGGGGGCGGCGATGATAAAATTTGAAAACCTGACCAAAAGCTATTGGGTTCAAGGGCAGCAGAAAATTGTCATCGATAACCTTAGCATGGTATTGCCGACAGGTAAGTCATTGGCCTTGTTAGGGCTGAATGGCGTCGGAAAAACAACCCTGATGCAGCTGATTGCGGGCACGATGCGGCCCGACAAAGGGCGGGTTGTGTCGGATGGTACAATCTCTTGGCCCGTGGGGTTTGGCGGGTCGTTCCACCCTGACCTGACTGGCGCGCAGAACATTCGCTTTATCGCCCGCATCTACGGCGTAGATACCGATGAGTTGATCGCTTTTGTTGAGGATTTTGCCGATTTGGGCAAACACTTTGCGATGCCGGTGCGCAGCTATTCGTCGGGTATGAAATCGCGCCTGACGTTCGGCGCGTCATTCGGCATTCAGTTTGATACCTATCTGGTTGATGAGGTGACGGCCGTTGGCGATGCTGCGTTTCGGCGCAAAAGCCAAGCCTTGTTTCAAGAGCGCATGAAAACATCCAGCGCCATTCTGGTAACCCATGAAATGGCGCAAGTGCGCAGTTTTTGCGATGCGGCGATTTTGCTGGAAGATGGCCGTCTGAGCTATTTCGAAGATGTAGACACCGCTATCGCGGCTCATCTGAAAACCGTCGATAATAAGTAACCAAGGGCCTGCCAGCCTTTTTCCAAAAATACTATCTGCGCCAGGAGTATATCAGTCCAATGAAACGCTTTGTGATTTTAGGGCTGCCGCGCAGTGGCACGACGTATTTGATGAGCCTGCTGAATGCGCACCCTGATGTGATCTGTGCCGGCGAACAGTTTAACCCTTATGCCGTGATTGATACCAAAGAAGACGATAGCCACGCGGCCGTGCTGGGCCGTGACAAAGATCCGGTTGGTCATATGAACCGGTTCTTTGAAACCGCCGCTGCCAAAGGGGCGGCGAGTGGCGGGTTCAAATTCATGATCGGCCATAATCTGCAAGTGTTGCAGCACCTGGCCGCCGACCCTGATCTGTCGATCATATATGTCTGGCGCGAGAATAAGCTGGCGCAGGTGTCATCCCTAATTAAGGCCTTTCAAAGCAAAAAATGGGCGCAGACCAAAGCGGACGCGCATATCCAGCGCAAGATCGTGGCGACACCGCGTCAGATTAGCCATCGCTGGCATGAATATGCGACCTTCGACCATCTGATTGCGCTGTGGTTGGCAGGTCTGCCCAACCCCAAGGCTACTTATGAATATTGCGACTTGTTCCAGTCGGGGTTTGAGGCGGCGATTTGCGATTTTCTGGGCGTAAAACATCGGCGGGGCATGAAAAGCCGTTTGGTCAAGCAAGGCTGCAACGCGATCGAAGATCGGTTCGAAGACCCGCGCCCGATCCGGTATTATTTCAATCAAGTCGGTCTGGGGCGTTGGTTGGAAACTGAGATATGAGCCGCCCTTTTCGGATTCTTTATTACAACTGGGTTGATTATACCGATGCCGAGGGGCGCGGCGGCGGTGTGACGCTGTATCAGCGCAATGTCATCGAAGGGTTAGAGGCGCACCGCGATATCGAGGCCGTCTTTTTGTCATCAGGCCTAAGCTATGATCTGCGCACCCGCCCGCCGCGTTGGGAGGCCACGCGTCATGGCGCTGCAAAAAGCCAAAAGCGGCGGTTCGAATTGGTCAATTCCGGTGTGTTCGCGCCCGCACATAGCAGCTTTGGTGATCCGTCGCAGGTATCGCACCCCGCCACCCGTGCCGCGTTTTTCGACTTTGTGGCCCAGACAGGCCCCTATGATGTGATCCACTTTAACAATCTCGAAGGGCTGCCTGCTGATGTGCTGACCATCAAGCAGCAGCATCCGCAAACGCAGATCATTTTGTCACTGCACAATTACTATCCGATCTGTCCGCAGGTCAATTTATGGGCCAATGAACGGCAAAGCTGTGACGACTTTGCGGGCGGTGCGCGTTGCATCACCTGCCTGCCGCAGCAGGCGAATGCGCGTCTGTTGCGGGTGTCGAATGCCGTGTCATACCGTCTGCGCTGTGCGGGTTTGCAGCCCGGAACATGGGGTTATGATGTGGCGTTCAGGGGTGCCCTTGGCGTGGGGCGTCGCGGGTTGCGCGCTATGCGTTGGTTGCGCCAAAAGTCGAAACAACAGCCAGCCCCAGCCTCCCCAACGGCTCACCTTGCCTTTACTGCACGCCGCGCGGATATTACGGCTTTGATTAACGCCAATTGCGACTATGTGCTTTGTGTTTCAGATGCGGTTCGTGTGCTGGCACAGCGCTATGGGATTTTGCCAGAGTTAACGCGCACGAGCTACATTGGGACCCGTGCCGCCGCATTATTTGGTATGCCCTCCCTGCCCGCAGAACGCCCAGTAAAAAAGACCCTAACATTGGGCTACTTGGGGTATATGCGCCGCGACAAGGGGTTCTTTTTCCTGCTCGACGCACTAGAGGCGTTGCCCGCTGGCGTGGCCGCACAAGTCTGTATTGTTATAGCCGCGCGTGCGGGCGACAGGGCCACGATGGAGCGGGTCGCCCGCCTAAAGGATCATTTGGCAGGGGTGATTTATCATGACGGCTATACGCATGCGCAGTTGGAAACCGTTTTGGCGCCTGTCGATGTGGGTGTGGTGCCGGTGTTGTGGCATGACAACCTGCCGCAAGTCGCAATTGAGATGCATGCACGGCATATCCCTTTGCTGACTGCAGCTATGGGCGGCGCATCTGAGCTGGGCAACTGCCCAGACATGGTTTTTGCGCCCGGTGACGTCGGTGGTTTTGCCCGATCTGTGCAGGCCTTATTGGCAGGGCATATCGATTTTGCGGCCTATTGGCGTGGCGCAATGGCCCCGTTGACGGTCGACGCCCATATTTCGGAATTGTTGGAGGTGTATCAAACCCCTGCCAAGTAGGCCAAGGGGTAAGGTCACAGACTAAGCCTGCGTTTCACAAAGGGCACATCCGCCCAATGTTGCGAACAGGTGGGGTCAAAGATCACACTGCGCCCCTCAGAGACCAAAGCAAGGTATTTGCGGTATTCTTCGGCATCGTTGAAATGCTGGCCACGCAAAACTTCGGCCTGTGCTTTGCGCCGGAAATCGGCGTTGTATTTGAAATGGGCAAACAGCAATTCGCGCGGGGCCACGCGCACATCCCCCACAAAATGCAGCCCTGCCGACAGTCGCATCCAAGGCTGATAGCGCAGGAGGGCAAGTTTTTGCGCAACAAACAGGCTGCGGTGCGACCCTGCAATCAGCCTGTGCCGCAGCGCAGAGGTCCAACAGGGTTGATCTGAATACGGGCCCCGCGCCAAGGTATTGGACAAAAACGGGATGCTATCGGCAAAACCGGCCTGATCAAACGGCGTGCCTTTTGCGAAATCGGCATCCTCTAACGGCCCTTGCGGGTACATATCAAGCATGAAGATACGCGCCGCATTGGCATTGGCAAAATCGGGCTGGGCCAACAGGTCTGGCAATGTTTGGCTCTGTTTTGCTTGCCAAACCAGCAGCTCATCCGCATCGGCGACCAAAGACCATTTGCCGACGCGCAAGGCCGACATCATGGCTTGTTGCCACGCCACACCATAGCGCGACAGCTTGTAATCGGTATCAACCGAGAACAGCGCCACATCGGGTTGCTGCGCCAGATATTCCAAAGTGCCATCGTCCGAGCAGTTATCGGCAATCACAAACGCCCCTACGCCAAGCTTGCGGTAGTGGTTCAGAAAATGCGGCAGCATGAACATCTCGTTGCGCATACAGGCGACCACGGCCACCGCTGCGTCGCGGGCGTTTTGCACGGTTTTCTCGGTGCTGATAAGTTCGAGCGCGTTGGTCTGATACCCCAGTTTCACATCTTGATAGCTGGGCCAAATTTTACGCGGCCACAGACCGGGTTTATCAAGCCGTGTCAGCGCATCGGCCTGATCGAGATGGGTATCCAGATGGACCAACTGCAAAGCCGCGGTCTGGCTGGGGTGAAAGCTGTTGTGCCACAGGGCCACGGGCAGCGCGGCGCCATAGGTGCGGCGGCGCATTGATATGCGGTAATCCTGTTCATGCGGGCGAATGTTGCGCATGGCCAGCAGGTCGCCCAGCATTTTGTCTTCCATAAACGACACAGCGATCAGTTGCTGGCCCTCGGGGCTGTTGGCAGCATCAAGCACGGCGGCCATGGCGGTGCGGCTAAGGGCGTAGGCTGTGCCGCCATCAGCGTATTCGCTGGGCTCGGGCGATTTATCCAGATCAAGCTGGCCGCGCAAAGAGCTGGATTTGCTTTGATGCCACTTGCGGTCCATCTGGCCTGCAGCGCGGTACAGGTAGCGGCCGTAATAGTCGAATTTGCGATAGCTCAGCGATTGGAAAAACAGCGGCGCATTCAGAAAACAATCATCGTCAATTTTCAGCATATGCCCGTAGCGCGTGTTCTCGTGAACCCATTTAACAGCGGCCAATGTCTTTTGTGGCAGGCCTTCGTAATCGTCCGGCGCGTCCAGATGCACTATATCGCCGCTGAGTGTGCCATCGCCATTTCCAATGACCACAACATAGGGCACGCCCAAATCCTTTAGCAGACCCAGCCATCCCTCACGCATCGCGGGGATGCGGGTGGTCAGGTAGGGCGCGCAAGAAAACACGGTGACGATGGTATCAAACAGCGGGTGCCCCTTGGGCAGGCCTGTGTTGTCGCACGCAGGCAAAGGCGCGAGAGGAATGGCAAGGTGGTCCACCAGTGATTGCGCCGCAGGTTGCAGATCGGCGCGACCCATCAGCCGGCGCAAGGGTTGGTGCAGGGCAGGCGCATTGCGCCATGCATCGGGCAGGGTGGCGTTTGTCTTCTGGCGGACCCAATCACAGAATGCGTCCACAGTGGCGGGGTCGGTGTCATGCAATGCGTCAATCATTGCCACCGCCATGCCCAGCCCCAAATAATGCGCGTCGGCATCGGCCAGCTGGCCAAGGCTGTCGGTCAGGGCCACCGTTAGGCCATCTTGCGCAGGGTTTTGAACCAGCCCCATGGCCTGCTGTGCCGCAAGCTGTTGGGTTGCAAAATAAGGCGCACGCGGGGTTTGCGGGTAAAGCAAGGGTAGGGCGGTACGCGCCATATCCGCGGCCTGCGGCTGTACCGGCGCGCTGTTTGGAAAGGCCATGTGACGCAAGATGTTGCGGCCGAGGACGCGGCTGTCGGGTGCATATAAAGCCCCCAAATCAGCCAAACCAATCGCACCCTTGGGGGCAATGGGCAGGCCTGCGGGCCCAAACAGCTCGCGCCTTACACGCGGGGCGTCGACGGATTTGGCGGCTTCAAACAGGTGCAGCGCCCGATCTTTCTGCGCGGCATCGGTGTGGTCTGCTGCAATGTCGGCAAAACCCGCTTGTGCCGTCAGAATTTCGTTGGGCAAATCAGGCGCGCTCTCAAGCTCGGCCCAGAACTGCCGCGACAGGCCATAGATTTGCAAACACATAACCACGGCATCGTGCTGCTGGTCAGGCGTAAGGCGGTGACGGTGACGGATCAAAGCCGCAGCCGTGCGGGTCAGTTCACGGCAATGCACACGGTCCCAGTAATCGCCAGCCCGCGCCCAGAGGAAGGCGGAAAAGGCCTCAAACATATAGCTGCGGGTATGGGCAGGCGTTTGCGGCTGCGCAATACAGGTTCGCACAGCCCACGCAATGGCAGGCGTTACCAGCCAATCGGATGTGGTCTGTGCCAGACTGTTCAGATCATGGGCGGCTTGGTCATAGCGGCCATCTGCCACCAGATAGGGCAAAGCCGCCGAAACGGCCCAGCGGCTGCCTGCGTGGGGCAAGGGCAGTATTCCCCGGTTTTTGGCAAGCTGGTAAAGGCCGTTGAAATCTTGGCCTTCGGTACAGAAAAACTCGGCCAGTTCCAGAAACAGCGGTGCTTGCGTTTCTGCCGAGACTTGGAAGCCTTGGAGAACAGTCAACGGATCGGGGCAGTGGCCAAGCGGTCCGGTTTGGCTTTGCGCCATACGGGCGACAATGCTTGCGACCTCTTGGTCGATCGGGTCGCGCTTTAGGGAAGCGCTTGCAGCGGGGGGCTCGATGCCATACCCAGCGCTATCGTCGTTCATAAAGCTTTGGACAGCATAAAAGGCGGCCAACCTGTCCAGATGCGCGCGCGCAGGCGCAGACAGCAGTGGCAGCAACCCAGCATAGCGGACGTATTCAATTACGGTCAGGCACAACGTGCTGTCAGCCATTGCCAATGGCAACGTCAGCAGCGCCTCAATTCGGGTGGCGAGGTCGCTGCGTGTCAGGGTCAACCGCTCTGTTTGGTCGCCTTGAGCCAGCTCTAGCGTTAACCCCTGCGCAAACGGCAAATCGCGCCAAAGCGAGGCGGGCAGCAGCGCGCTGGCCGTACCCTGCGGCCCAGCTGTGGGTGACAGGCTTTCATTCGATGGCAGTACATGCAGCGTGGCCACTGGGTTTAGGGCAGCCAAGCGCAGGGTAAGCCGGCTGTCAAAGCTACAGGCTGTCTGCGGCAGCTGCGGGATAAGATGCGTGGCGATGAACGCCCCGTTGGTGTGGAACCCTGCAATAGTCTCTAACCCAGCGAAACGGTGGCTTTCGCGCTGGGCAACGTTGAAAATCTGGGTGCCATTCAGTAAGACGCGCACAGAAGGCGGGGTGAAATCAAAGGTGACTTCGGCATTGCCCGAGGACAGATCGACAGTACGGTGGCATTCTGCCTTCCACTGGCCATCAGGGTGCTGGCTGTTGCAGACGGCCAGCCCCTCTTTGTGGCGCAAAGACAGGTGAAACAGCACCTGATCCCGACCAGCGGCCTGAAAATAGATATTGGCATAGGGGCTGGCGTGGAACTGCGCCCGCAGCGTGGCCAGCCCATAGTCTTGCAGATCAAACGCTTGCAAGGGCATATTATCTTTGGTGGCCAAGGCGGGGGTTGCACGGCGGCGCAGCGCGGCGCGACCGATCCGCCCCATACGCCCGTACAAAACCGCCACGGGGTCAAGCATCTGCGCCAATCGTGGCCCGACAAACGGATCAAGGCCTGCGCTGCGGTTCGCACCATAGCCGCGCCAAAAGGCAGTAGCGGCAGCCGACAGCAGCATTTGCAGCCGTGGCAGGCGGCCTGAGTAATCGCCGAAATAGACCTGTTCCCGCAAGGCGCGCGTAAACAGCCGCCGTTGCCAACCGTCTGGCAGGTTTGGCCCATTGCTTGGCAAAGCCTGTGTCACAGCATCGATCAACGCGGAATGCCCGCGAGCAAGGGCGCGCCCGCCCCATGGGGTTTGCCAGCGCTCAAACCCCTCATCGCGCATCGTTACGGTAACGCCCGCTTGGGCAATATAGGTGCTGCGCGATGCCAAAAGGGCAGCATTCAGGCATAGTGCCCAATCAGGCCGTGGCCCGTTGTTAAAACCCAAGCCATGCAAGGCAAGAAAACTGCGCAAGAATATCTTGGCGCTGCACTGCGCCTCAAGGCTTAGCGCCTGTTCTGGTGACAGATCAAGCGGCCCTGCAGGCGGGGTGCCCAAGGGCCAAGCGCCCATATCAAGGATGCCGTTATGATGGGTGACCGCACCTGTGTTACGATGTGCCATTTGCAGCGGGGTCATGCCAAACTCGGCCTGTGCGCTTAGCATCGCCTCGGTACGGTCCAGCAAAGTCCATGGTGTCAGCGCATCACCTGTTTGTACAAAAACCACATAGGCCCCACGTGCCTGTGCCAAGCCGTGGTTAAACCCTGTACCTTCCCCCCGTTGCGGGGCGCACAAGACCTGCCAATGGGCGGGCATGTTAGGGCAGTGATTGGCCAGCCTGCGCTGTGCGGCTTTGCTTTGGCACACAATCAGTGCCTCAAACCCCGGTGCGGTTTGGGCGCGCAGAGAGGCAAGGCTGCGATCAAGGGCGGCGGTATCAATGCCATCCCAACACAAGATCACGCTAAGGGGCAGGGTGCCCGCCAGCTCCAGGCCCCAGCTGCGCCCGATGTCATCGTCCCATTCAGGGCTGTAGGCCAGACCGTGCTTTTGCAAGAACTCCCGCGCGGCGGTGGCAAAACGGGTGCGGCGGTCGGGGTCGGCGATAATAGTGCTACGCTCAAACATCAGCCTGCTGGCGATGCGTGCCAATGCGGTATGCCCGCCGGTGCGGGTGCCTGTGTCAAACTGCTGCTTTATAGTCTCTAACACCGCGAATTGTTCAAAAACACGGTCACCATCTTGGGCGGTGATCTGGCCGCTGCGCCCGCGGGTTTGCAGATACAGCGCCTCGGGCAAATGCAGAATGTGATCGGTCCGCGCTGCAACACGGTGGAAAAACCCGTGATCCTCAAACCAAGTGCCGGTGTCAAAGCGCAAACCCTCGATCAAGGCACGGCGGTACAGTTTGTTCCAGGCCGATGGGAAATGCACGATTACATCGCAGCAATCGTTCAGCGGATACCGCCGTTGCGCGATATGTTCGGCCAGATCGGGCTGGCCGTGGATGGCAGAATGACTGCCGCCGCCTGTGGTATTGGACTGGATAGCACAGGCCACCCAATCGGCACTGGTCTCTTGCAGCACCTGCCACATTCGCATCAGATAGTCGGGCATGATCCGGTCATCGCTGTCGACAAAGGCAATATAGCTGCCGGTGGCGTGGTCCAGCCCTGTGTTGCGCGCCGCACCTAGACCGGCGTTATCCTGCCGGATCAGGCGAAAGCGCAGGTCGCCAGCGGCGGCCGCCAGTGCAATCTCGCCGCTGCCATCGGTTGCCCCATCATCGACCAGTATTACGTCAAAATCAGTCAATGTCTGCGCCCGCACGCTTTGGATGCATGCGGCCACATAATCGGCAACGTTGTAGATCGGGATAATCACCGAAATACGCGGTGAATGCTGGGTATTCTGGGCAGGTGTTATCATTGTGTTAAGGCTTTTGGGGGTAAGGGTCATATACTTGTTGTTTCGTAACTTGCTCTGTAGGTAAAGGTTATTTTTCCCGCTAAGCGCGAATGGATGATACAAAAAACAACCAAAGCACCAAGGAGCCGATGTTGAGTTATCCTTATATTATCTGGACGATGCGTCGTACTGGTGGGACGACATTGGCGTCATTGCTAAGCACGCTTTCCGAACATGCAGGTGTTCAGCATGAGCCGTTTAATTCAGACCGGATCTTTGGCCATATTGCCAGTGCTTTTGCCCAGACGGATTGTGTCGCGCAGCTGCGGCTGGATTTGCAGGCCTGTCTTGCGCAAACCCCGCTGATCAAACATTGCCACGAGCTGATGTCGCCTGCCTTTAACCAAGTGCTTCTGGACGTGACCACGGCACTGGGATACCGGCACATCATTTTAGACCGGCACAGCGAAGCAGACCGTATTATATCGCTTGAACTGGCCTATCTGACGGGTGCATGGGGCGGAGAGGCCGCGCAGAAAATCTATCCGGCGATTGAGGCGGGTGAGATGGTTCTAGAGCCACTAAACATGCAACGCGCTGTGCAACACACGCGCCTGTGCATGGCCCGCCGGCAAGAGTTGGCGCAGATTGCAACGGCAGCAGATCTTGCGCCTTTTGTGGTCTATTTCGAAGATGTTTATAATGATCCTAAAGCAGGCCGCCTGCTAATTGAACGCCTGCTGGGCTTTCTGGACATCGAAATCAAAGACCGCACAGCGTATGAAAAACGGGTCGATGATGCCTTACTGCGCCGCGGCCAGAATTCCGCGCGCATTTTACAGGCCGTCCCCAACGCAGACGCAGCCAAACAAGAGTTGGAGGCTTTGCTGAACGCGCAAACCTCTGTCTTTCAGGCGTCATAACGCCATCATACCAAACCTATGGCGATCGTTGCGCTGGGCAAGATCAATGCCCAGCAATATTGCCCAATCAAAAGCGGCATAGCGGTATGAGGCTAAGGGCTTTAGCGCTGCCGTCGTTTCATGAAATCAAGAACATTGCTGACTTGCATCTCGATCTGATTTTGGCCCACAGGCGCTTGGTCAACACATGCAAGTGACGGCGCTACCTGCTCAATAGCATCGGTTAACGGGCCGACAATATCCTCAAGTTCGTGCTCTTCAGCATAGTGAACCATCTCGGCAAGCAGATGAACAATCCAACGATGTGATAGGTTTGGTGCCTGCGCCTTGGCCCAATCCTCTTTGGATGGCTGTGTGTGTATCGTCATTGACGGACCATCTCGGGCACGAGTTCTTTGAATACATCATGGTGGATTCCGGCAAAGTCACGAATCCGCGCGATACGCTCTTCCGAGCAATCCATCAACGCGGCAAGCGCTGTGACTTTGCCCATCGGATGCGGCGACCCAAGATACCCATAAGGCGCATTGCCCGATCGTTTCATGACACGGTTCATCACCGGATCAATGACCGCAACAGCATCTGAAATACCCGCCGCGAGGCCATATTCGAACGCGCCGATCATCACCTCACTTGTGATATACGAAATTGAATTGCGGGCAACGCCACGGCCCGGCAGATCTGTATCAACACAAAACCGCGTGGCTTCCCAAACGCGGGCGCTTCGGATTGGCGGTTCATCATCCAGCAGGCAGCTGAAAACATCTGACAGCATGTGCGGGCCGGTTGTTGGCAAAAGACGCATGCAGCCGACGACACGACCTGAATCATCCACGCTGATAACATGCGCTGGGTTCAGATCATCAAAGGCATCGCGTTCCATGCCGTTTTTCACCTTAACGTCCCAACCAAGCCGACCTTCGAACACCCGAGCGCGAAGCTGGTGCATTTCGATCAGGAGGTTTGAATGCTCATGTGCGTTCAGCGAATCGACGACGTAGATCATGATACATGCTCCTATTAATGTTAATAGAAGTTTTATCAACGACCAAGCCGCCCAAGAAAATACGGGAAATCCCTTATACGGCCTTAACGAGGGTGAATAAGGCCCATGCCGATTGCCCGCCCAACGGCTTGCACCGTGGTCAGCGCCCCAAGCTTTTCACGCCCTGATCGCAAATGAATTTCGACGGTGCGGTGTGAAATGGACAGGATATCGCCGATCTCTTGTTGCAGCTTACCTGCGGCGGCCCATTGCAAGACCTCTTTTTCGCGCGAAGACAGCGCCGAATACCCCAAGGCGCGGACCAATCCATTGCTGTGCATAACCGAATCGTGCAGATGCACCGCAGCAGTTTGCAGGTTGCCCATGATGTGCCGCTTCAGCTTGTCCCACTCTTCAACCGAACAAGACCGCGTTACATTCAGCAAACCACGGTCGCCATAAGGGCCCCTAATTGGAACACTAAGGCCCTGTGCTGTGATGCCGAACTCGCCAGCCGCTTGGAAAACCGACTGGAATTTTTGATCCTTCTCAAACCGCTGCCAATCGACGGGTGCAATGCTGAGAGTGGCCTTGTGCAGGGTTGGGTCAACCCGATGGAAATTTCGGTCCATGTAATGCGTTTTCCACGCATCCGAATAGTTGGCATATCCATGAACCACGCCAGTGACGGGGTTCACTGTCGCATAAGACGCAAAGTCGAGTTCAAGCGTATCGCACATTTGGTCAATAAACGTGAGGTAGTTTTCAGAGCTTGACGGCACTGTTCCCAGATCGATAATTTCCATGCCATCCCCCTTAGTTAACGGTAGATATTTAGAACCGTCAGCTGTCTAAAACATTGCTTGATAGAGGCTTGCGCCCGCCGCTGATTGTAGCTGCCGCTGCTTATAAAAGCCCCCTGCGGTCTGCAAGAAATGCGGCTTCTACAGGTGTTCGAACCTCTAGTCGTTCGGCCCCACCTCGCAGGCGCCCTTTCACGGCGCCTATCGAAATTCCAAGTTCGTGCGCGATCTGTTTTTGGGGCAACCCTTGCGCGAAAAGCCGAAGCGCTTCTAGTTGTGATTTGGTCGGCTTTCTTGTTTCATGTGCATGCAAACCCCGCAGCAGCCTGCCCAATTCGGCCATTTCGGCCTCGTCCAGATCTCGGTCGTTGCGGGCGAATATGCCAAGGCTGCGCTTGGGCTTTGCTATCGTGCCAAAAATTGAAACAACACTGCCGAAATGCATACCAAACGACCGATATTCATTCAAAGGCTGTGCTTCTTCAATATCCCGCCAGCGCGCGCAGCCCTCATTCTTTTGGCACCAGCGCAAAAGCGGGTCGACGAGCGCCATGCCAGACAGCGTGTAATGGTCGATCCATTTCGTCGGAAAAATGTTCATCTCATCTTCGGGCGCAAAGAAACCGACACGCAACGCGATGTAGCAACCGGCGGGCGCAAGTAGGGCAAACTGACTTCGAAAATTTTCAATGCGCATGGCGGTAGGCGGTTCCAATTTGACGTTTTCGACATTAGTCTCTTAACAGACGCAATCCTGCGTCACACGGGTACTTCCAAAGAAATGCAGTTGGCCATCCATGACTAAATTGGACACAATAAAACGCCTTTTGCAACGTCTGAGTGAAATTGCGGATTGGAGGTTCGCCGTTGGCGTGCGTATTCGCTTTGCCAACCCAACCCTGCTGTATCGAACTTATCCACGGGCGTGGATTGACTATTATGATAAAGAGGGGCTTGTTTTTATTGACCCGACAGTCGGATGGGCCATCGCGAACACCGGCATTTGCGATTGGTCAGACCTTGTAGCGCAGGACAAGGGTAACGTTTTTGGCCGGGCTGCGGAGCATGGACTGAAATTCGGCAAAGCCGTTTCGATTGGCGAAAGCAACGCGCGGACGTTTGGATTTTTTTCCCATGCGTTGCGGGAAATCGAGCAAAGCGAAATCAAAGAGGCACGGGATGTGCTTGAACAGATTCACCAAGCCACCGAGGGCATAGAGGCCCTATCCGACCAAGAGTTATCCTCCCTGCGCGCGCTGAACTATTCTTTACGCCGAGATTGAGCCCCGATCTCCCGCTAAAGGTGATGCCCAAGGTCAAGGGCTGCATGGGGGGCTTTCGGGGGGTAAAAGACTGGCGCAAGTTTGCTGCGCCCAGCGCTGCCAAAGCGCGCCAGAAGCTGCGGTAATAGATCCAGCGCTTCGCGGATGGTCACGTCCATATCCAGATAGCGGTAAGTTCCCAACCGGCCAACAAAGCTTACATCCTTTTGTCTTGCGGCCAAAATCTGATACTGGCCGAGCATTGCTTTTTCATTGACCAAGCGTATCGGATAATAGGGCGTTTCGTCAGGGCCGCAGGCGCGGGCGTATTCGCGGTAGCATACGGTGGCGTCATGGCTTTCCCATGGGGCGAAATGCTTATGCTCGGTGATGCGGGTAAAGGGCACATCGCGGCTGCCATAATTCATCACTGCGCAGCCTTGCCAGTCACCCTGTGCGACGAATCGTTCGAAATCGAGCGTGCGATAGCCCAACCGCCCAAGCTGGTGGTCAAAGTAACTGTCCAGCGGCCCCGACCAAATCACATGGTCTGCACGCGCGGCCATCGCATGGGTAAAGGCCGTACCCAAATGCACGTCGATATTCGCATGATCCAGAATAGAGCAGACCATAGCGGTATAGCCCTGCACCGGCATGCCCTGAAAACGGTGGGCAAAATAGGTGTCGTCATAGTTAAACCGCAGCGGCAACCGCTTAAGGATTGCGGCAGGCAGGGTGGTCGGCGCACAGCCCCACTGCTTTTCAGTATAGCCCTTAAAGAACGCTTCATACAGATCGCGCCCGACAAACCTTAGGGCCTGCTCTTCAAAGTTTTGCGGGTCTGTCAGCGATATATCGGCCTGCGTGGTTTCAACAAAGGCGCGCGCGGCATTGGGGCTAAAGGTTTTGCCAAAGAACTGGTTGATCGTGTGCAGGTTCATCGGCAAAGAATAAACTGCACCGTTAACCGTCGTTTTGACGCGGTTGGTATAGGGCATAAACCGTGCAAAACCATTCACATAGTCCCACACCATCGCATCATCCGTGTGAAAGATATGGGGGCCATAGACATGTACCAACACACCGGTTTCAGGGCAGCGTTTGGTATGGCAATTGCCTGCAACATGATCGCGACTGTCGATCACGGTGACCTTATGCCCTGCTTGTGCCAATCCGCGTGCCAACACTGCGCCGCTTAGCCCTGCACCTACAGTTAAGAAATTCATATCCGGCCCTTCATCATGCGCGCCAAATGCAGGCGCCCCTAGAAAACCGATGATGCCGTGCCAATCGTTAAAAACTGATAAAAAGGCATCTAAAAGAGGGTGAAAACGGCCTCATTCCGCCTGTTTTCTGTCCTCTTCGGCCCCAGTTACGCTGCCAAACCATTTGCAACGAAAGTGCAAGGGCTGGGCTAAATGTATCTGGTGTATCGACAACATGTAGTTACCGGAGACATTGCGTTGGATGGTGACATTCGCCGCCTAGAGGTTGTCTATCTGTCCGGGCACAGCTTCTTGGTGTCTTTGACCGGGCTGAATGGCGGGCTGGCGGCGTATAATCTTGGGGGGGATGGTGCGGTCTATGGCGTAGCCGACACCGAATATTTCGCATCAAATCTGCGCAATGGCATCAGCGGTGGAATGGCCACAGCAAGTGAGAATGGCATGATTGCGCTTGCCGTGGCGGTTGGCACGGCAACGATGCACTATACCCTGAATGCCAGTGGCAGCTTTACAACCACCTCGGGCACCAGTGCCGCCATGGGCAGCAGTGCGATTGCGGCAGCATACCTGAACAGCGGAACGGCTTATTACAGCGTATTGCAAGACAGCGGGCAGATGATGCTGCATACTGCAGGCGCGGTGACAAACCAACAGATCACGCTGAATGGCGTATCTGTGTTGGATACTGTGCAAATTGGCAGTCAGAACTTTCTGCTGGCGGCACAATACGGCACGCAAAGCATTAGCAGTTACAGTATCAACGCCAGTTCTGGCGCGCTTGCGCTTGTGACAGATGTCGGGGCCGATCAGGGGCTGGGCATCAACACGCCCACTGCCTTTGAAACCGTGGCCGCATTTGGTAGAACATGGGTCATTCTGGGCAGCAGCGGCAGCGATAGCCTTAGCGTGCTGGAAATAGATGCAACGGGCCATCTGCAAACCGTCGATCACGTTATTGACATGCTAGAGACCCGTTTTGGCGGTGTGACAGCCGTGGCCGTTGCGCAGGTGGGGGATCGGGTTTTTGTGGTGGCGGGCGGCGCGGATGACGGGCTTAGCCTGTTCACGCTGATGCCTGACGGCAAGCTGATCCACCTTGAGACGGTGATCCATACCACCGGCGCGGGCCTGATGAATGTGGTTGGCATAGAAGCCGCCGTTCTGGGGAACGCGCTTCAGATTTTCGTCAGCAGCGAGACAGATAGCGGCATAACGCAATACTTTGTTGATTTGGCCAATCTGGGCGTCACCCTGCGTGGGGATACGGATAGCGCAAACTCGTTGTTGGGCGGCGACGGTGCCGATCTTTTGGTGGCAGGAGAGGATGATACGCTGCGCGGGGGCGCGGGCGATGACATCCTTGTGGGGGCCAAAGGCGCGCGGCTGACCGGTGGCGATGGTGCCGATCTGTTTGTCCTGTCGGAAACAGGCGGCAGCACCCTTATCCGCGATTTCACGCCCGGCATAGACAGGCTTGATCTGTCGTCGTTTTTCATGCTGCGTTCGGTAGGTCAGCTGACGATCACAAGCAACGCGCTGGGCGCAATCATACAGTTGCGCGATACCGTGATTGACGTGCGTACCAATAACGGCACCGCACTGACCCGCGACTCTTTGTTTGGGCTTAACTTTAGTTGGGCCGACCGGATACCGATTTTCCCGCTGTTGGAAGAAGAGCCTGATCCGGACCCGCCGCCTATCGAAAACATTGTTTTGGTCGGAGGCGGTGGCGATGACATTCTGTCAGGCGATAGTGGCACGGACTGGATAACAGGCGGTGCAGGCAATGATACCATAAGCGGGGCCGCAGGCGATGACACGCTGATCGGCGATATTGGCAATGATTATCTGGACGGCGGTGCCGACAATGACGTTCTACGCGGTAGTGATGGCAATGACACCCTTGTTGGCGGTGCTGGCAATGACGACCTGTATGGCGAAGGCGGCAACGACAGCCTACTGGGGGGCGATGGTAACGACACGCTCACCGGTGCTGATGGTGATGATATTCTGTATGGTGGCCTTGGCAATGACCTGATGATGGGGGTCTACGGCAATGATACTTTGTTTGCCGAGGGCGGCAATGACACCATCAGCGGCGGCTATGGGCTTGATACCCTCTATGGTGGGGATGGTGACGATGAAATCTGGGGCGGTTTTGGCAATGACCTGATGTTCGGTGGTGCTGGCAATGATATGATGGGCGGCAGCGAAGACAACGATCTGATGTATGGCGATGACGGCAATGATACCGTTTGGGGTGGGGCACAGCATGACACGCTTTACGGCGGCATCGGGGTCGATACCGTCGGCGGCTTTTGGGGCAATGATTTGGCCTATGGCGGCGAGGGCGATGATTTTGTCTGGGGCAACTTTGGCAATGACACGTTGTATGGCGATAACGGCAATGACATGATTGGCGGCGCCGAAGGCAATGATGTGCTCTATGGTGGCGAGGGCAATGACACGTTAATCGCCGGTGATGATGCCGACACGTTGATGGGTGGAAACGGCAATGACCTTTTAACCGGCGGCGCGGGGGACGACCTGCTTTCGGGCGGTGCGGGCGCCGATACGTTCTTTTTCTATTACAACCACATAGGATCAGACAGCATAGTTGATTTCGATTTGGCCGAAGACGTGGTTCAGTTTGATACCACTGCGCGCAGTTTTGAAACCCTGCAAATGGTCCAGCAAGACGATGATGTTGTGATCACCCTAAACCGAGGTTCGATCACGCTGTTGAATACCGATCTGACAGATCTGGGGTCGGACCACTTTTTGTTCGGATAAGCTGTTTCATTTTAAACTTACGCCTTATTGGATCGCCAGCCGCCCTTGCGGGCTTGGGTAATCAGATCATTGGCATCCAAAGGGGCCAGTGGCACAAATGCCATCAGCCGAGCCACATCCAACTCTAGCAGCGCCAGTGCGGTGCAGGGCGCGTTGCGGTAGGTAAGGGCAACCTCTGCGGCGGCTAACACCTCGCCCATCTCTATCACTCCGGGGCTTGCCACATTCAGCACAGGCGGCAAAACCAGCGCCGGATCAGATAGCGCCAGCAGCACATCCGCCAGCGTCACGGGGCCGATATAGCTGCGGCGTGGGGTGGTGCCATCGGCAAAACGGTCTAAGGTCACGGCTTGGTGCGCTGCCGTGCGCAACAGGGTATCAGCCCCCGCAACATTCCCCAATCGCAGGCAGGTTACCTCTGGATAGGGTGCCAACGCATGCTCCATTTCCAGTTTGGCAATGCCATAGGCCGTGGTTGGGGCGCAGGCCGCACCCTCTGATACCCTCGGCGCAAGGGTGCCATAAACAGCTTGGGTTGAGGCGATCAACACACGCGGGATACCCGCCGCACGCGCCGCCCTAACCGCAGTAAGCGCGAGCGTGGTGTTCTGCGCCAGTGCAACCTTGTTGTCGCCCGTAACACCGGCCAGTACGATCATCGCGGTGATATCCGGCGGCAGATCGGGGGCAGGCCCGCCAAGAATATCCCAACATACCGCCGTGCCGGGAAACCCTGCAATCACGCCTGCATCAGCCCCGCTGCGGTACTGCCAGTGCGCGCTTGCTGCCCCTGCAGGCCAAACCCGCGCCAGCAGTTGCCCTACCCGCCCTGTCGCGCCCAAAAGGATCGGCCGTGTCATGCACGCCTCTTTTCATCAGTAGTTCCATATTCACCGACCATCGGGTTATTACCCGAGATATAAGTTTCACATTGGCGGCTGTTGTGCTGGGCACAGTGTTAACCCGACATTGGTTAACAAATTATCTCCAAGCGCAGTTTGATGCTGGTCAAGGCGGCGACGTGGCAAGGCCGCTAACGGTTCGGGGCCTTGGCGATATTATCACCAAGGCCCCGATGTCGTTACATATTATCAAGCCAGGATTGAACTTCTTCCTTAGCCGCCTCTTTGGTCTTGCCATAGCGTTTCTGGATCAGGCCTTCCAGTTGCTCTTGCTCGCCTGCGGCTTGCTCCAGCTCATCATCTGTCAGGTCGCCCCACTGCTCGCGTGCTTTGCCTTTGGTGATTTTCCATTGGCCTTTTACTTGATCCCAGTTCATCGCGGTCTCCTTTTCAGTTGTAAACCTAACTGATGAGTAAACGTGGCGGGGCGGGTTTGGTTCCATCAGGCCAGAAAACTTTGCCGCAAGAATTATCACCAAACGACGGAACTGATGGGCGCCTGCACCGGTTTTACCCCGTGTATAGGAGGAAATTATGTCAGACCTTAAAACCAAACCAACCATGACAGACGTTAAAACAGGTGTCAAAGACGCGGCCTCGACAGCCAAGCTTTTATCCTTGGCGCTTGCCGATACCTATAGCTTGTTGATTAAAACCCATGCGGTGCATTGGAATGTCGAAGGCCCGATGTTCTTTGCCGTGCATACCCTGACCGAAACTCAATACGGCGATCTGTTCGCGGCTGCCGACGTTATTGCCGAACGTATCCGCGCGCTGGGGCATTTGACCGCGACATCCCCCAAAGACCTGCTGTCAGACTCGGTCGTTGCCGATATTAAGGCACCGCAAGATGCGCCTGCGCTGTGTAAAAGTCTTGCGTCTGACCACAGCAAAGTGGCCAAGCGTTTGCACGATGTGATTGAGGCGGCGGATAAAGCCCGTGATCCGGTAACGGCCGATCTTGCAACAGCGCGGGCTGCATTTCATGAAAAATCCGCGTGGATGCTAGGGGCGCTGGCGAAAACATCTTAAGGCGAATAAAAAGCGGCGGGGTTATAGCCCCGCCGTTAATCTTATTTATAACGTAAAACGTCTTTCAAAGGAAACGCCCGTTATTTCGGGCCTTTTGCATTCTGGCCCTGTTCCAAACCTCGCAGGAAAGACACCAAAATCAACTGCATCGGGCTTAACCCGCCCAAAGGGTCTTGCGGCGGCGGTGGAGGAGGCGGGCGTGACACAGCCATCGCAAGCACAACCACCCCAGCCCCCAGATAAACCAAGCCGATTATCAGCGCGGCAAAGCTGGGCGAATGGGCGGCGCTTAGGTAAATCCATGCGGCCGCTGTCAAAAACGCCGCCCCGACACATGTCAGGGCAGCGCTTGCGGTTATCAGGCCAGCCTTGCGGGCCGCCCCTGCGACCTTATGTTTAAGCCCAAACATCAACGACGCGACGTCAAAAGGCCAACCAGAAAGCCAAGCCCCGCAGCGATACCCACAGCCGCAGCCGGGTTTTCGCGGATGGAGTCTTCGGCATCAGAATAGGCCACTTTTGCCGTCGCCTTGGCTGCCTGCGCAGCAGAGGCACCGGTCTCGGCCAGATCGGCAGCTTTTTCTTCGACCTTGGATTTCAATTGCGCAGATTGTGCCTTGCTATACTCTGCGACGATTGACGTCAGGTTGGCAATGTCTTCACGCAATACGGCCACTTGCTTGGACAGATCGGTGTTCAGTTCAGCAACATTGCTTTTTTCAACTTGAGCCATTGGAAATCTCCTTTTGATGTTACGTATCATCGACCAAACGCGCCATTGGTCAAGCGGTTCCAGCATTCCATACAAAATGCCGCAGTCTGTGTAAGGGAACCAACCCTGCGGTACAGAGGTTACACAAGCATATAACAACGCATGCCGGATAAAACCAGCACATGAAAATCGGGGAAAGATTTGGAAGATTTAGGCTCTATCAGGCGATCACTGGCGCTTCTTTCCACAATTGCTTTGTTTACGGCGCTCTATTTTGCCCGTGATTTGTTTTTACCGATCACGGCGGCAATGTTGATAGCCCTGACATTAAGCCCTGTTGTGCGCGCATTTGGCCGTTTCGGGCTGCCTGCGCCGCTAAGCGCGTTTATTCTGATCTCAAGCACAGGGTTTATTTTGGTAAGCGCTGCGTATTTACTCAGCGGCCCGATATCTGATTTTGTGGCCCAAGCCCCGCAGATGGGCGTGGAACTGAGGCGCAAACTGGCCGGCGTGCTAGAGGCGATGCGTTTTATCCAAGAGGCCAGCAAGAATGTTGAAGACCTAAGCGGCAGCGGCAACCCCAAAGTCGCGATCGAGCAACCTGGGATGCTTGTTTTTGCCGCCGGTACGACCGCGTCTGTGTTGTCGCTGTTGGGCGTGGCCTTGGTGCTGGCATTTTTCCTGCTGGCCTCGGGCGATCTGTTCTACGTCAAGCTTGTCGAATCCGTTCCGACATTTTCCGACAAGCGCCGTGCTGTCGGCATTATGCGCGCGATTGAGCGGCAGATGTCGCACTATCTTTTGACCGTTACCTTAATCAATGCGGTGCTGGGGTTTTGCCTTGGGGTTGCGATGTACTGGGTGGGGATGCCAAACCCGATGCTGTGGGGCCTATTGGGGTTTGTGTTGAACTTTGTGCCGTTTGTCGGGGCGATTGTCGGGGTCTTTGCCGTGGCAGCGGTGGGTTTGCTAACCTTTGACAGCGCATTGGCCGGCCTTTTGCCCGCAGCGGTTTATATGTCTATCACAACCTTTGAGGGCCAATTTGTAACCCCTAGCATTATTGGCCGCAGGATGGAATTGAACACCGTGTCCGTTCTGTTGGCACTTATTTTGTGGAGCTGGTTATGGTCTGTTCCCGGCGCCTTGATGGCCGTGCCATTGCTGGTGCTGATTAAGGTTGTGGCTGACAATACCAAAGGCCTGCAAATGTTGGGCAGTTTTCTGGGCAGCCATCGACGGGTTAAGACGGTTGCCTGAATTTACGATATTTTTAAAAAACGCGTGGAACCAATCAACGAAACTGCGCGTTACCTCATCGATCAACAAGCCTGTCCTGGTGGTTTGATCTAGACTGAACTTTGCCGCCAATGAAGTGATCCCTCGGTTCATTGGCGGCAATTTCCCCCCAACATCTGCGGTCCAAAGTTGAAAGCGCTGCATTTGCGTAGGTGCCCCCGGCCGAACCGGGGGCGGTTTGCTTAGGCTTTCAGCGTTGCAGTGCTTGCAAAAAACATTGCCTGACTGACGGCCGAGCGCACCTGATCCTCGGAATACGGCTTGGTGATCAGAAATGCGGGTTCTGGCCGTTCGCCTGTCAGCAAACGCTCGGGGAAGGCCGTTATAAAGATCACGGGGATCGCATCAAACTTTGCCAGAATGTCATTCACCGCATCAATGCCCGACGATTTATCGGCAAGCTGAATATCAGCCAAAATAAGATCGGGCTTTTCCTGCGCTGCCAAAGCGGTCGCTTCGGTGCGTGTGCTGGCGATGCCTGTCACCTCATGGCCCATTTCCCGCACGATAGCGGCAATATCCATTGCGATGATCGCTTCGTCTTCGATAATCATCACACGTCCGGCAATGGTTGCGGTCATCTCTTCAACCGCTTTTTGGTGCAGGCCGGCAATCGAGTCTGTTTCGATTTGCATGATTGCGGCGATTTCGCCCTCGGTAAAGCCTTCGATCGAATGCAACAACAATACTTCGCGCGAGCCGGGGGTAAGGGCGGCCATATGCGCCTGTGCGATTTCCGAAAACCGTGTGTCTGGTTCGCCCAAAGGCGCACCTGCGCTGGACCATACAACGTGGAACGCATGGAACAGGCCGGTTTTCACGCTGCCGCCAACATCAAGAACCGAAATATCGGCCAGAACGGCCTCTAGCGCGGCTGCGGCATAGCGATCACCGGTTTCCTGACTGCCCGTCAGTGCCCGCGCATAGCGCCGTAGATAGGGAAGATGCGCACCGATTTGGGTTGCAAGATCATTTGGGGCGTCATTTGGGACGTTGGACAATTTTTTTCTCCATATTGTCGTTTTATGGGAACCAAACGTTGAGTCGCGTGTTTGGTTCCATATAGAATAGGCACAGGTAGCAGAAATGTACGGTAGCATGGCAAACGACAGTTCCAAGGACAAGATTCAGCAGCAAATTCAGGCGAACCTTAAACGTGTCTATGATGAAGCGCTGAACGAACCTGTGCCGTCCCGGTTCCAAGAGTTGCTGGATCAGCTAAAAAACCAAGACAAAACTAAGGGGGCAAAGCCATGAGCAATGACCCCAAACTTGCCACGCCTGACCCGCGTGATGAATTGTCGTCGCATTTGCCAGCGTTGCGCGCCTTTGCCATTTCGCTGTCACGCAACCCCACAGCAGCCGATGATCTGGTACAAGATACCATCGTCAAGGCTTGGACGCGGTTTGACAGCTTTACCGTAGGCACCAATATGCAGGCGTGGCTGTTCACTATTCTGCGCAACACTTATTTTTCTAGCCTGCGTAAATACCGGCGTGAGGTTGCTGACCCGGAAGGCATCCATGCTGGTGGTTTGTTCGTAAAGCCAGACCATGATGGCAAGCTGGCCTTTGCCGAATTTCAGGTCGCTTTTGACCAGCTTTCACCGGAACACCGCGAAGTGCTAATCCTTGTTGGCGCGTCCGGTTATACCTGCGAAGAGGCCGCCGAAATGATTGGCACGGCCGTGGGCACTGTGAAAAGCCGCACCAACCGCGCCCGCAAACGTTTGGCCGAATTGATGGGCTTGGTCGATGGCGAGGATGCTATGCCGTCGGGTGATGCTGCCAGCCTTGCTATGATGGGCCAATCTGGCGTGCAGGCCGCATAATGTGGCGCGCCCCTTTGGTTAGCCTTTCGGAACGGCCCACGCATTGGTGGGAACGCGTCAACGCCCGCTTTGCATTGGTTCTATCGCTTGCGCTTTTGCCGTTGTTGGTGATTTCACTGGTCCAAACCTATAACCTGCAAGAAGAGGCGCGGGGCCGTGCGCAGCAAGCCATGCTTGGGGCCACATTGCGCGCCACCTCGGGCGAAATTGGCGTAATCCGCGCTGCTCAAGGCGCGGTTGCAGCCTTGGCCAGCGCCCCCAATATTGTAGAAGACCTTGCTGAATGTGCTTTGGCGATGCGCAATACAGCCGAACAGGTGCCTGCCGCCGATCTGGTAGCCTTTGTGCCCGTCTCGGGGGTGATGACGTGCACATCGGACGGCAGCACATATGATTACAGCGCATCCGCGCAATTCAAGGAACTGATTGTCAGCCAGACGCCGCAGTTCACCGTTATTGCGCGCGGACCCGTAACCAAAACCTCGGTTTTGTTGGTGTCGCATCCCGTGTTCGCACAATCGGGCACCTACTTGGGGTATATGACCATCGCCCTCCCCCACACCAAACTGATCAGCGTCAATGAGGCGTTGGATACGTCGGTCACAGGCCTTGATGATCTTGCACAATTCTGGACGTTCAATGCCGATGGTGAAGTGCTGACGGCCAGTATGGGTCTGGATAATGTGGATGGGTATCTGCCTGCGACAAACCGGCTAATTGCTTTTGTAAACGGTGCAACCACGGTGTTCGAAGACAGCTCGGTATCCGGCGCTCGGCGCACCTATGCGCTTGTGCCGATGCAAAAAGGCGCATTGTATTTGATGAGCAGCTGGGACGTTCGCGCCAGCAGCCGTGCCACGAATGCCGATCTGTCGCCCTATCTTTTGCCGGTTATGATCTGGGCTATTGGTATGATTGTGGCCGCTTGGTCTGCCGAATGGTTGGTTTCACGCCATATGCGTGTGCTGACGCGGGCGATTGGCCGGTTTGCAAAAGGCGATCGTAACCTTGGTGACATAAACCTGTCCGAGGCACCGGCGGAACTGCGCGAAGCGGGCAGCGCCTTTGCCAACATGGCTGATGGCGTTATGCGCGGCGAGGCACGTTTAGAAGACACCATTCACCAAAAGGAAGTGTTGCTGCGCGAAGTGCATCACCGCGTGAAAAATAACCTGCAACTGATCGCTTCGATTATGAATCTTCAGATGCGCAAAGCCGTGGCGCCTGAATCCAAGGCATTGCTGCGCAGCCTGCAAGACCGGATTATGAGCTTGGCAACAATCCATCGCGGGCTTTACCAAACCTCGGGCATGGCTGATGTGCGGGTAGACGAGTTGTTGCGCGATATCGTGCGCCAGATCGTCAACCTTGGTAACAGTGCTGACCGTAACTTTAATGTGCAGGTCATCGCGGATGAGGTAAACCTGACACCCGATCAAGCCGTGCCCCTCTCTCTTTTGCTGACCGAAGCAATGGCCAATGCGATGAAATATGCAGGCGCTGGGCCAGATGGCAAAATCCACATCAGCGTCCGGTTTGCCCGCAAACCCGACCAGACTGCGATGATTGAGGTGGAAAACACGCTCGCCACAGGTGTAGAAGAGCGCGCCCGCGCCGATGCCGTTGATGGTACAGGGCTTGGGGATCAGTTGCTTATGGCATTTTCCCAACAGCTTGGGGGCAAGCTGGAACGCACGCTGTCCGAAAACGCGTATCGGCTGTCAGTGTCTTTCGCCATTCGCAACCTAAGCGATGCCGAGGCCCGTTCCGAATGAACGGGCCTTCCTAGGCGCGCAGGGTTAAATGCCAGCGCGCCCTGTCACGACTTGGCCTTTGCATCAAAAATGGCGATAAGTCAGGGAACTAACTTCGCTGCCAAGAGTTTCTTTTGCATGACACATATGGGTGGTCCGCACCCGCAATTTGCAAAGGAGTTTACTATGCTTGGCTGGGCCGTAACTTTTCTTATCGTCGCAATTATCGCTGCCGCTCTTGGCTTTGGTGGCATCGCAGGCGCGTCTGCCGGTATTGCGCAAATTCTGTTCTACATCTTCATCTTGCTTTTCGTGGTGGCGATGGTCGTGCGTGCCTTGCGCGGCAAACCACCGGTTTAAGCGCATATAATACAGGCGCCGACACCCGTTTTAATTCGGGTGCGGCACCTGACTTGGGGACAGAAAAAACTATATTGATCCAATTGGTTTTATGCCGCGTAATACCTTAAAACAAGCCAAGGTATTCTGATGTCTTTTGATGCTCCTCCCCACGGTCCCCAGCGCATTGCCATTATTGGCGGCGGCATTTCGGGGCTTGCAGCGGCCTATCTGCTAGCGCCGGACCATGCGGTCACCGTATATGAGGCGGCCCCGAAATTGGGCGGGCATGCGCGGACTGTGGTGGCGGGTATACGGGGCGATCAGCCGGTAGATACCGGGTTTATCGTGTTCAACTATGCCAATTATCCCCACCTGACGCGGATGTTTCAAACGCTGGATGTTCCTGTTGCCAAAAGCGATATGAGCTTTGGCGCGACCATCAATGGCGGTGAAATTGAGTATGGCCTGCGTGATCTGCGCGGGCTTACGGCACAAAAGCGCAACCTACTGCGGCCCGGATTTCTGCGTATGCTGCGCGACATCATGCGCTTTAACGACAAAGCCGAAGCGATGGTTTCCGACGACACCACCACGATTGGCGAGCTTATGGCCGAATTGGGCATGGGCGATTGGTTTGAGCGCTATTACCTGATGCCGATCTGTGGGGCGATCTGGTCAACCCCGCCTGGTGGCGTGCGTGCGTATCCGGCCCGCGCTTTGCTGCGGTTTTTCCGCAATCACGCCTTGCTTAGCCCGAATGGCCAGCATCAATGGTGGACTGTCGATGGCGGCAGCGTCAGCTATTTGACGCGGCTGGAACGCCATTTGCACGGCCAAGGCGTTAGCCTGCGCACGGGCACACCTGTTCAAAGCGTCACCCGCGACGGGTTGCAAAGCACTGTCCATGCGGGCGGTGCTGCAACCCAGTTCGATCATGTGGTCTTTGCCTGCCACTCTGACCAAGCCTTGCGCCTGTTGGCCCAACCGACCGCGCAGGAAAGCGCAGCCCTGTCGGCCATCCGTTTCCAAGACAACCAGATGGTTTTGCACCGAGATGTAGACCAGATGCCAAAGCGCCGCGCTGCGTGGTCCAGTTGGGTCTATAAGGCCGATACTAACCGGCCAGAGCCTGCGATTGGCGTGACCTATTGGATGAACCGCCTGCAAAACATCCCTGAAAATGACCCGCTGTTTGTGACGTTGAACCCGTCCGATCCGGTGCGTGAGGATCTGATCTATGATCAAACCACGTTCCGCCATCCGGTGTTTGACGGGCCTGCACTGGCCGCACAATCGCAGCTTACGGCGATGCAGGGCCAGAACAACACTTGGTTTGCTGGTGCCTATACCCGCAACGGCTTTCACGAAGACGGCTTTGCTAGCGCCGCCCGCATTTCCCGCCTGATGAGCCGTGCTTTGGTATGACCATGGCCGCCGAACATATCGCGGGGATCACGACCCACACACGGCGCGGTGATATTAGCCACCGCTTTGCTTATGGTGTGGATTTTGTGCTGATCGACCCCGAAAATGCGCAACCCAGCGCCCGCCTGTTTTCGCGCAACCGGTTCAATTTGGCCTCGGTACATGACCGCGATCACGGCGGGCCGCTGAAATCGGGGGCCGGTGCGGTTTGGGCGCGTAAGGTGTTAGCGGGTCACGGATTTTCCGCGGATGTATCGTTGCAACTGCTGACGCAACCACGCTTTTTGGGCTATGTGTTTAACCCTGTCAGCTTTTGGCTGGCGTATCGCGCGGATGATTTGGTTGCCGTAATCGCCGAGGTGTCCACCCCCTTTGGCGACCGTCATTCCTATCTGTGCCATACCCCCGGCTTTGCGCCGATCACCAAAGCTAGCAAAATCACAGCCACCAAGGCGCTGCATGTGTCACCCTTCCAAGAGGTAAAGGGCCGCTATGATTTTACCTTTGATATCACGCCTGCGCGTATAGCGATCACCATCCTGCACACCAACGGGGATGAAGGGGTTATCGCCAACCTCTCTGGCCCACGCGCGCCGATGACCTCGGGCGGGTTAATCGTGGCCAGCCTGCGCCGCCCGTTCGGGGCCTTGCGCACGATCGCCCTGATTTACTGGCAGGCCCTGCGCCTGAAACTGAAAGGCGCAAAATACCGCGCCCGTCCCATCCCGCCGAAAACCGAGGTATCGTGATGAACTTGCTGACCAAACGCGTAAAACATGATTTTCTGGAAAGCTGTGGCCAAATTCGCCAAGGCAGCCTACGCTTGCATACCCCCGAGGGCGAGCTGTATGATTTTGGCAACGGCGCCCCTGCCGCCGAAATGCGTATCCATGATTGGTCGGTGGTCACAGCCGTGGCGGCCAGCGGCGATATCGGTTTTGGCGAAACCTATGTGGCGGGGCTGTGGGATACGCCCTCTATCGCCGATCTGTCCGAGGTGGCCTTGCGTAATATTCAGCATTTTCAAAGCTATATGTTCGGCGGGTTTTGGAGCAACCTGAAATTCCGGTTCATTGACCGCGTTATGCGGACAAATTCCATAAAAGGCTCGTCCCGCAACATTCGTGCCCATTACGACGTCGGGAATGAGTTTTATCAGCTGTGGCTGGACGAAGGGATGACCTATTCCTCGGCGATTTTCACCCCCGGCGATGATGATCTGATCCGTGGCCAAAACCGCAAATATGACCGGATTTTGAACCGCCTTGGCGGGGGCGAGCGTGTGCTGGAAATTGGCTGTGGCTGGGGCGGCTTTGCCGAACGTGCCGCCGATACAGGGCGGCATGTGACGGGCATCACAATCTCGCCAAGTCAAAAGGGCTATGCTGATGCGCGGCTGGATGGGCGCGCCGATATTGTGCTGCAAGACTATCGCAAATCATCAGGCAAGTTTGACAACATCGTGTCGATTGAGATGATCGAGGCCGTGGGCCAAAACTATTGGCCAACCTATTTTGCCACGCTAAAGGACCGGCTGGCCGATGGGGGCCGTGCGATGATCCAAGCAATCACCGTGCCGGATGCCTATTTTGAGACCTACCGCCGCAGTTCCGATTATATTCGCCAATACACCTTTCCGGGTGGGATGCTGCTGTCGGATGCAAAAATCGCCGATCAGGCCCAACGCGCGGGCCTTAAGGTAACGGACAATTACGCCTTTGGTCGCGATTACGGCAAGACTTGCGCACAGTGGAACCAGCGTTTTGACGCGATGAGCGGGCGCATCAAGCGGCTCGGCTATGACGAGCAGTTTTTGCGCAACTGGAAGTATTATCTTGGGGTTTGCACGGCCTCCTTTGCTGTGGGCCAAACCGGTGTGGTGCAAGTGGAATTGGCCCATGCCTAACTTTGAGACCATCTGGATCATCGGCGCAAGCGATGGGATTGGCGCAGCCTTGGCGCGTGCCTATGCGGCGCAAGGGGCGCGGCTGGTTCTGTCGGCGCGCTCGGCCAATCGGCTGTCGGAGCTAGCGGCAAGCCTTGGGGCAGATCATGTGGTGGTGCCGCTGGACGTTGGCGACCGCGCCAGCCTGAATGCCGCCGCCGCGCAGATTGCAGGCCTTGGGCCGCTGGACCGCGTTATCCATCTGGCCGCCCTCTATGACCCCGGCAGAATTGCCGAGATTGATGCCGAGACAGCCGCCCAGATTGTAAACGTAAACCTGACGGGCAGCTTTCATATCGCCCAAATCGCCCCGCCTTTGTTGCGCCGCGGCGGGCAGTTGGCGATCTGCGGCTCGGTTGCGGGCTATCTCGGGCTACCGCAAGGGCAGATTTATTCGGCTACCAAAGCGGGGGTTATCAACTTGGTGGAATCGCTGGCAGCCGAGCTTGCGGGCAAGATTGACGTGCGCCTGATCTCGCCCGGCTTTGTCGATACCCGCCTGACCCAGCGCAATGATTTTGACATGCCCGCGATGATCACGCCCGAGGCCGCAGCCACAGCGATTGTCGCGGGGCTGAACGCGCGCGGGTTTGAGGTGCATTTCCCCAAACGCCTAACCGTCGCGCTGAAGATGCTGCGCGCTTTGCCCTATTGGGCCGCCATGCCGCTGACCCGCCGCCTGACCCGCGACCCCGGAACGCCCACAAAGGAACCTATATCATGAAAATTCTGGTGCTTTATTTGTCTACTTTGGTGGTCTTTTTGGCCGCAGATGGGTTCGGGCTGCGGTTTATCGTAAAGCCGGTGTTTGATCGCCATGTGGCGCATTTATATGCCGACCCGTTTCGGGTGATCCCTGCCTTGCTGTTTTATATGGGCTATGTTGCGGGGGTGCTGTGGTTTGTGTCGGTGCCTGCCTTGCGGGCGGGCGACCCTGTGGCGGCGCTGGTGGGTGGTATTTTGCTAGGGCTCTTCGCCTATGGCACCTATGAATTCACCAACTATGCCACATTGCGCGATTGGTCGATGCAGCAGGTGGCGGTCGATACGATTTGGGGCGGTGTTCTAACGGGCACCTCGGCCTGGGCAGGCGTTATGATTGCACGCCATTTTGCCTAGGCCTTTGCCTTTAATGACCACAATGCCCAGAATCAAAGGTGTAAACACTCTGTAAATCGACGTATGTTGCATCCGGCAACAGGTTAGCTTTGGGTGATTTATGCGACAGGTTTTTACAGGCGCGCGTATCTTTGATGGCGTGCAGTTGCTGTCCGATCACGGTTTAATCGTTGAAAACGGGCAGGTGACAGGTATCGAGAAAATGGCCCCGACAGGGACCATCCTAAAGGGCGGCGTTTTGGCGCCAGCCTTTGTCGATTTGCAGGTGAATGGCGGCGGTGGCATCATGCTGGACGGGCAGGCCGATGCAGGCCGGATCGCCGCTATATGCGCCACCCATATTCTGCTCGGCTGTGCCGGCGTGCTGCCGACCCTTATCACTGACAGCCCGGCCGCCACCCGCCGTGTGATCGCCGCAGGGATTGAGGCCGCCCAAGCCAATGTGCCCGGCTTTCTTGGCCTGCACCTCGAAGGCCCGCATTTGGACCCGTTGCGCAAAGGCGCACATGATGCGGCGCTTATTCGCCCTATGGACGCCGCCGATATGGACCTGCTTTTGGAGGCTGCCAAGGCGTTGCCGGTTCTCATGGTCACAGTCGCACCCGCCTCGGTCACGCTGGAACAGGTGCGCAAGTTGGCAGATGCTGGTGTTATCGTCAGCCTCGGCCATGCCGAGTGCAGCTATGATCTGGCCTGCGCCTATGTCGCCGCCGGTGCCAAAAGCGCCACGCATTTGTTTAACGCCATGCCGCCCATTTCTGCCCGTGAACCGGGGCTTGCGGGCGCGGTGCTGGACGGTACGCTTGCGGCTGGGATCATTGCCGATGGTATTCATGTCTCACCACCCGCTTTGCGGCTTGCTATGGGGGTGCGGCCGCAGGGGCTGTACTTGGTGTCCGATTGTATGGCGTTCGCTGGAACAGACCTGACCGAGATGGAGCTGGGTGGCAGGCGTATCTTGCGCCGTGACGGGCGCCTGACATTAGAAAATGGCACATTGGCCGGCGCCGACCTGCGGCTGGACCACGCGATCAGGGTGATGGTTGAGCAGGCCAAAATATCACCTTCCCGCGCGTTGGTTATGGCCACATCAACCCCTGCGGCATTGATCGGGATGCAAAACACTTTGGGCCATTTAGCGCCGGGCCGACGGGCAGATTTTGTCCATCTTGATGATGATTGGCAGCTGTCACAGCTCTGGTGGGCTGGTGTGACGTTGTAAAACCTTTGCCTGTAAAACAGAGAAAGGGTTACCCATGCGGGCAACCCTTTCCGAGTACCAAGGAGATAGGCCAGTTAGGAACACAAGCCCAATCAATCGTATGTTTTACTGGGAGTTACCCCAAGCAAACACCTCGCCTGACTGTCCGGACCCTTCTCTCCAACATCACTCTAGACACTGGATCACCTCCTTTCAAATGCGTTACCGATAATGGTAATCTGTCACGTTTTTCGCATTTGTCAAAAGTTTTTAGATCACAGCGGGATGAAATTTTTGTATGATTAGACGGAAGGGCACCAATGCAACAATTGCCAGTGCCAGCTTTACGCCCCAATCAGCGACGGCCAGCGAGACCCACAGCGGCGCTATCGGCCCAACGCCCAGCAGCGGCAGCGCCTCGGTTGCCCAAGACACGTCATTGCCCGGCTCAATCCAGATCAGCATCGCCGAAAATGCCACGGTAAAGAAAATCGCCGTATCGGCAGTTGCCCCGATCAGTGTCGACGCCAGCGGCGCGCGCCACCAGCTGCCCGCCCGCAGTTTATCAAAGATTGACACGTCCAGCAGTTGTGCCGTCAAGAACGCCAACCCAGACCCGAGCGCGATGCGCAGCGTCACCAGTGGCCCGAATTCACCTACGATCTGCGTGCCAACAAACGAACACAGCAAACCGGCGACAAAGCCCGCCAGCACAACGCGCCGCGCCGCAGATGCACCGTAAAATCGGTTCATCAGGTCGGTCACCAAAAATGCAAAGGGATAGGTAAAGGCACCCCATGTCAGCCATTGGCCAAACAGATGCTGCACAAGGATGTTAGAGGCCACAACAATGGCGGCCATGGCAATAATGCCGGGGATCAGGGGTCGGGTCATATGATATTTCCGTTTTATCAAGGTCGCGGATACTTGGCCCCCGCGCATCGGGGACGGGCGGGCTTTACGCCCCACAGTGCCTGTCTGTCAAGGAAGCACGCGATACTCGACAATTTCGGTGCGCTGCACCCAAAGGAAATTATCGTCCGAAATCATCGTCAGCCGGATAAAACCGGCCTTGTCACGCCAAACGGCCAGTCCTTCTAGGTTGTCATGCGTGCCCGCTGCAGTTTGCAGTTCCAACCGTGCATCGCCAAACCCGTTTGCCCCCAACGCAAAGCTGCGCACACGGCTGGAAAAGCCCATGATACCGTGAAACCCGCGTTCCAGCAGGTAAAACCGGCCATCGGGCCCAAAATCGGCACCCACCGCGTCAAACTCTGGGTTGCGGGGCAGGGATAGCGCCTCGTCCCACTTGCCGCTTTGATAGCGATAAATGGGGAAGGTATCGCCCCCGTGCGGGATTTCCGGCAGGGTGTACAGCACGCCTTTGGTATCAACCGCCAAAGCCTCTAGCGCGGAATTGCGGCTTAGTGTTTTAAACGCAGGCGCGCGTGGAATATCCTTGCCAGACTTGGACAGGCTGGAAAATTGCATCACCCGCGCTGTGCCCTCAAAGCTAACGAATACCGTGCCATTTGGCGCAATCGCCAGCCCTTCGCTATCGCCGCGATTCCCGCGCGGCGGGCGGTTGTCCGTATCCAACAGCGGCGCTACGGGGGCGGCCGTCACGCTGCTTATATGGCTGTCAGCGTCGCGCGTGATCGTGCCATGGGTCCAGCCTGCACGGTCGCTTAGCACCGTAAATGACAGGCCATCGTCCGAAATCTCCAACCCCGAAAACCCGCCATGTGCGGGGTCTTGGCTGCGCCAAACAAAGCTATCGATATAGTTCGGTGCCTCTAAAGGGGCCGCAGAGCCATCCAGCGCCGCGATGCACCCCAAGCACGCGATCAGCGCGAGGCGAGTACGTTTTTGCATTGGTTCGGTAGATCCGCCATTGTGTATTCGCGCACGCCACGCTTGCGCGGTGTTGGCTTTTTCGGTTTGGTCGAAGGCTTGGCCTTTGGCGGGTTCAGATAGTCCGTCACCCACCATTGCAACGTCTCGTCACAGCCGTTACCGCCCTTGGACAGTGTTGAAACCGTAGGTTTCTGCGTCTGGCAACTGCTTGCCCCGCCTGGACATTTCAGCCGCACATGGAAATGCGTGTCATGGCCGTAAATGGGCCGGATTTTCTGCAACCAAGGTGTGTCGGACGATTTCGCCGTCTTGCACATCTCAATCTTGACCGCCGCCGCAACAAAGATCCGGTCAACGCGGGCATCCGAGGCCGCAGCCTTTAGCAGCGCCGCATGGCTGCGCGTCCAGTTTTTTGTGACCGAGCGTTGGTCGCTGGACCGCACCGGAATTGATGAAATGCTTTCCCGCTGTGCGCGGCTCAGGTTTAGGCTACTTGGCGGTAGCATCCAGATATCGGCATCCAGCCCGATTTGGTGGCTGGCGTGGCCCGAGGTCATCGGCCCGCCGCGGGGCTGCGAAATGTCGCCAATATAAAGGCCTTTCCAGCCGACGTTAACCGCCTCGCGGCTGAGGTCTTGCAGAAAGTCAATCATCGCAGGCTGGCCCCAGTTGCGCCCCCGCGACAGCCGCATCGCCTGCCACGTTGGCCCGGTTTCCGGCAATTGCACCGCCCCTGCCGAACACCCTTTGGCATAGGTGCCAACTGGCATCGGTTTTTGATCTGACGCATCGGTTTTCGCGCCAAACAGCTTATTCGCCAGCTGCTCGCCATAGCTTGCAATTGGGGCCGCACAGGCGGCTGTTACCAACAGGGCGGCAATCGGGAACTTATGTTTCACTAGGGCACCTTATGTTCTGTCACCTTTGGGCTTTACCCACAGTAACAGAATTAAACCAATAATAAACAGCCCGATAAGCGGGGCTATGCCGAGCTGCTGGCTGCCGGTGATGTCGGTTACAATCCCAATCGACAAAGGCGCGATGAAAGAAGTGGCCTTGCCCGACAGCGCATAAAGGCCAAAAACCTCGGTGATTTTATCGGGATGTGCCTGATACACGGTCATCGTCCGGCTGGCGGATTGCAACGCGCCCCCCGCCGCACCAATTACCGCGCCCATGATGTAAAACCCGATATCGGGCAGCGCCGATCCTTCGGCCACAGTCAGCCCAAAGACCGATGTTTTCGAAATCGTCACCACACCAATTGCCACCAGCGTTAGCACCAGCACGCAGACTGCAATCACGGGTTTGGGGCCAAAACGGCTGTCTGCCTTGCCGCCCAGCCACGCGAACACTGCACCCGTGATGGATGCTAAAATGCCAAAAATCCCGACGTTCACCACCGACCATTGCAGCACTCCTGCCGCATAAATCCCGCCAAACACATACATGCCGTTCAGCGCATCGCGGTAAAACATAGATGAGCCCAGATGCGCAAACAGGCTGCGCTGTCTGGGCAATGCCCGCAAACTGACTTTCAACGCAGGCCATGCCGATTTTGCCGCTGTTACGACGCCCAGCCCTTTGGCCCGCGCAGGCTCTCGCACCCACAGAAAAAACGGCACCATGAACACCGCATACCAAACCGCTGTCAGTGGCCCCACCGACCGCGTGCCTTCGCGCGCCGCCGCATCAAGCCCAAAGATTGGCGAAATCCCGATCAGGGTTTTGCCATTCGGCCCCTCGGCCAACAAAAGCAGCATGATAATCAGCGCAATCAACCCGCCAACATAGCCAAATGCCCAGCCCGAGCCTGAAATTCGGCCAATCTCGGCCTCGGTCCCCAAATCGGGCAGCATTGCGTTGGTGAAGATCGTGGCAAACTCCATCCCGATCATACCAATCGCAAAGGAAATCATCACCAGCGTCAGGTTAAAATTGTCGGGTGCCGCATACCACAGCCCCCACGCGCCGAGGAAATACATCACCGAAAACAGCGCAATAAACCGCATCCGCCCACCGGCCTTATCGGCGATCACCCCTAAAAACGGCGCCAGTACGGCGATGAACAGCCCCGCAAACCCGATGCCATAGCCCCAAGCCGCCTGCGCCGCCGAACCATCACCCAGCAAGTCGTTGATATAGGGGCCGAAAATAAAGGTGATCAGCAGGGTGTTATACGGCTGGCTTGCCCAATCGAAAAAGAACCAGCCCCAGATACGTTTTTTTGCCGATGTCATAAAGACCCCCAGATTTGCGTCGATCAAGCCCGAATCGACATAATTGCGCAAGCACTCTCTGGGGTTAGCCTTTCTCGGGGGGCCAAGGCCGCCCTGCATCGGCATCAATCCAATCCGTTACCCAATCCGGCAATTCAGGGCTTTGCGGCGATTGCGCCAACTGGCTCAACACCTCGGCCGGTGCCACAATCCCCGATTTTGATGTAATGGCTGACCGCAACAGCATATGGCTGGTGCAATCGCCGTCTTTCCACATGCTCTGCTCCATATAGATAAACTTGGCATCCCAACCGATACAGCGGCTGCGCATTTCAACCCGCTCAAACAGCCGGACCCGCCGCCGATAGCGCGTGCTGGCCCCTGCCACCGTCATGCCCCAACCGTTGCGTTTCAGGATTTTATGCAGCCCTGCACGTTGCCCCAAAGGCAGCCGCCCCAAATCATACAGCGTCAGCGTGCGCCCGTTGTTCAGCTCGCGCCACGGGTCAATATCTTGCGGCCAGCAGCGATGGTGACTGACATGCGTGCCTAAAATTGGCAGGGCAGGGGCGTCGCGAAATTTCCACAACTCTTTGAACATCCGAAAATAGGGGTACATCATGGGCTCCTTTGCCCATTTGGATGCCGCAGTGCGGCGCGATGGTCAAGCGAGACGCTGCGGAAACGGTTGTGCTTTGATGGCTGGGGCATTACCTATCTGCCAACCGAAAGTGGCCGGAGCCCCCAGAATGACCTCTTTGTTCCAAATCCTGATGATGATCTTGCAAATCGCCCAATTCATCATCTTTGCCCATATTATCATGAGCTGGCTGATCAACTTTCAGGTTCTAAACCTGCGCCAACCGCTTGTCGCCCAAATCTGGGACGGTCTGAACCGCACGTTGGAGCCGGTTTACAGCCGTGTTCGCGCATTCCTGCCGCAGGGCCTTGGCATTGATTTCGCGCCGCTGATTGTGTTGCTGGTGATCTACGGTTTGCGCATCGTTTTGGTCAACAATGCCGCTGTATTTTACTGATCTGAATGGCCACCCCTACCGACCTTCTCGCCTCTGTCTTTGGCTTTTCTGAATTTCGCCCCGGTCAGGCGGAAATCGTTGATGCCGTGTTGGCGGGGGAAAACACCTTGGCGATTATGCCGACGGGTGGCGGTAAAAGCCTGTGCTTTCAATTGCCTGCGCTGTGCCGTGAGGGTGTAACCGTCGTCGTCTCGCCGCTGATCGCCCTGATGCGTGATCAAGTGCGCGCGCTAAAGGCTGCGGGGGTCGAAGCAGGCGCTTTGACCTCGGGCAACACCGATGAGGAAACCGAAGAGGTTTTCGCCGCCCTTGATGAAGGCCGACTGAAACTGCTGTACCTTGCCCCCGAACGCCTTGGGTCATCTGCTGCCGTGCAAATGCTGCGGCGTGTGGGCGTGTCGGCGATTGCCGTGGATGAGGCGCATTGCGTATCGCAGTGGGGCCATGATTTCCGCCCTGATTATTTGCGGATCGGCGAGTTGCGACGCACGCTAAACGTGCCGCTTGCCGCCTTTACCGCCACTGCCGATGAAGAAACTCGCGCCGAGATTATCAACCGGCTGTTTGATGGTGAGACGCCCTCGACCTTTCTGCGCGGCTTTGACCGGCCCAATATCCACCTTGCCTTTCAGGTAAAGGATAACCCGCGCAAACAAATCCTTGCCTTTGCTGCCGATCGTAAGGGCCAATCCGGCATCGTCTATTGTGGCACCCGCGCCAAAACCGAAACACTCTCGCAGGCGCTGCGCGAGGCGGGCCACCCTGCAACCGCCTATCATGGCGGCATGGATGCCGAAGATCGCCGCGCCACCGAAGCCCGCTTTCAACGTGAAGACGGTTTGATCGTAGTGGCCACGGTGGCATTCGGGATGGGCATCGATAAACCCGATATCCGCTGGGTCGCCCATGCCGATTTGCCCAAGTCGATTGAGGGGTATTATCAGGAAATCGGCCGTGCGGGGCGGGATTCTGCCCCTGCTGAAACCCTAACGCTTTATGGCCCCGATGATATCCGCCTGCGCCGCAGCCAGATTGATGAAGGCATGGCCCCGAATGACCGCAAAGATGCCGATCATGCCCGTCTGAACGCCCTGCTGGGTTTGGCCGAGGCGACTGGTTGCCGCCGTGAGGTGCTGCTGCGTTATTTCGGTGAAGAGTCCAAACCTTGCGGCAATTGCGACATTTGTGACCGGCCTGCGCTGGTGTTTGACGCCACCGATGCCGTGCGCAAGGCGCTGTCGGCCATTCTGCGCACGGGTGAAAGCTTTGGCGCGGGCCATTTGATTGATATCTTAACCGGCAATGCCACAGCCAAGGTGGTGCAGCGCGGGCATGACCAATTGCCCACCTTTGCGGTTGGTAAAGAGCTGTCCAAGCCCGCATGGGGCGCTGTGTTCCGCCAGATGATGGGACGCGACCTCGTGCGCCCCGATACCGAACGCTACGGCGCGCTGCGCATGACCGATGCCGCCCGCCCGATCTTGCGCGGCGAAGAAAGCATCACCCTGCGCAAAGATACCATCCAATCGGCCACCGCGCGCCCTGTGGTGAAAACGCTGGTGTCTGAAGAAGACGCGCCATTGATGTCGGCGCTAAAGGCCAAACGTCGAGCGCTGGCCGAGGCGGCGCGCGTGCCGGCCTATGTCATTTTCCCCGACCGGACCTTGGTTGAAATGGTCGAACAAAAGCCCCGCGATCTGGACGATATGGCGCGGATCAACGGGATTGGCGCGAAAAAGCTGGAAAGCTATGGCGCTGCGTTTTTGGCCGTGATTACAGGGGCAGGGGCCGAGGCGCTGCACCCCCAGCGCATGCGGCTTGCAGGTCGTGATGCCGGTGCGATTTTCGACCGGCTGGCCGAGGTGCAGTTGCAGTTGCAGCGCGGGCCGGACGGGATTGATAAGCCGCTGTCTTGCACCCAAACCACCCTGCGCCACATCGCCGAGAAACGCCCGAGCTCGCTGGATGAGATGGACCGCATTCCCGGTATGGGCGGCCCAAAGACCGAGCGTTTCGGCGCAGCTTTTCTGGCCGCAATCGCGGGCGACTGACCCTCTAATCTGAGATATATCCAAATGCTGACTGTCATTTCCCCCGCCAAACGGCTTGATGAAAAAGCCACCCTGCCCGCAGGCCAGACCGCGACCCAGCCGGTGTTTTTGGCCGAGGCGGATGTTTTGGCGGATGTGGCGGCGAAGCTGACAGCCGCTAACTTGCGCAAGCTGATGCATATTTCCGAGCCATTGGCCAAGCTGAACGTGGATCGTTTCAAAGGCTTTGCCGAGGCCGAAACCCACCCTGCGGCGTTGTTTTTCGCCGGTGATACCTATGCGGGGTTGGAGGCGAAAACGCTTGATCCCGACGCGCTGCGATGGGCGCAAGATCACTTGCGGATTTTGTCGGGGCTTTATGGTGTGCTGCGGCCTTTGGATGGCATTAAGGCGTATCGGTTGGAAATGGGCAGTAAGCTGAAAAACCCGCGCGGGGCCGATCTCTATGCCTATTGGCGGGGCCAAGTGGCGGCGGCGTTGAACGCGCAGGCGGCCAAGACGGGGGCGAAAGCCTTGGTGAATTGCGCGTCGATTGAGTATTTTGGCGCGGTGGATACCGCTGCGCTAAGCATTCCGGTCATCACGCCGACGTTTCTTGAGGATAAAAACGGCGAGGCCAAGATTGTCAGTTTCTATGCCAAGAAAGCACGCGGCGCGATGGCGCGTTTCATTGCCGAGAACCGTTTGACCGACCCTGACAGCCTGCAAGGGTTTGATGTGGGTGGGTATATGTTTGATGCGGCGCGGTCTGCGCCGATGGCGCCGGTGTTTATCCGCGCTGTCTGATTTGGTGGAGTGCGGGCGTTTGGTGGCGGGGGTGCTCGCCCCCCCCCTTGCCCTGACTGGCAATTCCCTAATGCGGTTTGTTTACAAACCAAGATATGATTGCCCTTAAAGAATAGGGCAGATGGATATTTATGCCGAAAAGAAAGCGGGGATTATTGGTCTTGGGCCAGTAGGGCCTGAAGGCCTGCGCGGTAGTCGGGGTGGATGAGGTTTACGCCGAGTTCCGTTTTGATCCGGTCATTTCGCACACGTTTGCTTTCGGCATAAAAGCTGCGGGCCATTGGGGTCATTTCGGCGGTTTCCCAGTTTTCGGCGGGCGGGATGGGCAGGCCGAGCAGTTCGGCCGCAAAGGCGATAACATCTTCGGGTGGGGCGGGGTCATCATCGCAGACGTTATAGATTTGCCCCGGGTTGGGCTGGGCGATAGACGCGGCAAGGGTTTGTGCGATGTCATCGACATGGATGCGCGAGAAGACTTGGTTTGGTTTAAGGATGCGGCGGGCGGTGCCTTCGCGCACCTTGGCAAAGGGGCCGCGATCTGGGCCATATATCCCTGCCAGCCGAAAGATATGCAGCGGCAGGCCAAGCGCTTGCCATGCTTGTTCGGCGGCAACCCTGTGTTGGCCGCGCCGTGTGCTGGGGGAAAGGGGTGTTTCCTCATCAACCCAATCGCCTTGATGGTCGCCGTAAACGCCGGTGGTGGACAGATACCCCACCCATTCTAGCGATGCGCTGGCGATGTCATCGCTGTGCTGTGTCAGCACCGGATCGCCGGCGGCATCGGGCGCGATAGAGCTGAGCAGATGTGTGGCGCGGGCAAGCGCGGGGGCAAGCGGGGTGCCGGGCCAGATTATGGGCTCTACCCCAATGGCGCGCAAGGCATCAGCGCCCGCTGCATCGCGGGTGGTGCCGATGATATGCCAGCCTTGCGGCGCCAGCACTTTGCCAAGCGCCTGCGCCGAATAGCCGTGACCCAGAGAGAGAAGTGTTTTCATCAGGTTATTATCTGCGGCGCGGGGTTTTGGTGCAACTTGATTTTTGCATGTCGCAAGCTTGTGATGTTAAGGCGCGATAGCTGGGGCGTTGCAATTCAGGCTTGCGAAATGGTGCAAGAACGCCCTTAATGCCTGATCATTTTTGATAAGAAAAAGAAAAAGCAAATGAACAACGATAAGAAACTACCCGTTTTGACCCCGCAGCACCCTGTTAGCGACAGCTTTACATCGGCTGAACTGGCGGTTGACCGGCTGGAGGAATTGTATTCCGAGGCGACCGAGTTTTTGACGCAGCATTTCAGCGCGACTGTCAGCGGGGGCAGGCCCGAGGGCCGCGTGCGCGCGCATTACCCCGAAATTCGCCTGACTACGACTAGCTTTACCAAAAGCGACAGCCGCCTAAGCTTTGGCCATGTGGCGCAGCCCGGCACCTATTCAACCACGATCACCCGTCCTGATTTGTTCCGCAAATACCTGATCCAGCAGATTGACCTGCTGATGAAAAACCACGGTGTAACCGTAGAAATCGGGCCATCGGATACGCCTATTCCCGTGCATTTCGCGGTGGCGGGCAAGCCCGAGGTTTCTATTCCGCAAGAGGGGGTGTTGGATTTCAGCCTGCGTGATGTGTTTGATGTGCCGGATTTGGCGACGACGAATGATGATATCGTGAATGGCACGCGGATTGCCCATGCCGATGGGTCGTTCCCGCTGGCGCCGTTTACCGCGCAGCGAGTGGATTACAGCCTTGCGCGTTTGACGCATTATACCGCCACCGCCCCCGAGCATTTTCAAAACCATGTGCTGTTTACCAACTATCAGTTTTATGTTGAGGAGTTTGAGGCCTTTGCCCGTGAAATGCTGGCCGATCCTGCCAACGGCTATATAGAATTTGTGGGTACGGGGAATGCGATATTGACCACGGCGGATGGGGCAATGCCTGTGCCGTTGAAACTGCCGCAAATGCCGACCTATCATCTAAAGCGTGCCGACGGGCAGGGGATTACCTTGGTCAATATAGGCGTTGGCCCCAGCAATGCCAAAACCGCGACCGACCATATAGCCGTGCTGCGGCCGCATGCGTGGATGATGGTGGGGCATTGTGCTGGCCTGCGCAACAGCCAGTCCTTGGGTGATTTCGTGCTGGCCCATGCCTATTTGCGCGAAGACCACGTGCTGGATGATGACTTGCCCGTCTGGGTACCTATCCCTGCATTGGCCGAGATTCAGATTGCCTTGGAAAGCGCGGTGGCCGATGTGACCCAGCTGGAAGGGTACGAGCTGAAGCGGATCATGCGGACGGGCACTGTGGCCACGATCGACAACCGCAACTGGGAGTTGCGGGACCAATCCGGCCCGGTCAAGCGGCTTTCGCAATCGCGGGCGATTGCGCTGGACATGGAAAGTGCCACGATTGCCGCCAACGGTTTCCGGTTTCGGGTGCCATACGGCACCTTGCTGTGTGTGTCGGATAAGCCCTTGCATGGTGAGCTGAAGCTGCCTGGCATGGCATCGGATTTCTACAAAACCCAAGTGGCGCGGCATTTAAAAATTGGCATTCGGGCCATGGAGCGTTTGCGCGAAATGCCGCTGGAGCGCATACACAGCCGCAAGTTGCGCAGCTTTGAAGAAACAGCTTTCTTGTGATCGGGCTGCTATTCGGCGTTTGCTATGGGGAAAACCCGCCGAAAGCAGTGTGTTTGTTGGAATTTGCACTTGATTTAGGCGTGAAAAACCTATGTAGCGGGGCATCCGCCCCTATGGGCTGCAAAGGCCCGCAAGTGACGGGGCAAGACAATGGAGACAGGACTTATGAACAAGCCAATGACCAAGACGCAGCTGATTGCAGCGCTGGCCGAAGAAATGGGCGCAGACAAGAAAACCGCAACCACAGCTCTTGAAGCTGTTGCTGCGCTGGTTACCCGTGAAGTGGCTGCTGGTGGCGCGATCACGCTGCCAGGCCTAGGCAAAATGGCTTGCCGCGCACGTCCAGAGCGTCAGGTGCGTAACCCAGCAACGGGCGAAACCATGACCAAAGCAGCCGACAAGCAGGTGAAATTCACCATCGCTAAGGCATTGAAGGATTCGGTCAACGACTGATCCAAACTTTCGGCTTTGCCAAAGTTTTTAGGCCGCCCCAGTATTGGGGTGGCCTTTTTTGTTGCCGTGGGGTTTTGTGACGAAAAAGGAGCGTGTTCATGCCGAACAAAGACACTGCTGTTGCTATGGCACGCTATGACCTGTGGCAGAATGAAACCCTGATCACGGCGGCAGGGGCAAAGTCGGGTGATACCGATCTTGCCATTATGCTTGCCAAGTTTAAGGCGATGTAACCCGTTATGGATTTTCGCGCGATATTCATGGGGCTGGCATTTGCGTTTATGTGGTCGTCGGCGTTTACCTCGGCGCGTATGATCGTGGCCGATGCGCCGCCGCTAACCGCGCTGGCACTGCGGTTTTTGGTGTCGGGTTTGATCGGGGTCGCGATTGCCGCGGCGTTGGGCCAAACCGCGCGGCTGACACGGGGCCAGTGGCGCGCGACGATCATTTTTGGCATCTGCCAAAATGCGCTGTACCTTGGGTTCAACTTTGTCGCGATGCAATGGATCGAGGCATCGCTGGCGGCCATCGTGGCATCTACCATGCCTTTGCTTGTGGCGCTGGGCGGCTGGGCGATTTACCGCGAACGGCTGCGGCCTTTGGGCTATGCGGGGTTGATTGCGGGTGTGATTGGCGTGGCGATCATCATGGGCCACCGTATTTCAGATGGTGTAGACCTGACGGGCCTGCTGTTTTGCGGTATTGGCGCCGTAGCGCTTGCCTTTGCCACGCTGACAATGCGCGGTACGGCGGGGGGAGGCAACTTGCTTATGGTGGTGGGGTTGCAGATGCTTGTTGGGGCCAGCCTATTAGCAGTGGCCGCCTTTGCACTGGAAAGCTGGGATATTAACTGGACACCACGGCTGGGCCTTGCGTTTGCCTATACGACCTTGGTGCCGGGGCTGCTGGCGACGTGGTTGTGGTTCTTGCTGGTGGCGCGGATCGGTGCGGTACGGGCTGCGGCGTTTCACTTTTTGAACCCGTTTTTCGGGGTTTTGGTTGCGTCCATTTTGCTGGGGGAAAGCCTGACGTTGTGGGATGTTGCCGGCGTTATTATTATCGCAGGCGGGATTTTGGCAGTGCAGCTGGCCCGCGTTCAACTAACGAGTGTGCGGCGGGCCAGCGCGAATTAAGCAGCGTCCAATGATTTGGTGCGTAGGTGTGCGGGCCGTGCGGCACAACGGGCCACCCAATCGGTGATCAGCGGATCATCTGGCAACATCTCGGCAAACCAAGCGTAGGGAGAATACACTAATAGGTCAGCCGCCGAATAGTGGTCGCCCAGCAACCAAGGGCCGTATTCCAGCGCAGCATGAATGCGGGAAATCGCAGCCGCGTGGTCACGAAAGGTGCTGGCAAGGCCGGGGTGCTCCATCTCCAAGGCCGCAAACACGATCACCGGCTCCATGACCGAACCGTACCAGTACATCCACGTCAGGAATTCGCCACGCTTCGGATCGCCGATCTTTGGCGCAAGGTCGCTCGGGAACAGTTCCAGCAAATATAGCATAATCGCGCCGGTCTCGGAAATCAGCGTACCGTCATGGTCCAAACACGGTACTTTGCCTTCTGGGTGCGGGTTAGACGGGTCGCGCGCGCCAGTGCCATCCCGGCGGGGAATGGTGACGCGTTTGATGGTGACTTTGTCGCCAATTCCCATTTCGTCAATCAGTGTCAGGATACGTGACGAACGGGATGGTGCTGCGTGATAAAGCGTTAGCATGGCTATTCCTTTGCGGTTTTCTATGGGGGTGGTATAGCGAGGGCATCCTGTCAATAACCGTCAGTATGTCATGGCCCGCTCTGATCGTCTTTTTCGCTTGTTGGATGCGCTGCGCCGCCTGCCTGCGCCCGTAACAGCGGCACGGCTGGCGTTGGAAACCGAAGTGTCGGAACGTACGCTTTACCGCGATATTGAAACCTTGCGGGCAGGGGGCGCGTTGATCGATGGCGCGCCGGGCTATGGCTACACCCTGACCGAAGACCCCGCGCTGCCGCCGCAAATGTTCACGCGGCTAGAGGTCGAGGCGCTGGTGCTGGGGCTGGCCGAGGTGCGCATGGCGGGCGACCCGGCCTTGGTACAAGCGGCCGAGGCGGCGCTGGCCAAGATCACAGCAACCTTGCCCGAACGGGTGCAGCGCCAAGCGATTCATGCCGTGCATCAAACCTACCGCTTTGACCGCCGCCCACCCGCGCCCGCAGCGCTTGCGCTTATCCGTCAGGCCTGCTGGGATGAGGTGGTGGTCGAAATCAGCTATACGCATAAAGTAGGGGCGCAATCGACCCGCCGTATCTGGCCGTTGTCTGTGGTGTTTTTGGATCGCACGTTGATGTTGCTGGCGTGGTGTTGCATGCGCCAAGGGTTCCGCAAGTTTCACCTCCACCAGATCGCCGAGGCAAAGGCCACAGACGATTCGTTTCGTCCGCGTCGCGTGCCAATGCTGAGGGAGTTTTTGCAAGATATGCGCCGCGAAGGGCAAGCACGCCGAGGCGCACTTGGCGCACCGCCGCCTTAGTTCAGCTGAAACTGTAACGGATAGCGCCCGTCTTCAAAGTCGCCAAACAGGTCGGACAGGTCGGGGTGATCCACCGGTTCGCCCGTTTCATCCGGCATCAGGTTTTGCTCGGATACATAGGCCACATAATAGCTTTGGTCATTCTCGGCCAGCAGGTGATAGAACGGCTGGTCCTTTTTCGGGCGGCTGTCTTCGGGGATGTTTTCATACCATTCGTCAGTATTGGAAAACATCGCATCCACATCAAACACCACACCCCGAAAGGGATGCTTGCGATGGCGCAATACTTGGCCCAAATGATATTTCGCGCGTGATTTCAGCATTTATTGCATCCTCTGACTGTGCTTAGTACTCCTTTGCATCAGGTCTTGTCCACAGGGCAGGCGTCAGAATAGGGAAACAGTCTGTGAACCTCATCTTAACAGTCTTGCAAATCGTGGCGCCGGTCGGGCTTTTGGCGGGGGTCGGCTTTGCTTGGGTCAAGGCCGGCTTTGAATACCGGATGGAGTTTGTGACCCGCCTTGCGATGACACTGGCCACGCCTTGCCTGATCTTTACCGCCCTGATGAAAACCGAGATTGAGCGGTCTGCGCTGGCCGATCTGTTGCTGGCGGCGATCACCGCTTACGGCGTGCTGACGCTGGTGTTTTGGGGGCTGACCCGCGTGCTGCGGCTGGAACGGCGGACGTATTTGTCGCCGCTGATCTTTGGCAACACGGGCAACCTTGGCCTTCCATTGGCGATGTTTGCCTTTGGGCAGGCGGGTCTTGGCTATGCGGTGGTCGTGTTTGCGGTGGCGGGAATTTGGGGGTTTACCTTTGGGGTTTGGTTGGTCAGCCACGGCGGCTCACCCCTAAGGGTGTTAAAAGAGCCGCTGGTCGCCGGCACCCTGCTGGGCGCGTTGTTTTTGTGGCAAGGCTGGCACACGCCGCAATGGTTGACCAACTCACTTGACCTGATCGGGCAAATGGCGATTCCGTTGATGCTGATCACGCTGGGCGTGGCTGTGGCGCGGCTGGCGCCGGGGCGGCTGGGGCAGGCGGTCTGGCTGTCGGTGCTGCGTGTTATCGTTTGCCTCTGTGTTGGCGTGGCCGTGGGGCAGGTGTTCGCGTTGGAACCTGTCGCAATGGCGGTACTGATTTTGCAGGTGAGCACGCCGGTTGCGGTGACCACCTATATGCTGGCCAGCAAATACGGGGCCGATGGCGATGCCGTGGCGGGGATGGTGATTGTGTCTACCCTGCTGTCGGTAGTGACATTGCCGCTCACTCTCGCATTTCTGATCTAAGGTTTTGCGCTGCCCCATTTCCCTTTGCTGCTTTTTGCCCTATGTTGGAAAAAAAGAATAAAGTGCGAGGGGCATAATGAGCAGGTTTCTCCGCGCGTCGATTTTAATGTTGTTGCTAAGCTCTTGTGGCGGCGGCAACTTCTCGGCGCCACGTGATTTGGACAACGCATGTAGTATCGTGCGCGAACGCCCCGAGTATTACCGGGCGATGAAGGCGAGTGAGCGCAAGTGGGGCGTGCCTGTGCATGTTCAAATGGCGACCATTCACCAAGAATCGAAATTTATCGGTGATGCCAAGACCCCGCACAACTATGTGCTGGGGGTCATCCCGATAGGCCGCCAAAGTTCAGCCTATGGCTATAGCCAAGCGCTGGATGCCACTTGGGAAGAGTATCAAAGTGAACAGCGCCGCGGTAGCGCCCGCCGTGACCGTATTTCAGACGCGACCGACTTTATGGGGTGGTACATGGACCAAACCGAAAAGAGCCTTGGCATTTCCAAATGGGATGCCCGTGCCCACTATCTTGCCTACCATGAGGGGCGCACCGGTTATGCGCGCGGCAGCTATAACGCCAAGCCATGGCTGCTGGTGGTTTCGCAAAAAGTTGCAGATCGTGCCGACATGTATCGCGGCCAATTGGCCGGCTGCGGGCGCTAAAGCCTATCTGAATAGGACAATAAAAACGGGGGCCAATGTGCCCCCGTTTTCATTTGATCAGGTTAAAACGGCTTGCGAACAGCCTTAGTTTCGCCGCCGTGTGGCATAGGTGATGTCGAACAACGAGGCTGACAGTTTTGCACCTTTGGTCATCTCGCCCAAAATCACCGTGGTCTCGGCACCGCTATCATCGCGGATGATCCACTGGCGCAGTTCGGTCGGGCCTGCGGTAAACACCATTTCAATAGAGCCATATTCCGGATGCTCGGGGTCTTGGGCGCGAACGCGGGTGGTATTGCCGTCAATCGTGTGGCCGACAACCATCTTGGCGCGGGCCAAATCGACGTTTTCGGCCAGAATGATCGATAGTGGCGTCCGCGACAGCGGGTATTGCTCGGGTGGTTGGTTCGACTTGGCATCAAAAATCGCCACCTGTCCACCGCCCGCCAGCACAAGGTTTTTATCAGGCGGGTTATATTCGAACCGCGCGCGACCCGGGCGCTGGATGAAAAGGGTTCCGGTAGAGATTGAGCCATCTGAATTGATTTGCGTAAACTCGACCTGTGCCGTCGTCAAAGCGTTCAGATAGCTTGAAATGTCTTTCAGCGGGATTTTATCGGCTGCGGCAGGCACGGCCAAAAGCGTAAGCACCGCCATCGCCGAAAACGGCAAGGCGAGGGTGCGGAAAAACGATCTACGGTTCATAGTCTGGCTCACTCCTGAGGTGTCTTGCAGTCAATATAGGCATGCAGGGGGCAGGGTGCACCCCTTTGCAGTAAACGACACAAGGAAGTGAGCGGGGCTTTGCCCGTGGAGTGGGAAGATTCGGCAAGGGATAGGGCTTTGGGTTTGGTCTGGACTAAGAAACCAAACCCAAAACGCAGCAATCTGTAAGCGGCCCTAGTGCTCTGGCAACAAAATTTCGCGTTTGCCGACGTGGTTGGCGGCGGTCACAACGCTGTTTTCTTCCATCTGTTCAACCAACTTGGCGGCTTTGTTATAGCCGATGCCCAGCTTGCGCTGGATGTACGAGGTCGAGCATTTGCGATCTTTGGCCACCACGGCAACCGCCTGATCGTACAGCTCATTCTCGCTGGAATCGCCGGAGCCAAGACCCAAAACAAGGTCTATATCGCTTTCCTTGTCTTCGTCCACGCCTTCAACCACGCCCGACATATAGGTCGGCGGACCGTAAGATTTCAGGTGGTTGACGATTTCCTCAACCTCTTCGTCTGACACAAACGGCCCGTGAATACGGGTGATTTTCGCGCCACCCGCCATGTAAAGCATATCGCCCATGCCCAACAGTTGCTCGGCCCCCATTTCACCCAGAATCGTCCGGCTGTCGATTTTCGAGGTCACCTGGAACGAAATTCGCGTTGGGAAGTTGGCCTTGATCGTGCCCGTAATCACGTCCACAGACGGGCGCTGTGTGGCCATAATCAGGTGGATGCCCGAGGCGCGTGCCATTTGGGCAAGTCTCTGAATGCAGGCTTCAATCTCTTTGCCTGCCACCATCATCAGATCGGCCATCTCATCGACGACCACCACGATATAGGGCAGCGAGACTGGTGTATCTTCTTCGGTTTCAAACACCGGCTCGCCGGTATCATCGTCAAATCCGGTCTGGATCGTGCGTTTGAACATCTCGCCTTTGGCAAGTGCTTCGCGGACCTTGCCGTTATAGCCCTCGATGTTACGCACGCCCATCCGCGACATTTTGCGGTAGCGTTCTTCCATCTCGCCGACGGTCCATTTCAAGGCGATAACTGCCTTTTTCGGGTCGGTCACAACGGGAGACAGCAGGTGCGGAATACCGTCATAAACCGACAGTTCCAGCATCTTGGGGTCGATCATGATCAGGCGGCATTCTTCGGGCGACAGTTTGTACAGCAGTGACAAAATCATCGTGTTGATCGCCACCGATTTACCAGAACCCGTGGTCCCTGCGATCAGCAGGTGGGGCATCTTGGCAAGGTTGGCCACGATCGGCTCGCCTGCAATATCCTTGCCAAGCGCAAGCGGCAGGTTCATCGCGCTATCGCCAAAGTCACGCGCCGCCAGAATTTCGCGCAGCACAACCTTTTCGCGCCATGCGTTCGGCAATTCGATCCCGATAACCGACCGGCCCGGAACGGTAGAAACCCGCGCCGACAGCGCCGACATTGACCGCGCGATATCATCGGCAAGGCCAATAACACGGCTGGCCTTTAGGCCGGGCGCCGGTTCAAGCTCGTATTGTGTAACAACAGGGCCGGGGCGCACGGCGACAATCTCGCCCTTAACGCCGTAATCATCCAGCACCGATTCCAGCATCCGCGCGTTTTCTTCTAGCGCTTCCTCGGGCAGGGTGTGGCGCTTTACTGTGTCGGGGCTGGCCAGCAGGCCCAAGGGTGGCAGTTCATACGTCGGTGTATTGTCTTCAAACTTCAGGTTGGGTTGCGCCTCGGCGATGGCTTGGCGCGATGGCACAATCGGTTTTTTGGCAACAGGCTGAACAACGCGTCGCTGTTCGACAACCGGCGGCCGCATAACAGGTGCCAGAGTTGTATGCGCATGCGCGGGTGGAACAGTAGCGGTTGGCGTTGCCACGCGGATCAGGCTGGGCTTGATCGTGGGCTCTGGCGCAAACGGCTCGTCCTGACCAGCATCATACCCATCGTCGGCGTAAAAGTTATGGTCGGAAAGGGGTGTGCTTTGGTCGCTGGCATCAGCTGCATAGGCGTCATGCATATCTGCAAAGCCCCTGTCATCGGCTTGCCAATCCTCGGTTACTGGCAGTGGTGGCGCTTTGGGCAGGGCCGCGCGGGTGGTGGCCGCGGTTGCAGCCAGGCGGGCCATGTTAGGGCCGACTTGCGGCATCGCAGAAGGCGCCGCGGCGATCACGGGCGGCTCTGGCGGCAAGCCCACGGGTTGCTTGTTGCGCGGTGTCGCGATCAACGGCACAGGGCCACGACGCCCCATAACGGGTGGCTCGCGCCGTGCAAGGGCGGCTTGCACTGCCGTTTGAACGGTTGGCTGCTGGCCTGCAGGCACAGGGCCGCCACGCGCGCGGATAACATCACTGATCCGCGCCTTGATACGGTCTTCGCTGGGCAGATTAGTCTGTTCGGCCAAAGCCATTATGGGCTGCTCGGGCTGATGGCCGGTTGCCGCGCGGCGAATCATTTGTGGCATACGTGCCAAAAGACCCGACTTTTCGGCAGGCATTTGTGGCGCCGCGTCATAGCTATGAGCATCGTCATACGCTTGGTCCGCATAATTCACAGGCGCGTGGATTTCAGGCGTGCGCTTGCCGCTTGGGCGCAAAGAGGCAGGGCGGCCAAAGCCAGAGCCCGAGGCAACCCCTACAGATTTATCGGCATTCAATGGTTCGGCGCGCAAGGACTTGGACGGCATATGCCGCGCCGGTGCAGATTGCCCCGCGATTTTGCCCCGCATTTGGGTGGGCTGCATCGCGCCTGCAAAGGGCTCGTCATAGACAACCTCATCATATCGGCTGTGATCTTGGACCTGATGTGCCGCCATTTCACGCCGCGCACGTTTCTTTTCGGCGAGGCTTTGTGCCGCCGATTGCGCCGCGCGCGCCGTGCCAGCCGCCGAACGGCCTGCCAGCGACAAAACAAACGCATAGGTGGTGACAACGCCAAGCAAAACAAACCGGCGGATCGCTGTTAGTTCGCGTGCGTCAAAGCCGGTGACAAACAGGCTCATCGCCAGCAGGCTTGCACCCGAGATAACCGACAACACCTTTAGGCCAAATCCCGCATCTACCGGCAAAATTGCCAGCATCGCGCCCGAAACCGTATCGCCAAACAACCCGCCAAGGCCAATCGCGGCATGGGGCCAGTTTGCACCGGGCACATGCGTCGAGGCAAAAACCGAGGCCAAGGCCACAGCGATGACGGCAAAGACCACACGGCCCATCGCGCGGTCTTCGCCACGATGCGAAATAAAGCGAAGCCCCCAAGCTGTAAGGATCAGTGGAATCCCCCACGCGCCAAGCCCGCCAATGATAAACAAAGTCGAGGAAACCGAGGCCCCAAGCTGCCCCAACCAGTTGTTTACAGGGTCATCGGTGGCCATCATCCAGCCCGGATCATTGGCCGAATAGCTGCCCAACATTGCCGCAAACATCAACGCCAGAGCAATTAGTCCGGCACCCATAAGCTCGCGTCCGCGCCGCTCCAGCATCGCTGCTGTGTTCTGGTCTACCAGTGGGTCGCGCTGTCTAACTTGATAAGATGCCATGGTTTACCGTCCTTGCCCGTAGAGACAGTCGCGAAGCTGGGTCAGCCCGCGCTGCGTTTCTTCTTTTGGGGCGACAAGTGCCACCCGAATATAACCTGCGCCAGGGTTTTCACCCGCCACATCGCGCGACAAATAGGCGCCGGGCAGAACCCGAACCCCTGTCTCACGCCATAATTTTAACGCGGCCTCTTCGCCGTCTTGCACCGGAAGCCACAGGAAAAAACCGGCTTGTGGTGGTTGATACCCTTGCATTCCGTCAAAAATACGGTCGGCAAGTACGAATTTTTCGACATAGAGCGCACGAGAGGCAATGACATGCGCCTCATCATTCCATGCCGCTTCGGATACTTTTTGGATCGGCAGCGGTAGGGGCGCGCCGGCAAAAGCCCGCAACTGGCGAATACGCGCCATCGACTGCACGCCGCCTGCAACAAAGCCCGACCGCAACCCCGGCAGGTTTGACCGTTTCGACAGCGAATGAAAGGTCAACGCGCGCTCTGGGTCGGCGTCCACCGCCTCGGCCACGGCCAAGATGCCGGGGGGCGGGGTGTCGCGGTAAATCTCGGCATAGCATTCGTCGGCAAAGATTTTGAAATCGTGCTTTCCGGCCAAGGCCAGCAGATCGGCCCAATAATCGGTGCTGGCCACAGCGCCCTGCGGGTTGGCGGGCGAACATAAGTAAGCAATCGCCGTGCGGTCCAGCACGTCACGCGGCAGGCTGGCGTAATCTGGCAAAAAGCCGGTGGCGGCGGTCGCAGGCACATAAACCGGCTCGGCCCCCATCGCCAATGCGGCCACGGCATAAACCTGATAAAACGGGTTCGGCATCAGAATGACAGGCCGTTTGCCGCCCTTAAATTCCGGGCACAGCGCCACGGCGGCGTTGAAAAGCCCTTCGCGCGTACCGTTCAAGGCCATGATTTGATTGGGATTTAGCGCCACGTCATAGCGCCGCCGTATCCAGCCTGCGATAGCCGCCAGCAAGTCGGGCGTGCCGTCATTCGGCGGGTAAACCGCAAAGCCGTTCAGGTTTGCCGCCAAAATCGGCCCAACAAAATCGGGCATAGCATGGCGCGGCTCGCCAATCGTCATGGCGATTGTTTCCCCCCCAGCGGGGTGTGAATCCAGAAGCGACCGCAAGCGCGGAAACGCGTATTCTGGCAGGTTCGAAAACCGCTCAGGAAATGTCATTGCTGCCTCATCTCGTCGGGGTCATGTCGCCCCGTTTGACCCCATGATAGCGAGGGATTGTCCGCCGGTCCAGAAAAACGCTTTGATTTTGTGCGTTTGGGGGTGGGGATTGTGTCTTTTTCGTACCTTATCCACAATCCATAGCCGGGACGTGGCAGCATTTAGCGCAAGACGGGTGTTAGCCCAACGCGCGTTCCGCTGCCGAAGCCAGCCGCAGCAGCCGTTCCTCTTGCATGGGGCCGGCAAAAAACATGATGCCGCAAGAGGGCTGGCCAGTGGGCAGGGTCATGCTGCTGACACCGAACATATTGCCGATCCGCGTGTTGCGCAGCGCCAGCATGTTTTCGTGGTTGAAATAGTCCTTGTCATCCAAAAGGCGCTGCACGTTGGGTGGCAATATCGGCGAGGTGGGCAAAATTACTGCGTCATATTCGGCAGTTTTGCGCGCCCAGATGTCGCGCAGCACCTCTAGCCTGCGCCAGCCTGCAACATAATCGGGGCCGGAAAACGCAAGGCCCGCCCGAAAGCGCTCTAAAACGCGGGGGAACATCTTTTCGGGGGCCTGTTCAATCAGCTTGCCCCAAGTGCCATAAGCCTCGGCGGTGAACAGCATGCCGGAGAGGGCCATCGCCTCTTCTACCTCGGGGATTTTGGCAGTTTCAATCCGCGCGCCAGAACGGGCCAGCCCCGCAACCGCGCCTTCAAACCCGCGTGCAGGCTCTGCGCGCAAATCGTCCAGCGCCATGGTATCTAACATTAAAAGCCGCGTGCCCTTTAGGCTTGCCCCTGCCAGATCGGCCGGTTTTCCGCCCTCCATCGCGGCCAGCAACAACGCGCAATCTTCAACGCTGCGGGCCAGTGGGCCTACGGTATCAAACCGTTCGCACAGCGGCACCACGCCCTTTAGCGATAGCCTGCCTGAGGTGGTTTTCAGCCCGACCAAATCATTCCAAGCCGCCGGAATGCGAACCGACCCGCCCGTATCCGACCCGATCCCAGCAGGCGCCAGCCCAAACGCAATCGACGCCGCAGCCCCGGATGAAGACCCCCCAGGCACGGCCTTTGGATCATTCACACAAGGCGGTGTCGCGGTAACAGGGTTCAGCCCCAGCCCCGAAAACGCCAGCTCGGACATGTGGGTTTTGCCCAAGCAGACCAGCCCTTGCGCGGTGGCGGTGGTTAGCACTTCGGCATCCGTTTCAGGAACACGGCCCGCCAGCAACGCCGAACCTGCCTCACACGGCGCGCCCGAGGCATCGAACAGGTCTTTCCACGAAATCGGCACGCCGTCGAGCAGGCCAATCCGCTGCCCTGCCTTTGCACGGTCAGCCGCCGCCATAGACATGGACCGCGCACGGCGCGGGGTGGTGCGGGAATAGATGCGTTTGGCCTCGGGGTGGCGATCAATCGCGTCAAGGAAAGCTTCCGTCAACTCTACCGCGTTGATCTTGCCTGCCTCAATCCCACGGCCCAAATCTGCTGCCGTCATCCAAAGCCAATTGCCTGCCATAACCCACCTTTTTCCGTTGTTGCGTAAGGCTAGCGTTAACCCCCGCATCGGACAATAGACTATGACGGCGCGCCGCATGGACAAAGCGACCAAAAGCCTCATATTGGCGGCATGAAACATGATGCTGATATTCTGATCGTAGGTGGCGGGTTGAATGGCCCTGCTTTGGCACTGGCTTTGGCAGGGGGCGGTTTGCGCGTCACGGTGGTTGATGCCCGCCCTGCACCCGCGCGGGCAGAGGCGGGGTTTGACGGCCGCGCCTATTCGCTGGCGCTGGCGTCAAAACGGTTGCTTTCGGTGATCGGCGTTTGGCCGCAGATTGCGGATAAGGTGCAACCGATTTTGGAAATTAAGGCCAGTGACGGCCATGCAGGTGCAGGTGCCGCACCGTTTTTTCTGCATTTTGACCATGCCGAGATTGAGGAAGGCCCGATGGGCTTTATGGCCGAGGACCGCCATCTCTATGCAGCGTTTCTGGCGGCGATGGAGGCGGTGCCGAATATCACCCTGTTGTCGGGCGAAACGGTAACCGCGCAAAGTATTGATGCTTCGGGTGCCTCTGTCACACTGGCTTCGGGGCCTGTGCTGACCGCGCGTCTGCTTGTGGGCTGCGATGGTCGTGCAAGTGGCACCGCCCAGCGGGCTGGTATTTCGCGCAGCGGTTGGGGCTATGGCCAAACGGCGCTGGTGACAGCCGTTACGCATGCGCTGCCCCACCACGGCATAGCGCATCAGTTTTTCATGCCGCAAGGGCCGCTGGCGATTTTGCCGCTGCCTGGCAACCGCAGTTCGATTGTCTGGAGCGAAACCGACGCCCGCGCGGCGCAAATCTCGGCGTTGAATGATGCGGATTATCTAAATGCCCTGCGCCCGCGTTTTGGGGATTTCTTGGGCGAGATTGCACTTGCAGGCACCCGTTTTACCTATCCGCTGAATCTGACGCTGGCCAATAGCTTTGTTGCCCCCCGCTTGGCCTTGGTGGGGGATGCCGCGCATGGGGTGCATCCGATTGCAGGGCAGGGGTTGAACCTTGGGCTGCGGGATGTGGGCGCGCTTGCGCAGGTGGTGATAGAGGCTGCGCGGCGGGGCGAAGACATCGGCGCTGTGGATGTGCTGGAGCGGTATCAGCAATGGCGGCGGTTTGATACGACCACGCTTGCGTTGGGTATGGACGGGGTTAACCGGCTGTTTTCCAATGATAACCCGCTGCTGCGTTTGGGTCGTGATCTGGGCATGGGCGCGGTGAATGCATTGCCCGGCCTGCGCCGCCGCTTTATTCGAACGGCGGCAGGGCTAGAGGGCGACCTGCCGCGCCTTTTGCAGGGCAAGCAGATTTAGGCGGTTTATTCAGCGTCTTTTGCTGCGGCCTTTTTGGCCTCGGCTGCGGCTTTCATGCGTGCCAGCAATTCAGCCTTTTGGTTTTCCCCGCCGTAAGGGTTTTTGTCGCTGCCCTTGGCGTTATGTTCGGAATAGCGTGGCGTGTTTTTGCCCATTTTTACGGCTCCCGATGCGTTGTAATCCATGATCGACTCCTGATGCAACTTGCGTGCTTTTGCCTGAAAGACCGTGTCGCCGCAATGCCAGCAACCAAAGGGCCACCGAATTTTCGTGGAAAATTCAGGTTTTTCGGCGAAAAACCGTCGTTACGCCCAAATCATTCGTTTTATCGCGGTGGCATGTGCGGGTGTTGCAGCGAGGCTATCCAAGGCAAAACCCTGCGCCGCGCTTAGCAAATCGGCCTCATCTGTGATGCGGTCAATCAAGCCCCACGCCAGCGCTTCATCTGCCGCAATCTTTTGCCCAGCGACCAAGATCATTGACGCCCGCGCAGGCCCAACCAGCCGCACCAGCCTTGGCACATCAGATGGTTGCGGCAAAAAACCCAGCTTCATCACCGGATAGAAAAACTTGGCCCCCGCCACAGCAATCCGCACATCACAGGCCAGCGCCATACCCATCGCGCCGCCTGCCAATGTGCCGTTCAATGCGGCAATTGTCAGGCAAGGCAGTGCGGCAATTGCGCCTGACAGCCTTTCCCAAAGCGCGCTTGTGGCCAGCCCTGCATGCGCCTCTTCCAAATCAGCGCCTGCCGAAAACACGCGGCCCTTGCCGGTGATAATCAACGCGCGCGCGCACTCGGCCCCTGCGCGTTCGGCTATATCGGCCAAATCGGCCAGCATTGCGCCGGTCAGAGAGTTGGCCTTTTCAGGCCGGTTGATCGTGGCAGCCCATACGCCGCCGTCAATAGCCAGATCAATCATGCGATCAGCCCTGCGGCACGGCGAATGCCTTCATCGCGCACTGAAACCTCTTGTCCCAGCCAATCGTCACCACCCGCGCCGCACATCCACAGCATCACCTGCGCGGGCCATTCGGCGGGGATATGCACCGCAGGGTCAAGCTGGCTGACAGGGTTTATCCCGCTGGCCTTGATCTTTACCTGCATCTCGGTCGCGACCGTGCCGGGTGACATGCCCATGATCCGCAGGCCATTCGCGGATTCCTCAAGATGCGCGGCGCGGGTCAACATGGCGGCCCCCGCCTTGCCAGCGCAATAGGCGCTCCACCCTTCCAAAGGATTGTGCGCCGCACCCGAGGACACAGTGATAATTGTGCCGCCACGCGCCCGCATCAGCGGAATTGCAGCCCGCATGCCATAGAAAACGCCCTTGAGGTTGATATCAATCGCACGGCCCCAATCGTTCACATCGGCATCTGTGATCCGGGCTATTGGATCGATAACACCCGCATTACCGATCAGCACATCCAGCCCGCCGCACGTATCCACGATCTGCGCCATGGCACCCGCAACCGCGTCTGCATCGCCAACATCGCAGGCAATGGCCATTGCGCCGCGCCCGATTTCATCGGCCAAAGCCGAAATTTCATCGGCCGAGCGTGCCAGCAACACCACCCGTGCGCCTGCATCTGCAAACACGTGCGCCGTTGCGGCCCCAATCCCGCGGCTTGCGCCTGTAATCGCCACAACTTTGCCCTGCATCTTTGCATCCCTTTAGCTGTTTCTACCAAGGCTAACGCAGCGCTTGCGCTCATGCCAGCCTTCTTGCGCGGCCTTGCGCAAATCACGGGAACGTGGACCAAACAGGCCGCATCCCCCCTTGACCCAGCCTTTGCCCGCGCCGATGCTGTTGCCAAGAATTCACTCGGAGAACCGATGCCATGTCCAAGCACATTTTGATCACAACCTCTTTCGCCGCTTTAACGGCCTTTTCTGCTCCTGTTTTTGCCGATGTTACCGCCGATGACGTTTGGCAAAACTGGAAGGATCTTAGCACATCCTACGGCCAAACCTATTCCACAGGGTCTGAATCCCGCTCGGGCGATACGCTGACCTTGACCAACGTGACGGTCGATATGCCAAACGAGCATGGCAAAGTGTCGGCAATCATCCCGCAGATTGCGTTGCGCGAAACCGGTGACGGGCGCGTCGAAGTGACCATGTCCAACAGCTATAGCATTAAATCCCAAGGCAAAAATGGCCTTGAGAAAGACCTGTCCAGCACCATCACCATTGATCAGACCGGCCTGAAGATTACCGCAAGCGGTGATCCTGCTGCTATCAACTATGACATCGCGGGCGATGCAATTGCGGCGACAATGTCGGAATTTATGGTCGATAATAAACCCGAGAATTTGAATATCGCGGTCAACCTGACCAAACTTGCGGCAACTTATGCTGTATCGCCAGCCGAAGTGACCTCGGTCAGCTCTACCTTTTCGGCGCAAAGCCTGGCGTTCAACGCCGCGGGCGATGATCCCGAAAACGGTGGTAAGTTTGCGGTGCAAGGCCAGATGAACAATGTGGCTGGTGCCTCTACGGGGGCGTTGCCCAAGGCGATGGCCACGGGGGAATTGGGCGAAATGCTGGCCCAAGGGTTTAGCACAGACGCGTCTTTTACCTATGATAGTGGTAATCTTAACCTTGGTTCGACCGACCCAGCAGGGACCACAACCAATGTGGATAGCGCCTCGCACGGCGGCAATTTGAACGTATCACTTGATAGTCAGCGCATTTCTTATGGCGGCGGCGGCAAGGGTGTGACGCTGAAACTGACCGGCACCTCTATTCCCTTTCCCGAGGTGACGGCCGCCTATGACGCGGCTGAATTCAGCTTGTTGATCCCGATTGCGAAAAGCGATGAGCCAAAGGATTTCGCGCTGAAAACCAAGCTGCAAGGGCTGACGGTTTCCGATATGCTGTGGAACATGATCGACCCGGGCGCTAGTCTGCCGCGCGACCCTGCAACGCTGGATATATCGTTGAAAGGTAAGGCAAAGCCGCTAGTCGATATGCTTGCTGTTGATCAATCCGCCATGGATGCCCCACCGTATGAGCTGTCATCCGTCGATATTGACGCCTTGCAGTTGACGGTTGCGGGCGCCGAATTCAAAGGCAATGGCGCGTTGACGTTTGACAATTCCAAGCCGCCGATGTTGGGCGGTGTTGTCCCGATGCCGACCGGCAAGCTGAACCTGTCATTGACAGGGGCCAATACCCTTTTGGGCAAGCTGCAAGCCCTTGGTCTGGTTGATCAGCAGGTCACCATGACCTTTGGCATGATGGCTGGTATGTTGGCAAAACCCGGTCCAACGCCTGACAGCTTTATTGCCGAGGTCGAAATCAAAGAGGATGGCAAAATCCTGTCCAACGGCAACCCGCTGCCATTCTAAGGCAAACGAAAGACGGGGTGGCCTATAGCGTTTCATGGCTGATGTGATGCTTGGGCCACCCTTTGGTTTTGCGAACTTCGGGCTTTGTTTAAAAAAGCCGTTTAAACAGGCCATGCCTTGCTTTGGCGGGCGGGGCAGATTACCTGCCTGATGCAACCCCAAACGGAGGCTTTTATGACCCGTTCCCTCGAAGCGCTGACCAATGCGTTGCTGACCGCCGCCAAACAAGCTGGCGCCGATGCCGCCGATGCGCTGGCCGTTGATGGCATCGCCACCGGAATTGATATTCGCGCAGGCCAGTTGGAACAGGCCGAACGGTCCGAAGGGGTCGAGCTGGGGTTGCGGGTGCTGATCGGGCAGCGGCAGGCCTGTGTTTCCGTATCTGATACAGCCGATACCACCATCCGCGCCGCTGCCGAACGTGCGGTTGCTATGGCACGCGAGGCCCCTGCCGACCCTTACGCAGGGTTGGCCGATCCGTCGCAACTGGCGCAAAGCTGGGATATGGCAGCACTTGATCTGTGCGATCCCTCGCCCGAGGTCAGCGCCGCCGAGCTGGAAGCCGATGCCCGCCGCGCCGAAGCCGCCGCTATGGGCGTTTCTGGCATTACCCAAGTCGAGGCCAGCGCTAGCCAGTCGCGGCGTCAGATCTATATGGCCGCAAGCAATGGATTTTCAGGAGGGTACGCCCGTTCGTCACGATCTATTTCTGCCGTGGCCTTTACCGGCACTGGTACTGGGATGGAACGGGATTGGTCTGCAGAAGGCCGCATTTACGCGTCTGATTTGCCAAGCCCCGAGGAGATTGGTGCGCTTGCCGCCAGCCGCGCGTTGGACCGTGTCGGCGCGCGGCAACCCAAAACCGGCTCATATCCTGTGCTGTATGATGAGCGTATTTCCTCGGGGCTGATCGGGCATTTGTTGGGGGCGATCAACGGGTCTACAATCGCGCGCGGCTCGGGGTGGTTGCGTGATGCGCTAGGTCAGCAAATCTTGCCCGCAGGCCTGTCGGTTATTGAAGACCCGCACCGCGTGCGCATCGCCGGAAGCCGCTGGTTTGATGGCGAAGGCCTGCCCACCGCGCGTCGTGCCATTGTGCAGGACGGTGTGCTGACGGGTTGGGTGTTGGACCTTGCCACAGGCCGCAAGCTGGGAATGGCCAGCACCGCCAACGCTGCGCGCGGCACATCCTCGCCGCCCTCACCCGGCACGTCGAATATTGATCTGACGCAAGGCACTAAATCGCGGGCTGAGTTGATCGCCGATATGGGTACAGGCCTGTTGGTGACCTCGATGATTGGGTCGTCGATTAACCCGACGACGGGTGATTATTCGCGCGGGGCATCGGGATTTTGGGTCGAAAACGGTGAAATCACCTATGCCGTGAACGAGATCACGATTGCTGGCAACCTGCGCGATATGTTGATGCGGATGACGCCGGGCAATGACGCGCGGATGCATATGTCAACGCGCGTGCCGTCTTTGCTGGTCGAAGGGTTAACGCTTGCCGGTGCGTGATCTGAACGCTGATCTGGACCTGCTGGTCGATGCCGCGCGTGAGGCGGGGGCGATTGCCCTGCGTTATTTCAAGCGCGACGTGCAGACATGGGACAAAGGCGATGGCGCAGGCCCGGTGACCGAGGCCGATCTGGCCGTAAACACCATGCTGGGCGCGCATCTGCGTAAAGCGCGCCCCGATTACGGTTGGTTGTCCGAGGAAACGCCCGACAGCACCGACCGCCTTGCCACCAAGCGTTGTTTTATCATCGACCCGATTGATGGCACCCGCGCGTTTATTGATGGCCAAGACAATTTTGCCCATTCCTTGGCGATTGCCGAGGATGGCGTGATCATCGCGGCGACCGTGTTTTTGCCTGCAAAAAACCGGATGTATTGCGCGCATGCCGCATCGGATGCCCATGTAAACGGCGCGCCTATGCGTGCCAGTATGCAGGCACAAGTAGCGGGGGCGACGGTTCTGACCTCAAAACCCAATATGCAGCCGAACCATTGGCCGGGTGGCGTGCCCGACATGCCGCGCCATTTCCGGCCCTCGCTGGCGTACCGCTTGTGCCTTGTGGCTGAAGGGCGGTTTGACGCGATGCTGGCCTTTCGCCCGACATGGGAATGGGACATCGCAGCAGGTGCCTTGATCGCCGCGCGGGCTGGAGCGGCGGTGAGTGACGGTGCGGGGGCGGGTTTGCGGTTTAACGTGGCTGATCCGCGCAGTGATGGGGTGATTGTAGCCGCCCCTGCGCTGCATGCCGAATTAATTGCACGACGCAAGGGCGGGATTTAGGTATTTAGACCAAGATGAAATTATAGGGCGGTCAAGCTGTTTGCCACCGCATTGGCGAGGGCTGCGTGGCCCTCGGGGGCGAAGTGGATGCCGTCAATCGGGCTGGTTTGTAGGGCTGCCGCGGCATCTAGAAAGCCAACGCCGCGCTGGGTTGCGTAGGCTTGCATTAGGGGCGCAAGGGCGCGGCTTTTGTCGGTGGCACCTATGAATTCGGCGGTCAGTGGCCCCAGTTCTTGAACGGGTGGCGGCGCGATAAGCAGCAGTTTCAAGTTCGGATGCCGCAACGCCATGTCGGGCGACAGCGCCATATCAACCAAACCTGCAATACCCGCCACGATCTGCGTAGGCGATGCGCCAAAGCGGGTTTTCACATCATTGGTGCCCAGCATCAGGGTCATATAATTCAGCGGGCCGTGTGAATTTAGCGCGATGCGCAACCCGATCACCGCATTCATGTGATCGCCCATCTGTGGGTCGTTGAAACAGGTGGTGCGGCCGGGAAGCCCCTCTTCAACCAGCGACCATTCAGGGCCAAGCTGTGCCGCTGCCCGCGTGGGCCAGCGCGTGGCCGCATCATAGCGCGCGTAAACCCCGCGTTCGGTAATTGGTGGCGTTCCATGGGTGTTGCTGTCGCCAAAGGTCATCAGAATCGGCATCACGGGCTCCTGTTGCATAGGCGCGCAGGGTATTGCGGCGCCATAGCTTTGCAAAGCCCCCTGTTTTGCAAGTCCCTGCATTGCCCCTTGGCCTTTTGCCTATCAATGCGCATATAAGGGGTAACAGTTTTGACGAAAGAGGTATGCAATGTTGATGTTTGGGGAACAAGGGGCTGGCCCAGAGGCCGCTGCGGATTTGATCAAAGACGGGGCAGAGGCCACGTTTATGGCCGATGTCATCGAGGCCAGCAACGACGTGCCGGTGATTGTTGATTTCTGGGCACCTTGGTGTGGCCCGTGCAAACAACTTGGGCCAGCGCTGGAGGCAGCCGTGACCGCTGCCAAAGGCCGCGTACGCATGGTGAAAATCAACGTTGATGAAAGCCCGACCCTTTCGGAGCAGTTGCGCATTCAGTCGATCCCGACGGTCTATGCGTTTTATCAAGGTAAGCCAGTGGACGGTTTTCAAGGCGCCAAGCCTGCGTCCGAGCTGAAAGCCTTTATTGATAAGGTTGCCGCTTTGGCTGGCGATGGCGGGCTGGGAGAGGCGATTGAAGCGGCGGAAACCATGCTGACCGACGGCGAATTTGCTGATGCGCTGGAAACCTTTGCCGCGATACATGAGGAAGAGCCGGAAAACCCTGTGGCCTTTGGTGGCCTGCTGCGCGCGCATCTGGCGCTGGATCAAGTGGCCGAGGCCGAAGCCGCCCTTGCTGCTTGCCCTGCAAAAATCGCCACCGCCAAAGAGGTTGAGGCCGTTCGCGCCCAAATCGCCCTGATACATCAGGCCCAAAACGCAGGCCCCGAGGCCGAGCTGCGCGCAGCGGTTGAGGCAGACCCCGAGAACCTGCAGGCGCGGTTTGATTTGGCGCAGGCCTTGCACGCGGCTGGCAAAGTCGAAGAGGCGGTTGATATGTTGCTGGACCTGTTCCGCCGCGACCGTGAGTGGAATGACGCCGCCGCCAAGATGCAGCTTTTCACTATATTTGACGCGCTGCCGCCCAAAGATCCGATCGTGCTGAAAGGCCGCCGCAAACTTTCCAGCATGATATTTGTCTAACTGAAAATCCGGCCTAGCTGTTGCTTATGAAACATATCACAGACCTGCCAGATACAATTCCAATCTTTCCGCTGCCCGGTGCGCTGCTGTTGCCTCGGGCGCGGTTACCCCTGCATATCTTTGAACCACGCTATTTGCAGATGGTCGAGGATTGCATGAAAACACCCGCGCGGCTGATCGGGATGATCCAGCCGCGTGAGCTGCCCGCCAACCATGCGGGCGGCGCGCCTAGGCTGCATGCCATTGGCTGCGCCGGTCGTCTGACCGGCTTTTCCGAAACCGAGGACGGACGCTATATGGTCACGCTTGCGGGTGTGTCGCGATTTCGTCTGCGCGGCGAGGTGGAGGGCAAGACCCCATATCGTTGTGCGCGCGTCGATTGGCACGGGTTTGACCGCGATCAAGGTGGCGTCGAACAGGATCGCAGCTTTGACCGCGCCGCGTTTATGGACCTGCTGCACCGGTTTTTCGTGTCGCTGGACCTGTCAACCGATTGGGAAAGCCTGTCCGAGGCGGATGAAGAGTTGCTGATAAACTCGTTGTCCATGCTATGCCCGTTCTCGCCCGAGGATAGGCAAGCGTTGCTGGAGGCCCCAACCCTGATTACGCGGCGCGAAACCATGGTAACACTGATTGAATTTGCCCTGCGTGGCGGTTCGGATGAGGAGATGATGCAATGAGCGATGACGCCACCCCAGAAATTGATCGCCGGATGCTGGAAGCCTTGGTCTGCCCGATGACCCAGACCACGCTAAGCTATGATGCCACGGCGAAAGAGCTGGTTTCCAAGGCCGCGAAAATGGCCTTTCCAATCCGCAATGGCATCCCGATTTTGCTGGTGTCCGAGGCGCGTGCGCTGGATTAAGGCGTTGGCGCATTCGCTAAAGCAGATTGAACGCAGGCCGGATATGGCGCGTTGTAAGGTGTGGCGCCACGGCGCTGTCTTGAAAAGGGGCTTTCATGCGTAACGGTTTGGTCTATGCGGCGTTTATCATCGGGGTTGTGGTCATCGGCGGCGGCATCGGGTTTCTGAACGTGCCGGGCGAATGGTACGCTGGGTTGGCAAAGCCTTGGTTTACCCCGCCGAATTGGGTGTTTGGCCCGATGTGGACCACGCTGTATGTGCTGATCGGCTGGGTTGGCGCGCGCAAATGGCTACATGGCGGCGCAGTAAAGTTGTGGTGGGCGCAAATGGGATTAAATTTCATCTGGTCGCCGGTGTTTTTCGGGCTGCAACTGCCTTTGGCGGGGCTGCTGGTGATCGTAGCGATTTGGGCGCTGATCGTGGTGTTTATCTTGCGCGAATGGCGCGGTGACCGGCTGTCGGCCTTGCTGTTCCTGCCTTATGTGGCGTGGGTCAGTCTTGCCACCGCGCTAAACGCTGCAATCGTTGTGTTGAATTAGGGCATCTGCCCTAATTATCGTTGATATCGCGGTCCCAGATTTTGGCTTTGCTGGCCTGCGCGCCCAACAGCTTGCGCGTAGCGAACCAAGCGCCGAGCGATGCCAGTGCAAACACCAGCAATGTCACCGGCAGCCCTTGGCCCAGCAGGCCAACGCCGACCAAAACGCCTGTCACGACCGCGCCCATGGCAAAGCCAAGGAAGATGTAGCCGGGGGCAAGCACCTCTAGCACCCCCAGCGCAAACCCCAAAACGATCCAAACCCACCAGAGACCAAACCAGCTCATTTTCGGCCCTGCAACATTTTGAACGCATCGCCAAAGGCCTCAAGCGCCTGCGCTGGCACAATGATCGTCTGCTTGCCCGCGCCTTGGCCTACGGCGGTCAAGGCCTCGACCTGCTTCAACGCCACCTGATATTGCGCGGCCTCAATCCCGTTTAACTTGATCGCCTCGGCAATCACGCCTGTCGCATAGGCCTCGGCATCCGCCAAAACGCGGCGCTGCTCGGCCTCACGCTGGGCGGCATATAGCTCTGCATCGGCGTTCAGCTCGACCGCGCGCTTTTTGCCTTCGGCCTCGGTCACCTGCGCCCGCCGCGCCCGTTCGGCGTTCAACTGTTGCAACATCGCGGCGCGTGTCGCCTCATCAAGGTTTACATCCAGCAGCTCGGCCCGCGTTACCTCAATCCCCCAATCATCGACCATCGCACGTACCTGTTCGCGGATTTGCGCGGTCAGGCCGGTGCGGTTGCTTTGCACTTGGTCCAGCTCCATTTTGCCTATTTCAGACCGCACAATCCCTGCAACTGTTGTTGCAATCGCGGCATCGACATCGCGGATCCGGTAGACCGTCTTTTCCGGTTCGATTATCCGGTAAAACACAGAGGTTTCGACCTTTACCAATACGTTGTCGGTGGTAATCGCATCTTGCAATGCTGTCGGCAACTGCCGTTCGAGGATTGAAATCTTATGCGCGACCTTATCCAAAAACGGCACGACAAAGTTGATGCCTGGCCCCAGCACCGCCCGCAAGCGGCCGAACCGTTCAACCACGTGCTTTTCAGATTGCGGCACAATCCGCACGCCCAAAAAAATGCAAATAATGATGAATACAGCGACCGCAAGGTACACCGCATTGCCACCAATCAACTGCTCAATATCCATCGTTAAAACCCTTTGAAAAACACCTTATACATACATGGCCGCTATCGGCCCTTCACGCAAGAGGCCCGACATCCCCCAAACCCTGCCCATGTTTGCACCCAGCGAAACCTTAACAACCGCTTGCAAAATCATCCGGGCACAATTCACACCCCCATTTCGCACCTGAAATCGCGATGCTATACTGCGCCCATGCCCGCCCTTTGCCGCGCCTGTCTTACCCAGTTTTCGCCCGGCACGGCCCCGGCGCCAAAACGCTGTCCGGCTTGTCGCTCGCCGCGCATCATTTCGCACCCCGAGCTGAACAGCCTTTCCATTGCCCATATGGATTGTGACGCCTTTTATGCATCGGTTGAAAAACGTGACCATCCTGAATACCGCGACGTGCCGCTTATCGTTGGTGGCGGCACGCGGGGGGTTGTTTCCACCTGCTGCTATATTGCCCGTATCAAGGGTGTGCGTTCGGCCATGCCGATGTTTCAGGCCCTGAAGCTGTGCCCCGAGGCCACGGTCGTCAAACCCAGAATGTCGGTGTATGTGGCGGTTTCACGTGAAATCCGTGCGATGATGGAAGCGCTGACCCCCGCGATCGAACCCCTCTCGCTGGATGAGGCCTTTTTAGACCTGACTGGCACCGCCCGCCTACATGGCGCGCCGCCCGCCGTTTTGCTGGCAAAACTGGTCAAGGATATGGAGGAAAGGCTGGGCATCACCGGTTCGGTTGGCCTGTCGCACAACAAGTTCCTTGCCAAGATCGCATCTGACCTTGATAAACCGCGCGGCTTTTCGGTGATTGGATGCGAAGAGACCGAGGCGTTTTTAGAGCCGAAGTCAGTGTCGGTTATTTGGGGGGTTGGGGCGGCCACTCGGGCCGCGCTGGAAAAGGCAGGAATACGGACGATTGCCGATTTGAAGCGCTGGGAGCGCGGCGATCTTTCCGTCCGTTTTGGCAGCATGGGCGACCGTTTGTGGCATCTGTCGCGCGGGCTTGATACGCGGCGGGTTAGTCGGGATGAACCGGTGAAATCCATTTCCAAAGAGACCACCTTTGATACGGATATTGCTGATCGTGAGTTGTTAAAGGGCCATTTATGGCGGCTGGCCGAGCAGGTTTCTGACAGGGCCAAGGCGCGGGATTTGGCAGGGCGGACGGTGACGCTGAAACTGAAATCGGCCAGTTTTGCCTCGATCACCCGCCGTCACAGCCTGCCGTCGCCCACGCAAACCTGCGACCGGATTTACCGTGAGGCCGAGGCTTTGCTGGCGGCGTATAAAGAGGTGGGGCCGTTTCGCCTGATCGGGGTGGGCATTTCCGATCTGTGCCCCGCAGAACAGGCTGATACCACCGGTGACTTGCTAGACCCCGATGCAGGCAAGCGCGCGGCAGCCGAGGCGGCGACCGATAAGATCCGCGCCAAGTTTGGCCATGATGCGATTATTAAGGGGCGGGCTTTACGTTGAGGCGGTTTGCATGCGCTTGGTTATGCTAGGCCAATACACGGATCGGGATGCCGGATTTAAACGCGTGCAGGGCCTCAACCGTTTGCTCGTAAAACAGCCGAAAGGTGGCCTCGGTTGTATAGCCAAGATGCGGGGTAAGCAGCAGGCGACCCGAAGCGATTAAGCCTTTGTCGCGTATTTGGTCATCGGCGGGTAGGGGTTCGGCATCAAACACATCTATACCTGCCATTGCGGGTTGGCCGCGGTGCAGCCCCGCAAGCAAGGCCGCAGTGTCATGTATGGCCGCGCGCGAGGTGTTTAGGAAAACCGCACCCGGCTTCATCGCGGCAAAGGCGGCTGCGTTGATAAGGCCACGGCTTCGATCTGACAGTACGAGGTGGACGGAAACCACATCGGAGGTGGCCATCAAATCCTGCAGGCTGTCGGCGCGGGTGACGCCGAAATCATCACAATGCGCGGCGGTCAGGTTGGTAGACCACGCGCTGACCTCCATCCCGAAGGCGCGGCCAAAAGCGGCCATTTGCGCGCCGATATTGCCAAGACCAACCAGCCCCAAGCGCAGGCCGGCCAGATCACGGCCAAGGCCGGTTTGCCATCCGCCTGCGTTCAGGCCTGCGACCTCGGGCATCAAGCGGCGGTTCAGGGCGAGCATCATCAGCACGGCCAGTTCGGATGTGGTGGTTTTACGCGACTCGGTGCCACAAAGGGTAATCCCGCAGGCCTTGGCCGCGGCAAGATCAATGCTGGCATTGCGTGGGCCGGTGGTTACGACCAGCCGCAAATTTGGCAAGGCCTGCAACAGCGCTGCGGGTAGGGGAGTGCGTTCGCGCATCACGCAAATCGCCTCATATGGTAGCAGGCGCGCTTGCAGCGCGGCGGGGTCGGTTAGCGTGTCGTTATATATAGTAACATCGCCAAGCCCCGACCAATCAGCCAAAGCCAGCGCATCATTGGTATAGTCATCAAGTACGGCGATTTTCATGGGCTACCCTTTGCGTGTTGCGCATATTTTGCGGGTGGCAAGGCTGGCTGTCAACCAAATGCGAAACGGCCCGCCAAACCAATGGCGGGCCGAGCGTGCTAACCGCGCGCGATTACATTGACGGCAGAATAACCGCGTCGATCACATGAATCACGCCATTCGACGCTTCAATATCGGCGGTGGTGACGTTGGCACCGTTTACCTTTGCGCCGCCGTCCAAGGTGATGGTGACATCACTGCCTTGGACTGTGGGGGCCATCATGCCTTCGGTCAGGTCTGTCGACATCACTTTACCCGCCACAACGTGATAGGTGAGGATCGAGATCAACTTGTCTTTATTCTCGGGCTTCAGCAGTTCTTCGACTGTGCCTGCTGGCAATGCGGCGAAGGCCTCATCTGTTGGGGCGAATACGGTGAACGGGCCTTCGCCTTTCAATGTATCAACCAGACCGGCGGCCTGTACGGCGGCGACGAGGGTGGTAAAGCTGCCCGCGTCCACGGCGGTATCAACGATGTCCTTATCGGCGGCAAAGGCCGCGGTAGACATCAGCGAGGCAGCAGCGGTGAGGGCGATAAAGGTTCTGCGGATCATTGGTCGTCTCCCTAAGATTTGGTTCAATGCCAAATTGGCTTGGCATAGGGGAAACGGCTGGGCGGGCAGATTGGATCAGGGTCAAAATCACGTGGGGTAGGGTTGACGATAAAGCCGCCCGCGCTAAGCAAGGGCGGCTTTGGATTTCAAGTAAACTCAATGTTATCCAAAAGTGCGTTATTATAGGCCCAAAGCATCGGCGACGATGCTTTCCAGCAATTCGTTCACGGGTTCCATCGTGCCGGAATAGGTCTGATGGCTGACGGTGACGGTGCCTGCGGTTTCGGGTTGTTCGTAAACGCGGATGGCATAGGGGCAGTAGTTAAAGTTTGTCGGGTCTGCTTCCATCACCTGCCGGCTGACGGTGGCCGAGCAAAACTCATACACATCGGCACCAAGGAACAGCACCTTGTCACTGCCAACATCGGCGCGGGTCCGTTCCAGCATTTCGCCGGTATGGGCAACATGGTCAATCACCAGCCCTTTGCCGACAATCGCGCTTTCAATGGCAAAGGTCACATCCTCAAACGGCTCGTCCGTCGTGTGGGCCGTAAATTCTTGCGCCATGGCGCTGGTGGCAACAAAGGCAGCGGCGAGGGTCATATATTTAAACATCATTTTTCCTCCTCTTGGATTGGCGTTGTTTCGCATTCTGCCGATTGAATATGTATTTTGCAATGGTTTGCTGAATGTGGGTTCGCTGTGCGGTGTCATGTTTCAGCGCTGTGTCGGGAATGTGAGACAAGTTTAGGTGCGTTTTTCAAAAGTTAGGCTATCTTGATCACAAAGCAGGTAGCGAGGGTGCGGAATATGAAGAAGAGTTTTGACGGAAATCTGAAATGGTCGGACGTGACGCCCAAGGCGCAATGGATGAGCCGGCGCAGTTTGCTGGCAGGTGCGGGTGCGATGATGGTGGCGGGTGCGGCGCAGGCGTCAATTGAAACCGTGCCAAGTGCGTTTTCAACAGATGCCACACCGAATACTCTGAAAGAGATCACCAGCTACAATAACTTTTACGAGTTCGGCACAGGTAAGGAAGACCCCCTGAACAATTCGGCCGCGTTTAAGCCGAACCCTTGGTCGATCAAGATTGACGGGATGGTGGATAAGCCGGGCGATTATGACCTTGGCGATATTTTGGCCGGTGTGACGCTGGAAGAACGGATTTATCGGTTCCGCTGTGTCGAGGCTTGGTCGATGGTTATTCCGTGGAACGGGTTTGAGCTGGCGACCCTGCTGAACAGGGTCGGCGTGCAATCGGGTGCTAAATTCGTGGCCTTTGAAACCATAGTGCGCCCCGAAGAGATGCCTGGCCAGCAAAGCCGGATTATTGACTGGCCTTACCGCGAAGGCTTGCGTTTGGATGAGGCAATGAACCCGCTGACTATTTTGGCGACGGGGATATATGGTGAAGCGCTGCCAAACCAAAGCGGCGCGCCGATCCGGTTGGTGGTGCCGTGGAAGTATGGGTTCAAGTCGATCAAGTCGATTGTGCGTATCACGCTGACCGATACGATGCCCTATGCCAGCTGGAACGCGATCAACCCACGCGAATACGGCTTTTACAGCAACGTAAACCCGACGGTCGATCACCCGCGCTGGTCACAGGCGTCTGAACGGCGGATTGGGGGCGGCTTGTTCGACAGCCGCGTCGATACGCAGATGTTCAACGGCTACGGCGATCAGGTGGCCCAGCTTTATGCCGGGCAAGATTTGACCAAGGATTTTTAAGCCGTGGTGCAAGCCCTGAACACTGCTCTGCGTCGTGTGCCGCCCCTTGCTATATATATAGCGGGGGCGTTGCCATTTTTATGGTTGGTTTGGCTGGCGGTGAATGGCGGGCTTGGGGCCGATCCGGTCAAGGCGCTAGAGCATCAGCTGGGCAAATGGGGCCTGCAGCTTATGATTGCCGTTTTGCTGGTAACGCCGTTGCGGCGGTTTACGGGGCTTAACTTGATCCGCTATCGCCGCGCATTGGGGCTTTTAGCCTTCTTCTATATAGCGCTGCATTTGACGGTGTGGGTCAGCCTCGACCTTCAGTTCCGCTGGGCCGAGATTTGGGCCGATATCGTAAAGCGCCCCTATATAACGGCGGGCATGGCGGGGTTTGTTGCGATGATTCCTCTGGCGATCACCTCGAACACCTTTTCAATCCGCCGTTTGGGCCCGAAAACATGGCAGAATCTGCACCGTTTGACCTATTTCGCAGGGCTTGCAGGGGCGGTTCACTACCTTTGGTTGGTCAAAGCCTGGCCGCCCGAGCCGATTATCTACCTGATTCTGATGATTTTCCTGCTCACGATTCGAATGATTTCCCGCTTGGGCCGGTGATTCCTGTAGGATTTGCAGTTCGAGCAATGGGCGGGCGTCATTTCCGGCAAGATTTGGTTTTGGATCATACCACAAATTGCGCAAGCGACCGAATTTCAGGCAACATTTAGTAAGGCTAAAGAAAATGTCATCTTTCTGTCTTTTTCCACTTGCGGGTTCCGAGCTGTTTACCTAAAAGCTGCCTTACCGGAACGAAGACGGTTGGAAACGATCTGAAGCGTGACGGCGAGGAACTGGAAAG
>NZ_JBGQOQ010000022.1:0-74140 GCF_052119765.1 Pseudorhodobacter sp. W20_MBD10_FR17 | reverse complement strand
GCCGTCAACACCATGATTTATATACGAAATACCACAATCAGGATAGCAAAATCAGAGATTTACTTGGGGAATGCGGGCTAATGGGACCTATGGCGGGGTGTTTGGCGGCACACAGGCGTCCAGCGTGGCGGGTGCGGTGCAGTTGGGCTCAGTCTATAACGCGGCCGATACGCAAATAAGCGGAGCGCTTGAGCGCGGTGTCTTTGTGTTGGACCAATGTGGGTTAACCGCAACGGCGGGCGGAGATTGCCTTGGCACGGCCCCCTAACGTGGTGTGGCCGATGCGGACAGCTTTGATTTCCGGTTTGGTTGCCACGTCATTGGTGGCCGCACTTGCTGCGGCGCAAACCGATGTGCCCGAAGGGTTTAGCGCCGTCAGCCAAACCAATGCGCGGCAGATGGGGTTAGAGGCCATTCGGCAAGGACGACCCGATTCTGCGGCCAAAATTGCGCTGGCGCTGCTGAAGGCCGACCCGACAGATAGTTTTGCCCTGTTCATGATGGCAACCAGCCTGAGCCAGTTAGAGCAACCCAAAGCCGCCGAAAAGGCGGCGAAACAATCCTACCGCCATGCAAAAACGCCGGAGCAAGAGTACCAGTCGTCTTATCTTGCCGCCAACCTTGCGTTTCAGCGCGGCGCATTAATGACAGCCCAATGGTGGCTGCGCAAATCGGCCGAGGCGGCACCGGATGAGGCCCGCAAGGCCAAAACCGTAGAGCTGTTTCGGGCGGTACGGGCGCGCAACCCTTGGCGCATCAATCTGGCCTTTTCGGCGCGCCCGTCCGATAACGTAAACAACGGTAGCTCGGGCAAGTTTAACATCATCGACGGGTTGCCTTTTGTCGGGGCACTCAGCGCAGATGCACAGGCAGTTAAGGGCGTGGTAACGGATGGCGCTGTAAGCCTAAGCTACCGGTTGCGGCAAACAGAGCACAGCGAAACCGTTTTGGGCACAGATCTTTCCGTGCGCCGCGTGCATCTGTCATCCGCAGATAAGGCGCGTTTGGGCGGCGACCCCGGCTTTGGGTCAAACCGGATTGGCGTGACGTTACGCCAAGACTGGCAGCCAAAGGGCAGCCGCCACCGCTTTAGCGTTGAAGGTGAAGTCGGCCGCCAGACCTATGAAAGCGGCCGTGATTACAGCTTTTACGGCCTCAGCCTTGGCCACCGGATGCCGCTGGCAAGCGATCTGATCCTTGCCAGCTCAATACAGGTCGAGCAGCGCTCAAAACAAGACTTGCCGCACGGCGACCGCAGCTTTGGTTTTCGCAGCACCTTGCTGAAACAACGCGCCAACCAAGACATGATTACCTTTAGCCTGTCGGCAAACCGTTTTGACACGCAAAACGCCGGACGGTCCGCCAATATCCTCGGCGCGCAGGTCGGCTATACATTGGCCAACCCAATTGGCACCATTGCGCTAAGCGCGAGTTTCGGTGTGCAAAAAAGCAGCTATGCGGGCTATGCTTTGGCGGGAATGGCTGTGCCGGGCGGGCGCAGCGACACCACAGGCTTTGGCGAAATGCAGTTTCAGTTCAATGAGGTAAGCTATGCAGGCTTTGCCCCCGTGCTAAAGCTGCGGCATGAGATGACGCATTCCAACGTCAGCCGGTTCGAAGCCAAAGAAACCTCACTTGTGGTGGATCTGGCCTCTAAGTTTTAGGGAACAGTGCCTCGCCTTTCCTGAATTTTGGCCTATAGTCAGGCATAGAATTAGGAGACAAAAATGGCACTAACATATCTGCACACGATGGTTCGCGTGAAGGACCTTGAAAAATCCATGGCGTTTTACAAGCTGCTGGGGCTGGTGGAAACCAAGCGTATGGACAGCGAAAAGGGCCGGTTCTCGTTGATATTTATGGCCCCGCCAGAGCAGCTGGAATGCCCCGTTGAGCTGACGTATAATTGGGATGGCGATGAGGGTTTGCCAAGCGATGGCCGCCATTTCGGCCATTTGGCGTATCGCGTGGATAATATCTATGAACTCTGCGCGCATTTGGCAGCGAATGGTGTCGAGATCAGCCGCCCGCCGCGTGACGGGCATATGGCCTTTGTGCGCAGCCCCGATAACGTGTCGGTAGAATTGCTGCAAGCGGGCGACCCTTTGCCGCCTGCCGAACCATGGCTAAGCGCGCCGAATATCGGCCATTGGTAACCACCAAAGGCGCCGGTTTTCACTAAAAACTGGCGCCTGCCGCTGGGGCCACCGTGCCTTCGGCGAGGATATTTGTACCAAAGAGAATGCGGGGGCTTACGCGTTCAGCAGCGCCATGGCGGCGGCGTGAATATCCGCATTCGCTGCGGCAAGGATTTGGCCCCCTTGGTGGGCGGGTTGGCCCTGCCAGTTGGTCACGATGCCGCCCGCCGCCTCTATCACTGCGATGGGCGCTTGGACGTCATAGGTTTGAAGGCCCGCCTCGATCACCAGATCAACCTGCCCTGCCGCAAGGAGCGCGTAGCCGTAACAATCCATGCCGTAGCGCACCAGCCGCACATTTGGCACAACGCGGCGAAAGGCAGCGCATTCATCAGGGGTGCCAACCTCGGGGAAGGTTGACAGCATAATCGCCTGCGATAAGGGGCGGGCCGAGCGGCAGCGCAGTTGCGACAGCCCCATCGGTCCGGTCACGGTTGCCATGCCAAAGCCACCTTCAAACCGTTCTTGGATATAGGGCTGGTCGATGATGCCGTAGATTGGGCCGGTTTCATCTGCGATGGAGATGAGAACCCCCCAAGTTGGCGTGCCAGAGAGATAGCCGCGCGTGCCATCGATAGGGTCAAGCACCCATGTCAGGCCCGAGCTGCCCGTGGTGGTGCCAAATTCCTCGCCTAAGATGCTGTCATGCGGACGGCGGTGCTGCAAAATTGCGCGCATCGCCTGTTCACTGGCGCGATCAGCCACGGTGACAGGGTCAAAATGCGTGGTTTCTTTGGTATCGGCCATCAGACCCGGTTTGCGGAAATGCGCCAGCGTGGCTGTGCGGGCCGCATCGGCAAGCTCGGCCGCTGTGGCCCGAATATCGGCTATGTCAGATTGGGTTAACATGGTTTTCTCCGCAAGCTATTTACCCGCGCTAGCCCGTTGTGCAGCGCGGGTCAACAAAAAGCAGAAGCTGGTTCAGGCAACATCGCTCAGAACGCGGGCCAGATCAAACAAGCGGCGGCGTTGTGCCTCGGGGATGGCATAGTAAGAGCGGACCAGCTCCAGCGCCTCTTTATCGGCCATCATATCGCCTTCGACACCGCGCGGCGTTTCACGCGCGTCATCAAGCCCCTCAAAGAAGAAGCTGATTGCCACGCCAAGTGCTTCGGCAATATCCCAAAGGCGCGAGGCCGAAACACGGTTCATGCCAGTTTCATATTTTTGAATCTGCTGAAACTTGATCCCGACTTTATCGGCAAGCTGCTGCTGTGTCATACCCACCATCCAACGGCGGTGGCGGATACGCTTGCCGACATGGGCGTCAACAGGGTGTTTCATCAGGTACTCCATCTAATTAATCGTATTACCCTATAACAAGCAAATATCGTGCCAAATTTTTCATTGCAAGCATTCCAACAAAAACCTAACCTTTTAGATAGGTCCACCTAACCCTAAGAATACAGGTTTACACGACACGGCCCCAATCTCCCGCTAGATGCCCAAAGCGGCCCACACTCGCCACTAGCGTGTTTCCCATTTTGCATTGCAAAATGCAAACAATTCCGATGCGCGTTGTAAAATGCGATAGCGCATCATCTGGCAAAACGGCTTCTTATAAGGTAATCTTCAAGGGCAATTCAGGCAGGGACCCCACTAAAATGCGTGCTTTTCGTCTAGAGACCATCGGCCAACCTGCGCAACTGCGCGAAATCGCCCCGACGCCCCCCGGCCCAAATCAGGTTCAGTTGCGCATTCGGGCCTGCGGGTTGAATTTTGCCGATTTGCTGATGATCGCAGGCACCTACCAAGAGCGCCCTACCCTGCCCGCCACACTCGGGATGGAACTTGCCGGCGTGATTGAAGCGCTGGGTGCGGATGTTAAAGGCCTTGCCATTGGCGACAGGGTTGCTGTGTTTGCGGGCCAAGGCGGCTTGGCCGAGACAGGCTGCTTTGCTGCGGATGCGTGCAGTTTAATCCCGGATGGTATGGGGTTTGATGAGGCGGCGGCCTTTCAAATCGCCTACGGCACCAGCCATCTTGCGCTGGACCATCGCGCGCGGCTGCAAGCGGGGGAAACCTTGCTCGTGATGGGGGCGGCAGGCGGTGTCGGACTGACGGCGGTAGAGATTGGCAAACGTATGGGCGCGCGGGTGATTGCAACGGCGCGCGGCCCGGACAAGCTGAAGATAACCAAAGCCGCAGGCGCGGACCATGTCATCGACAGCGAGGCCCCAGATCTGCGCGGCACGCTCAAGGCGCTTGGCGGGGTAGATGTGGTGTATGATGCCGTGGGCGGCCCCGCGTTTATGGAGGCCCTGCGCGCGACCAAACCCGAAGGCCGCCTGATCCCGATCGGCTTTGCCGGAGGCGAGGTGCCGCAAATTCCGGCTAACCTGTTGCTGGTAAAAAACCTAAGCGTGATAGGGCTTTACTGGGGCGGCTACCTGAAATTCGCGCCACAAACCTTGGCCACCAGCATGCAAACCCTGTTTGGCTGGTATCAGGCAGGCGGTCTGCGCCCGCATATCAGCCACCGCTTTCCCCTAGCCCAAGCGCAAGAGGCGCTCGACTGCCTGCGCGCCCGCAAATCAACCGGCAAGATCATAGTCACCATGCAAGACGACTAAGCGCACCAATTTCATCTTGGCAAAAATACCTCCGCCGGAGGCAGCCCGAAGGGCTTGGCTTGCCTCAATCAGCCGCGTGCAAAAACACCGGAGCCTTCATGCTGGCGGGTATCTCTGCCCCCAAACGTGAGAGAATAGTCGGGGCCAAACTCAGCTGATCCAACAGCACGTCACGGCTTGGCCCTTTGGCGGGTCCGAAATAATAGAGCGCGAAATCCTGCTGGTCTTCGCCCGTGCCGCCGTGGTGGCCGCGCATTGACTGGCCGTGATCGGCGGTCACGATCACCTCATACCCCGCACGCCGCCACCGGTCGATCCAAGGGGCAAGTGTCGCGTCAAGCGCATAGACTGCATGGTCCATCTCGCGGCAATCATGGCCAAAACGGTGCCCCATACTATCCAGCGTACAGGTGTGCAGCATGCCGTAATTCAGACCAAAGCGCTCGGTCAGCATGGTCAGCGTCGCGAATAGGTCATAGTCTGCGGGGGTGGCCTGATTGATCAGGTTATAGCCGTACATGCTGTGAAAGCGGCCATGGTTGATCGTTTGGCTGGCAGGCTCATCATATTCCAAATCGCAGACAGGATCGAACGGCGCGCGATTGAAAAACTCGGACCAAAAGCTGTGGGCGACAGCCCCCGTGATGCCGCCGCCTTTGCGGGTCTGGCTGAAAATATCGGGCTGTGACAGACGCTTAACCGCCTCATTCCCCCAAGTGCCATGTACCTGCGGCGGGGTGCCAGTGTGGATGGTCGCATAGCAAGACGCCGAAGTAGAGGGCAGCGTGGCCCGCATTTTCCACACCTGCGCCTCCCCTTGGGCGACCCAGCCCTCTAGGTTGCCAAACAAGCGGCGCCAATTGCGGTAGGGCACGCCATCAAGGATGATCAGCAGGAGTTTGTTTTGCATTACAAGGGCTTGTCACTTGGACCAAAGGCGGGTGCCTCCGGCGGGGATATTTAAGAACAGATGATGGTGGGACGGCGGGGCTAGTTGCCCGCCGACGCCATTTTGCGGTTTGCGATTGTGCGTTCCAGCCAGCCCAATTCCATTTCAGGAACCGAAGAGAGCAAAAGATCGGTGTAATCATCAAAGGGCGGGGTCAGCACCTCGGTCTTGCTGCCGTAGCGTACGACGCGGCCTTGGTACATCACCGCGATACTGTCGGCGATGGCGCGGACAGTGGCCAGATCATGCGTGATGAACAGATAGGCCACGTTTTCGCGCTTTTGCAGGCTGAGCAGCAACTTAAGGATGCCATCGGCCACCAGCGGGTCGAGGGCCGAGGTTACCTCATCACAGATGATCATCTTTGGTTTGGCGGCCAGCGCACGGGCAATGCAGACACGTTGTTTTTGGCCGCCCGAAAGCTCGGCAGGATAGCGGTCGATAAAGCCCTCGCCCATCTCGATGTCATCCAACAGCTCTTGGATGCGCTGCTTTTTCGCAGCACCGCGCAGGCCGAAGTAGAACTCAAGTGGCCTGCCAATGATGGTCCCAACGGTCTGGCGCGGGTTCATCGCGACATCGGCCATTTGATAGATCATCTGCACCTCGCGCAGATCATCGCGGGTACGTGCCTCAAAATCCGCAGGCAAGACACGGCCATCAAAGGTAATTTCACCCGACGATGGCGGCAACAGCCCCGTAATCACACGGGCGAGTGTAGACTTGCCAGAACCGGATTCACCTACGATTGCAAGGGTTTGCGCCTCGGGCAAATCCAGCGTGATGTTTTTCAGCACGTCGAACTTGGTGCCACGGTAGCGCGCCGTGACATCGCGCACAGAAAGCACAGGCGCACCGACAGATTTTTCATGGTGGTTGATCGAGCGGACCGAGACCAAGGCCTGAGTATACGCTTCGGACGGCGAATTGATGATATGGTCCGTGGTGCCATATTCGATGGTATGACCGCCTTGCAGCACCAAAATATGGTCAGCAATCTGCGCCACAACAGCCAGATCATGCGTGATATAAAGTGCTGCAACCCCAGTATCGACAATCGCCTTTTTGATCGCGGCCAGCACTTCGATCTGTGTGGTCACATCAAGCGCGGTTGTGGGTTCATCGAACACCACCAGATCGGGTTTCGGGCAAAGCGCCATCGCCGTCATCACCCGTTGCAACTGACCGCCCGACACTTGGTGCGGATAACGGTTGCCGATGGTTTCGGGTTTGGGCAGGCCAAGCTGGCGAAACAGGGAAACGGCACGCTCTTCGGCCTCGGCCCGCGTCATCAGCTTATGGTGGAGGGTGGCTTCAATCACCTGTTCCATCAGCTTTTTCGCAGGGTTAAAAGCGGCGGCGGCGGATTGGGCAACGTAAGTCACCTCATGCCCGCGCAAAGCCCGCAAGCCCGCAGATCCCGCCTTTAAGATGTCGCGCCCGTTGACGAACACCTCGCCCCCAGTGATGCGTACCCCGCCACGCCCGTAAGCCATTGACGACAGGCCGATGGTCGATTTACCCGCACCGGATTCGCCGATCAGGCCCAGCACTTTGCCCTTTTCAACCTTGAACGACACGCCCTCAACGATGGTAATATCGCGCGGCGGCTCACCCGGTGGATAGGCTGTCGCCTCGATTTTCAGGCCTTTGACCTCTAACAAGCTATCGCTCATCCCCGGCCCCCTTTCAAACTGGTGGTCCGGTTCAGCACCCAATCGGCAACCAAGTTAACCGAGATGGCGAGTGAGGCAATGGCAAATGCAGGGATCAAAGCGGCTGAAATGCCGTAAACGATACCCTCTTTGTTTTCTTTCACGATGCCGCCCCAATCGGCCAGCGGCGGTTGCACGCCAAGGCCAAGGAAGGACAGCGTGGAAATAAACAGCACCGCAAAGATAAAGCGCAGGCCCATTTCGGCCACAAGCGGCGTCAGCGCGTTGGGCAGGATTTCGCGGAAAATAATCCACATTTGCTTTTCACCGCGCAGGCGTGCGGCCTCTACATAGTCCATAACTGTGATGTCTACGGCCACAGCGCGGCTTAGGCGGAACACGCGCGTGCTGTCCAAAACGCCCATCACGATGATCAGCACCGGCAGCGATACCGGCAGCACCGACAGCACAACAAGCGCCGAAATAAGCGAAGGAATCGACATCATCAAATCGACAAGGCGGCTGAGGACTTGGTCAACCCAGCCCCCCTTAACCGCGGCAAAGAACCCCAAAATCGACCCCATACCGAAAGACAGCATCGTCGCAGCAGCCGCGACGAAAATCGTGGTTTGTCCGCCCCAGATCATCCGGCTCAGCATATCACGCCCGATGGTATCGGTGCCCAGCCAATGTGCGGCAGATGCCGGTTCCCAGCTGTCGCCAACAATTTCGGCCATGCCATAGGGGGCCAGCCAGCTGGCGAAAATTGCCGCGCCGAAATAAAGTGAGGTAAAGAAAAGCCCGATCAGGGCTGGGAGTGGAATACGGGTCATTTCGGATGCCTCAAACGCGGGTTGGCAAGGATTGAAACCACATCCGCCACCAAGTTAAGGCCGATATAAACAGCCGCAAAGACCAAGCCGCAAGCCTGCACCACAGGCACGTCACGTTTGGACACGTGGTCTACAAGGTACTGGCCCATGCCCGGATAAACGAACACAACTTCGACCACGACGACGCCCACCACCAGATAGGCAAGGTTAATCATGACAACGTTCACCACAGGCGCAATCGCGTTGGGGAATGCGTGGCGGGCGATGATGGTAAACTTGCGCAGGCCTTTGAGTTCGGCAGTTTCAACATAGGCCGATTGCATCACGTTCAAAATGGCGGCGCGGGTCATCCGCATCATATGGCCCAGCACGACCAGCACCAAAACCAGCACCGGCATCGAGACGGCATAGAGCTTTTCGCCAAAGGTCATGCCCTCATAAACGGTGGCCAACGATGGAAACCAATGCAATTGCACCGACAGGAAATAAACAGCGATATAGCCGAGCAGAAATTCGGGCACTGAAACCGTAGCCAGCGTGATGGTTGAGATCACACGGTCGGGCCAGCGGCCTTGATAGCGCACCGCAATCAACCCCAGCAAAATTGCCGCAGGCACCGCGATCACCGCCGCACAACTGGCCAAAAACAGCGTATTGCCAAGGCGCTTGCCCATGGCAGTCGCGATATCTTGGCCATTGGTCAAGGCTTTGCCAAGGTCGCCATGCATGATGCCAGCGAGCCAGTTCAAATAGCGCACAGGGGCAGGAATATCGAGGCCAAGTTCCGCGCGCAGATTAGCGAGGGATTGCGGGGTTGCGGATTGGCCCAGAATGCTTTGGGCCACATCGCCGGGCAAAATTTGGGTGCCGACAAAGATCAGCACGGACGCTGCCAGTAGCAGCAGGAGGCCCAGCGCTAAGCGCTGGGCAACCAATTTGAGTATCGGGTGCATACCGGGTTATGCCAGCCAGGTTTTATGCGAGACGAAACCGTCCATCATTTCCTGGTTCGGGTTATGCTCCCAGCCCACAACGCTCTCGGCATGTGCCTCGACAAAGTCGTTGAACATCGGGCAAATCACGCCGCCATCATCATTGATGATATGCGCCATTTTGCTGTACAGCGCTTTACGCTTGGCCGTATCGGTTTCGGCACGGGCCTCAAGCAGCAGCGCATCGAATTCTGGGTTGTTGTACTTGGTATCGTTCCAGTCTGCTGTCGACAGATAGGCGGTGGACCACATTTGGTCTTGGACCGGACGGCCACCCCAATAAGACGCACAGAACGGTTTGACGTTCCAAACATCCGACCAATAACCATCGTCTGGCACGCGTTTGATGACCAGCGGAATGCCCGCAGCCTCGGCCGATTGCTGGTACAGGGCCGCCGCATCAACAGCGCCCGGGAAGGCGGCGTCGGCAACCAGCAGCTCAATCGGGCTGCCATCATGGCCAGATGCCTTGTAATGCTCGGCCGCTTTAACCGGATCATAAACCCGTTGCTCCAGCGCTTCGTCAAACAGCGGATAGGCCGCATTGATTGGGGTGTCGTTGCCAACACCGCCGTAACCATCGAGGATCTTATCAACCATTTCCTGACGGTTGATCGCAAATTTCAGCGCCAAACGCAGGTCTTTATTGTCAAATGGGGCAGTGTTGGTGTGCATGATGAACACGTAATGGCCACGGCCCGACACGTTCTCAACAACCACATTCGGCGCACGGTCCAACAGCTTTGCCACCTTCGGCTCTACCCGGTTGATAGCGTGAACCTGACCCGATTGCAGCGCCGATGTTTTGGCGGTGGCATCATTGATAACCAAAATTTCTACGCCATCGTAATAGCCACGATCTGCGTGCCAATCCTCCGCATTCTTTTCAAACGCAAAACGCACGCCCGGCTCTGCGCTGGTCAGCTTGTAAGGGCCGGTGCCGATTGCGGCGGTCGGGTCATCAAAACCACCATTTGGCTGGATCATCAGGTGATAATCCGACAGCAGAAACGGAAGGTCGGCGTTGCCGGTTTCTAGCGTCAGGATGACAGCGTTGCCCTCAACCTTCATGCTGGAAATGCCCTTCATGATGCCTAGCGCACCCGATTTGGACTCGTCGTTAGAATGGCGCAGATAGGTTTGCAGCACATCGTTCGCTGTCAGGTCTGCACCATTGTGGAATTTAACGCCCTGACGAATGTTAAAGGTCCATTCCGTGCCTTCGGCATTGGACGACATCGATTCCGCTAGGCTGAACTCAATCCCGCCATCTGGCGTTACGTTGACAATGGTATCGCCCCACTGCTTTTGCACCGCAAACGGAACTGAGCTGTCGGCCACACCCGGATCAAGCGTATCCGTGGTTTCACCGCCGCTGATACCCATTTTCAGGATACCGCCTTTTTTCGGCTCTTGGGCCAGTGCACGGCTGCCGGTCATTGCCACCGCGCCAAAGGCCGCAGCCGTGCCCATAAAGCCACGGCGGCTTAGGCGGGCGGCATCAATTTTGTCGATCAGTTTGGCTAGGTCGTCTTTCATTCGTATCTCCCTGGTCAGCATTAGCTGTTTTTTTGTTGTCTGTCGGATCAATAAACTCGGTAAGATCGTTTCCGGCAACAAATTCTTTTAATTTGGCCCCGAAAATATTTTTCGCTTCAGTCAAAACTGACGTAGCAGGTGCAGTAAATTCTTGGCCCAGCCTGCGCCAGTTTTGCGGCACCATAAGTACTTGATAGCGCTATCTTGGCGCATAAGGCCCAAAGTTACCACCCCCACCCGCCCAACGTTAGACAAAATCACGCGGCACGTCCTCTGAAAACTCGCGTTCAAAAACAAGCACTTCACCTTCCCACGCTTGCAATTTCGCATAAAACTGCAGGGTTTCCGGGGTGGTGCGCATTTCGGCATGTGCCTGCGTGCGCACCTGCCAATCGCCGCGCGACAGGCATTGTGTCCAGTCGTTTTGGGCAAGGGAATCGCTGGGGTTGGCGGGGTCAATCTCAAACCGTTCGGCATAGTTTTCTTCGGTGATTAAGCCGTGATCAAGGTTTTCAACGCGGCCAGACCGGTCCTCAACCACCAAGGCAAGCTTGCCGGTCAGCAGGTCGGCTTCCAACCGGCGCGCCGAATGGGGGGGGGTATGTGCGTGGTGATTCCATGCCCGCGCGGCCCGTGGTGGCGGTGGTGCCCATTCACTTGCCGCCGCAGCGCTATGGATGGGCAGACTGATGCTGCCCTTCAGTAACGTCAGGGTTGCGGCCTCTGGGCTGGGGCATAAAAACGGCCAATAGGTCGTCGAGAGCGCAAGCCGCAAGTGGTGACCGGCTGCCACGCGGTATGCCATATCGTCCAGCACGACCTCTACATCAACGTCCTCACCCGGCGCCAAATGGCTAGGCGCCTCCATGCTGTCGCGGTGGCACAGGTTCAACATCCCATGCGCGATCCGCACCGATTGCCCGTTCGGGGCCACATCACACAGCCGCGCCACAATAAACGCCCGTGGCTTGTCACTGCGCAACCGCAGCCGCAGCCGCGCCGCCCCTTGCATCGCCAAAGGCGCATCCAACACCGCCCCCTCAAAACAGACCGACAGCGCGTCATCGCGTGCCTGATCGCCGGGCATCTCGGCGTTCAACCCCATTGGGAAAAACTCACCCGCCATCAGGCCAAGGTCGGGCGGCGTGCACACCACTTGCTCTAACGCGCCCCCTGCCCCGCCCAAAACACCACCTGCGGTTAGCGACATCTCGGCCACCGTTACGCGGGTGGAGGGCAAGGCATCCTCGGCCAGCCAAATGCCCTTGCGGTGCGGCGCCGAGGCATCGGGCGCGGCACTGTCAAGCATATACGTGCGGTAAGCAGGGTCACTCTCGGCCCCGTTCTGCACGCCTTTCAACCAGCGATCCCACCAGCGCAGCGCCTCATCCAAGAAACCAATCGCTGGCCCCGGCACCGCCTGATGCGGATATTGATGCACCCAAGGCCCGACAATCGCCTTGGCGCCTGCGACATTGCGCACCAAATGCGCCGAGGTGTTCATGTAATTGTCGGCCCAGCCCGAAAAGCTTAGCACCGGCACCTGCATCCGGCTGAAATCCTCACAGATGGACCCGTGCGTCCAATAGGCATCGCGGGCCTGATGGCTGGCCCAACGCGGCGCAAGGAACGGCTCGGCCTCTAGCCGCGCCAACCAATCCGCCCGCCAATCGGGACGCAAAACCGGATCCGCGGGACGCGAGGAATAGGACAGCATCACGCCCCCCCAGCCCAGATTTTCACCCAGCAAACAGCCGCCCTTAAAGTGGATATCATCGGCAAACCGGTCCGTCGTCGAACACACCGTCACCACGGCTTTCAGCGCGGGCGGCTGCAAAAACGCGGTCTGCAAACAGTTGAAACCGCCCCAGCTTTTGCCCATCATGCCCACGGCCCCATTGCACCAGTCTTGCGCGGCAAGCCAAGCAATCACATCACAGGCATCCTGCAATTCCTGCGCCGTATATTCATCCGTCATCAGCCCTTGGCTATCGCCATTCCCGCGCATGTCCACGCGCACGGCGGCATAGCCATGCCCCGCAAAATACGGGTGCATTTGTTCATCCCGCGCCAAGGTGCCATCCCGCTTGCGATAGGGGATATATTCCAAAATCGCAGGCACCGCACCTGCCCCCTTTGCCCGCCAAATCCGCGCCGACAAACGGCAACCATCAGGCATCACAATGCCCACATCTTCCTCTTCCATCACCGCGAACGGAAACTCTGTTACCACCTGCATAAACGCCCCCAATTTCATCTTGGCAAAAATACCCAACCGCCCTTGCCACCCAAAAACAGGTCGCAAAAGGAACAGACCGCCCTTGCCTTTCACCCCATCAAAGGCGCAGACCGCAGCAAAGGCAAGCAGCAATAGGGGGCCGCCATGACCAAACCAAACATCCTGATCCTAATGGTAGATCAGCTGAACGGCACCCTTTTCCCCGATGGTCCGGCCGGATGGCTGCACACCCCCAACCTGCGCAAACTGGCGGCAAAGTCAGTACGCTTTGCCAACGCCTATACCGGCTCGCCGCTCTGTGCGCCGGGGCGCGCGTCGTTTATGTCGGGCCAGTTGCCCTCACGCACCCGGGTCTATGATAACGCGGCCGAGTTTCAGTCTGATATCCCTTGCTTCACGCATCATTTGCGCCGCGCAGGCTACGAATGTACGCTGTCAGGTAAAATGCACTTTGTCGGCCCCGACCAAATGCACGGGTTTGAAAACCGCCTGACCACCGACATTTACCCCGCCGATTTCGGCTGGACTCCCGACTACCGCAAACCCGGCGAGCGGATCGACTGGTGGTATCACAACCTCGGGTCCGTGACGGGCGCAGGCGTGGCCGAAACCTCTAACCAGTTGGAATATGATGATGACGTAGCACATCAAGCCACGCAAAAGCTCTATGATCTGTCACGCAGCTCCGACGATGCAAACGCACGCCCTTGGTGCCTGACCGTCAGCTTTACCCATCCGCATGACCCCTATGTCGCACGGCGTAAATATTGGGATTTGTATAATGACTGCGCGCATTTGGATGCCGAACCTGCCATCGCTTATACAGATCAGGACCCGCATTCAAAACGCCTGATTGACGCCTGCGACAGCGATAAATTCGACATTACCCAAACCCATATCCGCCGCGCCCGCCAAGGCTATTTCGCCAATATCAGCTATATCGACGACAAGATCGGCGAGATTTTACAAGTGCTAGAGGACACCCGCCAAGAGGCGATTATCGTCTTTGTCTCGGATCATGGCGATATGTTGGGCGACCGTGGCCTGTGGTTCAAAATGAACTTCTTTGAAGGCTCGGCCCGTGTGCCCCTGATGATCTGCGCGGCAGGCCTTCACCCGCACCTGGAAACCACACCAGTCTCGTCTATCGACGTCACGCCAACGCTGTGCGATCTCGCGGGGATTGATATGTCGGCCGTGATGCCATGGACGGATGGAGAAAGCCTGCTGCCGCTGGCCAAAGGCACGGAACGCACCACCCCCGTGGCAATAGAATATGCCGCCGAAGGCTCGATCACGCCATTGGTCATGCTGCGCTATGGCAAGTGGAAATACACCCGCTGCCTCGCCGACCCTGACCAGTTGTTTGATATCGAGGCCGACCCGCTGGAACGCCACAACCTTGCCGAAAACCCCGCCCACGCAGGCACCCTGCAAACCCTGCGCGCGAAATCCGAAGCGCGCTGGGACCTAGCTGCCTTTGACGCCGCCGTGCGTGAAAGCCAAGCCCGCCGCTGGGTGGTTTATGAGGCGCTGCGTCAGGGCGGCTATTTCCCGTGGGATTACCAACCGCTACAAAAAGCGTCCGAACGCTACATGCGCAACCACATGGACCTGAACATCCTAGAAGACAGCAAACGCTTTCCGCGCGGGGAATAACCGCTGGCCCGCTTAAGCCTCGGCCAACCAAGCGCGTGCTGCATCCAACTCGCCCAGATCAAAGGTGCGCAGCTTGGTCGCCATAAACGCCCCTGCGGCCTTGGTCAAAGGGCTGATCCAGCCCATATCCGAAACCACGGCACAATGGCTTATATGAGGGATGATCTTGACGTCAAATTTCATCCCTTGCCACATCACCATTGGATCAAATCCTTGAAAATCCTCGATAATCTCTAACAGTTTTATCTTGCCATGCTCTTCGGCAAAATCCTCTAACGGCCCGGAAAGCGCGTTAAAATCCTCCATTGTCACCTTGCCCGACACGGTCAGCTCAAAGGTTTTGGTCTCATCGACCCTGCGATAACTGGTTGTCATGTTTTGCCCTCCAATTTGTGCGATCATAGCACAACCTGCTTGCCCCCGCCTTGCGATACATCAGCCCCCGTCATGCAAGACACGGCAACCTACAGGCACCTCGGATCGATCAAACATCCCGTAATCGCGCAATACCTGCGCCACGCGCAGTTGGTAATCGGTAAACACACCACCCTGCGAGACTATTGGTTTTTGAAACTCATCCCGGCACATCACAGGCTTTAGCGCAGTAAACTTGTCGCCTCTAAGCTTGATAAACAAGACAATCCACTTACGGATATCTTGGTCAAAGTTCAGGACGGCCAAACGCAGAAAATTGAGCCATGGCGAAGATGCATTTCAGCTGATCGCAACTATGCGCAATAAACGGGTTAACCAAAACCCAAGGCATAGGCCAACCGGCACAAAGCTTTGCAAAACCTAGCTTGCCACGATATTTCAAAACCTTAGAAACGCTTACGCGCGCACAACTGCGGTTTTCAGCGCCCCTGATCAGCCAAAATCACCTCGGCGCCCTTCCAGCCCATCAGAATCGCCGGCGCATTGGTGTTGCCCGCGATCAGGTTGGGAAAGGCCGAGGCATCACAAACGCGCAGCCCCTCAACCCCTTTGACCCGCAGCTTTTCATCCACCACATCCCCCATCCGGCAGGTACAAGACGGATGATACACAGTGCCAGACCGCACCCGAAAATCAGCGATCAAATCGGCATCCGAGGTCACCGCTGGCCCCGGCCGCAATTCTTCGGCAATCACATCGGCCATCGGCCCTTGCGCGGCGATTTTACGGATGAATTTCACCGCCGCCAACATTTCGGCCACATCTTGATCGGTTGAAAACGCATTCCCCACGATTTGCGGCGCAGCAAACGGATCGGCCGAGCGGATTTTCAACCACCCGCGCGAGGTGGGACGGCAGTTCGACAGCCCGATCGAGAACCCCGAAAACGGGTCTGGTGTCAGCAAAGGCCGCTCCCCAACCTTAGGCACCAAGGTTGAAAAAGCCTGCATATAAAGCTGCATATTGGGGCGCGACAAATCCGGCGACGTGCGGAAAAAGCCGCCCGCATGATTGATGCTTTTCGACAGCACCCCACGCTGTGTCAGCAAATATTCCAGCCCCACCCGCAGCTTGCCCCACCACGGGCGCAGCACGTCGTTATAGGTCGGCACTGTCATGCGATAGGTGTAATTGATGCCTTGGTGGTCGTTCAAATTACCGCCAACATGGGGATTATCCTGCAGCACCGCCAGGCCCAAACCTGTCAAATGCTCGGCAGGCCCGATACCCGAAAGCTGCAACAATTGCGGTGAGTTAATCGCACCGCCCGCCAAGATCACTTCACGTGCGCGGATCACCTCGCGCACACCTGCGCGCATTACCTCAACACCCACAGCACGGCGTCCTTCAAACACCACACGCGTCACGTGCGAATGCGTCCGCACCTCCAAATTAGGGCGCTTGCGGGCGGGGCGCAAAAACGCGCGCGCGGTGGAATTGCGGCGACCATTTTTGATTGTCATCTGATACACGCCTGCACCCTCTTGCTGCGCGCCGTTAAAATCGGGGGTCTCAGGCAGGCCCGCAGCAGCACAAGCCTCCAGATAATTGCGCACCAACGGGTGCAAGCCATCCTTGTTGGCCGAGATAAACAGCGGTCCGCCCTTGCCGCGCCACGCATCCGCCCCGGCCTCATTATCCTCAATCGCGCGATAGGCGGCCAAGACCGAATCCCAACCCCAATCGGCACCACCAATAGCGCCCCATTCATCATAATCGGCCTGCTGGCCCCTGATCCACACCATCGCGTTGATGGATGACGACCCGCCCAAAATCTTGCCGCGCGGCCAATAATCGCGGTTGCCGCCAAGGCCAGGGTCTGCGTCGGTCTCGTACGCCCAATTCAACGCTTTGTCGTAAAACAATTTTCCATAGCCCAACGGCATATGCACAAAAAACCGTGCGTCCGAACCGCCCGCCTCTAGCAACAAAACCTTATGCGTACCGCTCCCACTCAGCCGTTCGGCCAAAACAGAACCGGCAGAGCCCGCGCCCACGATCAAGAAATCAATATCAGCCACGCGATGCCCCTTTGGTTAGTAGCCACCCTATCCGGCCACCACTGCCGCGCCTTAGCCCGGAACGACCGGAAATGTCGAGTTTGGCCTATGCGTCAATTTCAAAGCGCGGCGCATAGGTCACAGGAAAATTCACCGATCGCGCGATGAAACACACCTCATGGATGCGGTGATGAATGGCCTCAGCCTCACCCATATTGGCCCCCAAGGCGACCCAAATCACCGGTCGCAACTCGGCGGATATAAACCGCCCTGCGCCACCGCGCGCAACCTCACCCACACCAATAGGGCTGTCCTCATAGCGCGTGACCACAATCCCCGCTTCAGAGGCATAGTGCAAATACCACAGCATATGACAGGCCGAGAGCGCCGAAAGCAGCAGATCCTCGGGGTTCATCTTGGTCGGATCGCCGCCCAAAAGCGGATCATTCGAGCAATGCACCAATGCTTTACCCGGAACGGCAACATCCCACGTCCGGGCATACGCCTTGTAATGCGCCGTCCCCTCGCCTGTATTGCCGGTCCAAATCACATGACTGCTGTACTTATGCACACCCTCTCCAATTCATCTTGGCCCAAATACCTAAAACCGATTGGCACAGGCACAAAACTTGCCCATCGAGCCCAGATTTTTCGTCGAAAAATCTTGCCCCACCTCAGCGCCCCTTCCACACCGGATCGCGCTTTTCGGCAAAGGCCTTGGCACCTTCCAGCTGATCCTCAGAGGAATAAAGCTTGTCCACTGTCGCAAACTGACGCTTGGTAATGCGGTTTAACGCATCTTGGAACCGCATATCCTCGGCCTCGCGCACCACTTCTTTGATCGCCGCATACACCAGCGGTGGCCCAGATTCGAGCAGGCGCGCCAAGTCCCATGCCTTGGCCAGCAACGCGGTCTGCGGGCAGATCTCTTTGATCAACCCCCAGCGCTGCGCCTCCTCGGCATCAAACCAACGGCCCGTCAACAAAAGGTCCATCGCAACATGGTAGGGAATACGCTTGGGCAGTTTGATCGACGCAGCATCGGCCACAGTGCCCGACCGAATTTCCGGCAGCGCAAAACTTGCTGTATCCGAGGCCAAAATCAAGTCACAAGACAGCGCCAGTTCCAGCCCGCCACCGCAGCAAATTCCGTTGACAGCGGCAATCACCGGTTTGTTCAAATGTGGCAATTCTTGCAAACCGCCAAAGCCGCCAATGCCATAATCACCATCAACTGCGTCCCCATCCGCGGCGGCCTTAAGGTCCCAGCCGGGGCAGAAAAATTTCTCGCCCTCGGCCCGCAAAATGCAAACGCGCAAGGCGTCATCATCGCGAAAATCGCGAAACACCTCGCCCATGACGCGGCTTGTCGCCAGATCAATCGCATTGGCTTTGCCGCGTGACAAGGTGACCTCTAGAATGGCCCCTTCGGAACGAGTCAAAATCGGGCCATCACTTCGCATCTGCATCATGGGTCTTCCTTCCAAATCACTGCATCCGCTGCGATGGCACCTTGTTCGCACACCATCAACGGATTGATCTCTATTTCTTCCAAACTCTCGTCTTGCATCAGATTTTGCAAGCGCATTGCGGCACTTACCACCGCCGCCACATCGGCGACCGCGCGACCGCGATAGCCGTCAAGCAGCGGCCACAGCCGCAAACGGCGCAGGGCTGCGTCGATTTCATCGGTTGTTGCAGGGCAAATCAGGGTCACCGTATCGGCCAACAACTCAGCCGTGACACCCCCAAACCCAAGCGTCAGCGTGACGCCGTAAACCGGGTCGCGGCGAATGCCGATCAACAGCTCGGCCACAACGCCCGTCACCATTTCCTCGGCCAAATAACCTGTGGCGCCGATCATAGGGGGGTGGCCTTGCAGCGTCTTAAGCCCCAAACGCACCGCTCCGTTTTCGGATTTATGCGCGAACCCCATACCTTTTAGCGCAAGCGGGGGTGTAAGCTGGCCTGCCAATGCGCCCAGCGTCTGCAAATCAAGTGCCGAAACACCGCGCGGCACGGCAAGCCCTGCTTGGGCCAACAGCCCCTTGGCCGTCGCTTCATCCATCAAGACAGCGCGGGTCGGCTTGCGCGACGGCAAGGGCCGCCACCCCGCCAGACCCGGCGGCGTTTGCGCCGCAACCAAGGCCCCAAGCGCCGTCTCAAGCCCCATCAACGGCACGGTGCCCCGCGCCATCATCGCGATTGCACGGTCCTCATCAAAGTTTTCGGGCAGTGATGCCACGGGAAAGGCCGGTTTCCCCGTGATTTGCGCAGCATCCTCGATCGCTTGCAACGCGGGTTCGAATGACGATGGGTCACACAGATCAGGGCGCGGCGGATCAATGATGAACACGCCCGCATCATAGCCCGCCAGCATAGTCGCAAAGACATCAGTAGTGCGCGGGCCATCGCCCCAAATAAAGGTATGATAATCCAATGGGTTTGAGATTGTAACGATCGGCCCCAGAATATCGCCAAGGCGCGCACGCTGATCGGCGGACGGCGGCGCGAAGGTGATGCCAAAGGGAGCGGCCAAATCGGCAACCAAGCCGGCCTCGCCACCCGAACACGACAGCGAACACAAACGCGGCCCGATTTGCGGCCCATGCACATGGATGATTTTAAGGGTTTCGAGCAGTTCCGGCAGCGTCGCCACCTCTGCCAAGCCCGCTTGGCGCAAAAATGCCGAAGATGCCGCCCCGCCCCCCGCGAGAGCCGCCGTATGCGATGCCGCCGCCACACGCGAGGCCTCGGTCTTGCCCGATTTCAAGCAGACGATGCCCTTGCCCGCCATACGTGCAGCCTCGGCCACCGCCGCAAACCCGGGCGCATCATCAATGCCTTCCACATAAAGGCCCAGCGCGGTTACCCGTTCATCCGCCAAAAGCGCCGCCGCCATATCGGCCAACCCCACCTGCGCCGCATTGCCCAAGCAAGCCACATAGGCAATCGGCAAACCCCGCGCCTGCATGGTCAGATTGATCACGATGTTTGAAGATTGCGACAACAGCGCCACGCCGCGTTCCACACGGCGCCCGCCATGCTGATCGGGCCACAGCAACGCCCCATCAAGATAATTTATGACGCCATAGCAGTTCGGCCCAAGGATTGGCATGTCGCCTGCCGCCTGCACCAAGTCGCCCTGCAAACCAGCCTCGCCCGCCTCGGTCCAGCCCGAAGCAAAACAAATCGCACCACCTGCATTCATTGCAGACAGCTCTGCCACCACACCAACAGTTGCGTGACGGTTTACCCCAATAAAGGTCGCGTCCGGGGCTTCAGGCAAATCAGCAAGGCTGGCAAAGGCGGGCAGACCGCCAATCGAAGGCTTTGTCGGGTGAATCGGCCAAACCGGCCCTTCAAACCCCATTTTATGGCATTGTGTGATAACGTTTTCGGCCCATACCGACCCGAAAACCGCAATGGATCGCGGGCGCAAAAGGCGAGAGAGGTCTTTCATGCGACCGCCCCGCTTGCGGATAGGTCTTTAGGGCGCTGCCCCGCCTCGCTTGGCAAGCCAATCGAGGCCCCCCGGGATATTTTCAAACAGATGATGCTGCGAACACGTCGCCCTGCCCCCAGCCAAGGGAGCAGGGAAACATCACCTGTTACGGTCATCGGCGTCCCCGCCTGTACCGTGTATTCACAATAGCCCAGCATGGTTAACAATCCATTATCATCTGTTTGAAAGTATCCTCGGGGGGAGTTCCTTTGCGACGCAAAGGAACGTGGGGGGCAGACAGCCCCCCTGCCCAGTGTCACCCACCATGCGCCCGTAGAAGTTGGCGACTGATAATATGGCGCTGAATTTCAGACGTTCCTTCCCAAATCCGCTCAACCCGCGCATCACGCCAAATCCGTTCCAAGGGCAAATCATCCATCAAGCCCATGCCACCGTGAATCTGGATTGCCTCGTCGGCAACCATCGCCAAGACCTCACTGGCTTTCAGCTTTGCCATCGACATATCGGCCTCGGTGACACTGCCCTCATCAAAGCGCCAAGCGGCATCCCACGTCAGCAATTCGGCAGCTTTTAGCTCCATCGCCATATCTGCCAGCTTGAACGAAACTCCTTGGAACTTGCCGATCTGCTGGCCAAATTGTTCACGCTCGGCGGCGTATTGCACTGCATGGCCCAAGGCGCGGTCGGCACGGCCAAGACAGGTGGCGGCGACTTGCAAGCGGGTCGCGCCCAGCCAAGCATTCGCCACTTCAAAGCCTTTATGGACCTCGCCCAAAACTTGGCTTGCGGGCAAACGGCAATTGTCGAATTCCAGCACCGCGTTGGTATAGCCACGGTGCGACACGTTGCGATACCCATCACGGACCGAAAACCCCGGTGTGCCTTTATCGACAAAAAATGCGGTGATCAGCTTTTTCTTGCCGCGTGGAGTGTCTTCCTCGCCGCTGGCCATAAAAACAATCGCGAAATCGGCAATATCGGCGTGGCTGATAAAATGCTTGGTGCCATTCAGCACCCAGTCGTCCCCATCCAAACGCGCGCTGGCCTTCATACCGCGCAGATCGGACCCTGCCCCCGGCTCGGTCATCGCCAAGCAGTCCCATTTTTCACCACGGATACAGGGGTGCAGATAACGCTCGCGTTGCTCCTCGGTGCCCGCCAACAGGATATTCGACGGCCGCGCCACGCAGGTCCAGTGCAAGGCATAATTCGCCCGCCCCAGCTCGCGCTCATAGAGCAGCCAAGACAGCGTATCAAGGCCTGCGCCGCCCACATCCTCGGGCATGTTCGCTGCGTAAAGCCCCGCGTTGATCGCCTTGGCTTGCACCTCTCGGATAATCTCCATCGGCAGGTGGCCCGTACGTTCCACCAGCGCCTCATGCGGATACAACTCGGCCTCGACAAAGGCTCGGGTGGTGTCAACGATCATGCGTTGTTCGTCAGTCATGCCAAAATGCATTGGTTAAACCTTTGGATCAGGGTTAATGGTAAAGCCGTCAACGGCGATGACTTGGCCGGAAATACGCGGCGCCGAGGCGAGGAAAACCGCCATATCGGCCACGTCCTGAGCCGTCACCAAACAGCCCATCGCGGTGCCTGCAGCATAACCTTGTGCCACCGCCTGTGCCGTCATGCCCTTCGCTTCTGCCTCGGCGGCGAAAACACGGTCGATGCGCGGCCCTTCGACCGAACCGGGGGCGATGGCATTACAGCGAATCCCTACTGGCCCCAGCTCCATCGCTGCCGTTTTCATCAGCCCGATGATCGCCCATTTCGCCGCCGCATAGGGACTGCGATACGGAAAACCGTACAGCCCTGCGGTGGAAGAGGTAAAGATCATCGCGCCCCCATCTTGCACCAAGGGCGCAGCGTGTTTCACCGTCAGAAATGCGCCATCCAGGCAAATGGCCAAGCAGTCACGCCATGCGTCCAGATCGGTATCGACAATCGCCGAGGTGGGCCCTTTGATGCCTGCATTCACGCAAACCACATCCAGGCCGCCCCACGTCGCTTGCACCTCGGCCATCAGCGCCGCCATACCCTGCTCATCCGCCACGCTAACCGTGCTGCCGCGCAAGCCCGCGGGCAAGGCGGCAATCGCGGCGGCGTCAACATCAGTGACCCAAACCTGTGCACCGGTCGCCGCAAAGGCCTGCGCCATCACCAAACCGATGCCATTGGCCCCGGCCGTGATCAGAACGCGGCTCATTTACGCTGGCCCGTGAACCGCCCTACGCTTGCGTCATGTGGCAGCGCTGCATGCGCCTTGGCCACCGGCATCAACCGATCCAAAATCGCCGCAGGGGCTCCAACCGCGCGCCCTGCCTTCATATCGACATGCAGCAGCATCTGCTCAATCGTTGCCACATCCGCCCCGTCTTTTTGGATGCGGACAAAGATGTGCAGCCGCTTGTCATCTGCCGACAAAACCTGCACCGAACCGGTCAAGCGGTCGCCCAGCTTTGCCTCGCCCTTATGCATGATATGGCTTTCAGCCGTGTAATAGCTAAATCCAGTGGCGACATAGTCCATATCCGCGCCGATAAAGCGCAAGAACGCGTCAGAAACCTCTGAACTTGCGAACAAATAGCGGCTTTCGGTCATGTGGCCGTTGTAATCGATCCACGATGGCAAAACCTGCAAATGCGCCAAGGCCATCGGCTCGGCGGCAACGTCACGGCTTCCATCGGCATAGGCCACGCGGCGGCGTTCGTCATGTTCCCGTAGCACCTTGCCAGCGCCCCAGTTCCGATCTTTCAGGCTGCGCAAAAAGCCGACCAAGTTACCATCGCGGATGCGTTCCAGCTCGCGGATGGTATAGGCACCCGATTGCGCATCGGACTGGCCCGCGATCAGGTCTACCAGCTCGTCCGTAAACTCGGGCACGTCGGTCAGCTTGGTCCAAGGCCATTGCAAACACGGACCAAATTGCGCCATGAAATGCTTCATCCCCGCCTCACCCCCCGCAACGCGGTAGGTTTCAAACAGTCCCATTTGCCCCCAGCGCAGGCCAAAGCCCATGCGGATTGCTTCGTCAATTTCTTCGGTCGTGGCGACGCCGTCTTTGACCAGCCACAACGCCTCACGCCAAACGGCTTCTAGGAACCGGTCGGCGATATGCGCATCGATTTCCTTTCGCACATGCAGGGGAAACATGCCAATCTCGCGCAAAATCTCTTTGGCGCGCTCAATCGCGGCCAAATCGCTGGCGGCCGAGGGCACGACTTCGGCAAGCGGCAGCAGGTACACAGGATTGAACGGATGGGCGACAAAGATCATCGCGGGGTTGGCCGCGTTTTGTTGCAATTCTGAAGGTTTAAACCCCGAAGTCGAAGAACCGATCAGAGTATCGGGGCAAGATTGTTGGATTTGTGCAAAAACACGGTGCTTCAGCTCTAGCCGTTCCGACACGGATTCCTGAATATACTCGGCGCCTTCAACCGCTTCTGTAATCGTATCGGCAAAGCTCAAAACGCCCTCGGCCATCATCGGAATATCCGACAGTGCAGGAAGTGCCGCCCGCGCATTCGCCAGCACCTCACCGATTTTGCGCGCGGCTTCAGGGTCGGGGTCGAACACCGAAACATTCCAGCCGTTCAGCAAGAACCGCGCCGCCCAACCGCCGCCAATCACCCCACCACCAATAATCGCCGCTTTCCGTGTCATGCCTTCGCCCCTTACTTAGGACAGAGATCGGCGCACCGAACCTGCCTTTTTATTCAATGAAACACTGTCGCCCTGCCTTACGCAAAACAGCGAATGCAGGCTGCCCGACGCGAGCCCGCATCCAAAGCTTGCGTCACTTAGGCAACGGCGCCCGTTTTTCCAGCTTCAGGCGCGTGCGCACCTCAGCAGGGGTAATCACCCGCGCCCCCATTGCGGTGATGATGCCCGCCGCGCGTTCAACCAGCTGCGCGTTGGTCGCCAGAACACCCTTGTCCAGCCACAGGTTGTCTTCCAACCCAACGCGCACGTTACCGCCCGCCAAAACAGATGCCGCAACATAGGCCATCTGATTGCGCCCGATAGAAAATGCTGACCAGTTCCAATCGCTTGGCACGTTGTTCACCATTGCCATAAAGGTGTTCATGTCATCAGGTGCCCCCCACGGCACGCCCATGCACAGCTGAACCAGCACCGGATCAGGGATCACGCCCTCGCGCGCCAATTCCTTGGCCAACCACAAATGGCCCGTATCAAAGGCCTCTATCTCAATCCGCACACCTGATGCGGCCATACGCTTGGCCATATCGCGCAACATGCCAGGCGTGTTGACCATCACATAATCGGCCTCGTTAAAGTTCATCGTGCCGCAGTCGAGCGTACAAATCTCGGGGCGGCACTCCACCACATGCGCCACGCGCTCTTCGGCACCCGCCATATCGGAATGGGCGGCCATCTGGCCCATCTTTTCCGTGCCATCAAACAGTAAATCGCCCCCCATGCCCGCCGTCAGGTTCAGCACGACATCGGTATCAGAGTCGCGGATACGCTCGGTCACTTCGCGGTACAGCGCCGGGTCACGGCTCGGCTTACCCGTCTCGGGGTCGCGCACATGGCAATGCACAATCGCAGCCCCCGCCTTTGCCGCCGCAATCGCGCTCTCGGCAATCTGCTGGGGTGAGCGTGGCACATGCGGGCTACGGTCTTGTGTGCTGCCCGATCCGGTTACGGCACAGGTGATAAAAACATCGCGGTTCATTTGCAGCGGCATTGGATTCTCCCTTTTGAAAGGCAGCTTAACGCCCTTGGCAAAACCTGTTTTGCATTTTACGAAGTATACATGACAAAACCCGCAACTCTTTTCGCCCCCTCAAACGCACCACTGACCCTCGCAGTGCTGGTATTGCCGCAGGCTTCGATCCTAGAGGTGGCAAGCACCTTGGACCCGATGCGCTCGGCAAACCGCCACCTTGGCACACAGGCCTACCGCTGGCGTATACTTACCCCTGATGGCGCGCCGGTGCCGCTGACCTGCGGGATAGAGCTGCCATCCACCGGTACTTTGGAACAAGCCGGACAGGCCGACGCATTGGTGGTGATCGCAGGCTTTAAACAAGCCGAGGTCGCCACCCGCCCGCTGATTGCCGCCCTGCGCCGCGCCGCGGGCCGCTATACGATGATCGGCGGCATAGATGCAGGGCCTTGGGTGCTGGCCCGCGCGGGGCTGCTAAATGGCTATCGCGCGACGGTGCACTGGGAGGACTTCGAAGACCTCGCTGCAGCCCACCCCGAAATTGATGTGGCCCCAGATCGCTTTGTGATTGACCGCAACCGCTTTACCGCAGGCGGGGCCGCACCTGCGGCTGACCTTATGCTGCACCTTATCGCGTCACGCCATGGTGCAGCACTTGCGCGGCAAGTGGCTGCCAGCTTCATCACCACACCGCACGCGGGGTCCGAGCCGCAAATGCAGATAAGCCGACAAAGAGTCGATCCGCGCCTCGCCAACGCCATCGCCCGCATAGAATCGCAACTCGACAGCCCCGAACCAATCGCCGAGCTTGCCCGCAATCTCGGCCTGTCATCGCGCCGCTTGGAAACCCTATTTCGTACCACGTTGAACCAAAGCCCAGCGGCCTATGCACTTGGCCTGCGGCTCGCCTCCGCCCGCAGGATGATTACAGACACCCACCACCCACTGGCCGAGGTGGCGCTGCGGACTGGGTTTTCCAGCCAATCCGCTTTTAGCCGCGCCTTTCAGCGCGCGTTTGGCCATACGCCATCAAGCTTGCGAAACCATAAATAGGGCCCGCGAATTTTCACAGAAAATTCGCAGACGGTTAGACCACGCCTAACAATCCGCGCCCTTTCAACAAAGGCTCCACGCCCGGCATACGCCCCCGAAACTGCAAATACAGCGCTTCGGCATCCTGTGATCCGCCCGCCGACAGGATGAATTCCTCCAGCCGCGCCGCAACCTCTGGATCAAACGCATCACCAACCTCTTCAAAAGCGGCAAAGGCGTCGGCATCCATGACCTCGGACCACATGTACGAATAATAGCCCGAGGAATATCCGTCACCCGAAAACACATGCGCGAAATGCGGCGTTGCGTGACGCATGCGAATGGCATGTGGCAAGCCAAGCTCGGCCAAAACTTCGGCCTGTTTCGCCATCGGGTCAGCCGGTGCCGAAGCTTCATGAAAGCTCAAATCCACCAAGGCGCTTGCCAAAAACTCTACCGTGGCAAAGCCTTGATCATAGGTCCCCGCCGCCAACAGCCGCTCTAGCATATCGGCAGGCATCGGCGCGCCGGTTTCAACATGCCGCGCGTGTTTTTGTAACACTTCCGGCACTTCTAACCAATGTTCATAAAGCTGGCTTGGCAGCTCCACAAAGTCGCGCGCAACGCTGGTGCCCGAGATAAACCCATATGTTACATTCGACAGCATCTGATGCAACGCATGGCCAAATTCATGGAACAACGTCCGCGCATCATCGTAAGACAACAGCGCAGGGTCACCCTTGGCAAAGTTGCACACATTCACCACGATTGGCCGCACATCACCGCCCAGCTTTTTCTGCGACCGCATGGCCGAACACCACGCGCCCGAGCGTTTAGACCCACGCGCAAAATAATCGCCCAAGAACACCGCAATATGCTGCCCTTTGCGTGTGACTTCCCAAGCGCGCACATCCTTGTGATACATCGGCACATCAAGCGCCCGAAACTCCAACCCGAACAGCCGGTTGGCGCAATCAAACTGCGCAGCCAGCATCGCCTCAAGGCTCAAGTACGGCTTCAGTACCGCCTCATCTAAATCATGCTCTGCCTTTCTGCGCTTTTCTGAATAATAGCGCCAATCCCAAGCCTCTAACACGCCGTTGATGCCATCCTTATGCATCATCGTTTCCAATACCTTGGCATCCGCATTGGCTTTGGCCTTTGCAGGCTCCCACACCCGCATCAACAAATCCCTAACGGCTTGCGGGGTTTTCGCCATTTCCGGCTCTAATTTAAAATCGGCAAAACTGGCATAGCCCAACAGCTTTGCCCGCTCATCGCGCAACGCCAAAGTTTCCGCCGCAATGGCGCGATTGTCATTGGCATTGCCATTTTCGCCACGCGCCACCCAGGCCTCATAGGCCCGCTGCCGCAACGCGCGGCGGGGTGAAAATTGCAAAAATGGAACAATAAGCGACCTATTCAACGTGATAACTGGGCCAGAAACACCCTTTTCCGAACCTGCGGCCCGTGCGCTGGCAATCACAAAATCGGGCAGGCCTTCCAGATCATCCTCGCTGATTTCCATGAACCATTCCCGTTCATCCGCCAGCAGGTTTTGGCTGAACTGGGTGCCCAGCACCGCAAGCCGCGCCTTGACCGCCGTCAACCGATCAGCCGCATCGCCACGCAATTGCGCACCGGCGCGGATAAACATTTGACGGTACAGTTCCAGCACCCGCAACGGCTCACCCTCCAGCGCGTCCCGCGCATCCCAAACCGCCTCGACCCGCGCAAAAAGGGCAGCATTATTGGTGATTTCAGACGAAAACGCGCTTAACTTTGGCGCCAAATCGCGTTGCAACGCTTCTCGCGCAGGCGTGCTGTCAGCACCGGCAAGGTTGTAAAACACCCCAGCCACACGATCCAACATAGCCTCGGATTGCTCCATCGCCTCAATCACATTGGCGAAATCGGGTCTGGCCGGGTTTGCGGCAATGGCGGCCACATTTTCGCGCGCCTCGGCCAGTGCGGCCTCAAAAGCGGGGGCAAAATCGTCATCTGAGATTGCAGCAAACGGCGGAAGGGCAAAATCTTGGGTCCAGTCGGACAAAAGCGGATTGGTCATGGGGATCTCCTTTGAAGCGCAAGCTATGCAGCCCCGCTGCATTCGTCCAGTGCGCGCGTATCGAATTGTCACTAGACCACAGCACTGGCACGCCACGGTCATTGGATCAGGCCCGCGCTTTACTGGCCCCGCATAAGGCACTGCTGTTTACTTTCATCGCCCCAAACACCACGCTGAAACTGGCCCAAAACACGACCGAGGCCTTGTGACTTATCTGGAAAATGCGTAACCTCCAGCCCAACACCCTTGCAAAATGTTCCCGTTTCGTTCACAAATATAGGCATGATACCGCAACCGCCAGCACTTACCCCCGGCCAAAAACTGGCGCGCGGCACCTGCCGCCACCTGCAATCGCGCGGCTTTGCTTGCATTGAGGAACTGGTCCCCGCCCCCGGCCTGCGTGTCGACGTCATGGCACTAGGGCCAAAAGGCGAGATTTGGGTGATCGAATGCAAATCGTCTCGGACCGATTACCTTACAGATCAAAAATGGCACAACTATTTGCAGTGGTGCGATAGGTTCTTTTGGGCGGTTCACACCGATTTCCCCACCGAATTGCTGCCCGATGGCACCGGCCTACTCTTTGCCGACGGTTATGACGCCGAGATTATCCGCATGCCACCCGAGGCAAAACTGGCAGGTGGGCGGCGCAAGTCCGTTACCCAAATTTTTGCCCGCACCGCCGCGCAACGCTTACAAGCCGTGCGAAACCCTAGGCCAAACCAAACCCTACGGATTCAGCCCCAATAGGCCCCCCAAAAGCGCGCGCCTACACTTTATTCATCAAATACCCTCGCCGAGGGCATCCGCCTTCAACCGCAAATCAGGCCGTAGCCCAGCTGCGCTCAACGCTTCTTCTTGCCGCCACCATCGGTCATCGCCCGCGCTGCCGCCGCTGCTGCACGCAGCTCTTCGGCAATCTCTTCGGCTTCCTCGGGGTCAAAGTCCAACGGCAAATCTACGCCGTCACCTTCAACATACAATCGCACCATGCCCAAGCTTGTCGGCCCAATCTGTAAATTGGCCGCAACTTCGCTCTGTTTATCAATACCCATGACCCAATCCTCTGACCAATTTGGTTTTTTCCCGCATAAACTGAACCGTCCCCCCTTACAAGCGTCCCAAAGGGTATTGCATTCACCGCGAACCCGGTCTAAATCGCCCCCAGTGCCGCGTTAGCTCAGTAGGTTAGAGCGCTTGATTGTGGATCAAGAGGTCCCCCGTTCGAGCCGGGGACGTGGTACCATAAAAAAACAAAGACTTAGACGATAAATGCCTCGCCAAAAGCGAGGCATTATTGTTTTGGGGTAACGGCACGGGTAACATTTGCGCTGGGTAACGATTCTCCCACCCCCATATTCCTGCCCGTTTAAACCTTCTGCAAGGAGGACACGAGATTCTGTCAGTGATTCTCCCCGACGGCGGCAACACGCCCGATCTGAACAGAATCGTCGAGAACCTGCACCGCCGCGACCTCGGCGAGATCGAGCGGGCCGAGCTGCTGGCGAAGTGGGTGCGGATCACGGTAGATCGGACACCGAACAAACCGCGCCAACTTGGCGCGGTTTCTAAGGGAGGCCGTGGCAATATGGGCGGCATCAAGCTGGCTTCTCGCGACCTCGGCGTTTCGGAGGGCAACCTCCGCCGCGCCACAAGGATCGCGGCCCTTGGCCCTGAAGCGAGGGCAAAGTGGGTTACAGACAGAAGCCGCAAACTGTCTTTACGTGTGCTTGAGTTTTGCAGGGCAAACTTGATGGTCCGGGTCAAACCACAAGACGCGCATATACTGAGGACGGTGAACGCAAAAAACTCTCCCGCGCCCAGTTAACCGAATAGAATACAACTCATCTAGATCATCCAGTAGAAGTTCTGACAGCCGGTCTTTCGCGGATTTCGATAACTTATCGATGGTGATGAAATGGCATCCTCCAGCCTGTTGATCTGCCTCACACATGGTTTCAAGATCTGAAAGGGTTCGCAGCACCGCCATAAACTCAGCCCCATCGCTTAGACTTAGCCATGAGAAAGGGCCATTTCTGTCTGCGGCGTTGAAACGCCACGATATAACACCGCCACGGAAAGACGGGGGCGATGATGCAATTCTAGGCTGTTTCTGACCTAAAGGACTGATATTCGCGACAGGTCCTTTTTTCTTTGACCTTGCCATTAAAGGCTTCCGTAGTATTCCGCCATCGCAGCTACAGGTATTGGGTGGTTGCTCCGCTCACCGGCAGAAAGCCCATCTCGGGCATCTTTCCATGGAGCTTCTGAGTGTGTAAGGTCGCTTAGCCATTGTGCGGTCTTGTCGCCATAATATTTTAGAACAGAATCCACCGTCTCTCGTGCATCGTCGTCTAACGCATCTGGTTCGCCGCCAATGATGCCTTCTGACACTCGAAAATTGCCCCTATGCTTCTCGTACAATGCTGGGCAAACAGGTCCGTTGGCCCAAGCTTCTATCCGACTATTGAATAGCTGACGCTCATCCCAGACGAGCGACCAGCATTGCGAATAGTACACAAGCTTTTGCAGCTTCATCGCGCTCATTTCACCGCGAGCGCGAAGGATGTATGTTGCAACATCGAAAACAGTCATTTCTTTTCCCTCACCCAAGAGCGGGTCACCATATCACCAATCAGGACATGCATATGCCATATCACAGGTTAAAATATAAGGCATTAAGTAAACAAATATCGAGATGGCGTCATGTCACATTTATGGAAAAGGCGACTGCGGCAAACGATGTCAGTTTTCACACCGTCGCGCTCCAACCCTTGACCGATGATCGAGAGGCCCCGATCCCGCAACGCATAGGCTGCGCCACCAAGATCGCGAGCCTCTCCCCTGCGGCCAAGGATGCGGCGCGAGGCAAGGGTGGAGGCGCGCGCCACCGGAAGGCCTTCTTTGGTTTTCGGCGGGCATGGGTAGCCGAAAGGGTGTAGTTGGCCCTGTGGTGGCGCGGCTGCCGCGTCTTTCAGGCTATTGCGGGGGCGATCAGCGCCCCGCGCATCTTTCCACGACGACAACCGGCACTCCGTCCCATTCAAGGCCCTGTGATATGATCGACAAGCCCCGGTCGCGCAGCGCATAGGCTGCGCCACGAGCCACGCGCCGACCTTTGACCGCCTCGGCAAATGGCCTGCGGGTTACTTTGCAGGCCGCCCAGAGGCCAAGCATGCGGGCCGACCCGACATTTGCGGGGCAGAGGTAATCCGCAGGCCATTCGAGAACCGCAAGGTGCCGCGATACTTGCGCCGGGGTCGGCGGGATCTCAAGCGCGCGCTCCGGTTCATCATCCGCCCGCTCGGGGATGCCGAAGTCTTCCAAAAGCTCCTCGAACGTCGGCACATAGTCGGGCATGGCCGACCGCATCCCGCGCGGGCCAGCGCTGCCCCCTTGGCGGCGAACCCAGCGGATCGCGTCAAGCATCGCTTGGCTAACTAGATCGGGCGTCCAGCCTTCGTATGGGGCCGGAGGCGGGCCAGTCAAGTCGGCCATCTCAGCCGCCGCCCAAGCAAGTACGGCGCTGGCCGATTGCTGCGATGATCCGCGTCCGGAGTTCAGGCTTCCGGCCATCGCCCGGCCATCAAGCGGCAAGATTGGCGCTCCGGCTGGCAAAAGAACCGGCAGGCCTAGGCACATGGCGGCGGATACGGAGGCCACAGTCGTCTGGCTCTTGGACCGTCAGCCCGGCCCAATGACTAAGGGTGCCGGGCCGCTTCCAGACCGGAGTGCCATTGCTCGTGACGCTGATCGGGGTGACCGGGTCATAGCCTGCTGCGATCAAATTGCGCGCGAAGCGAGGAAGGACGCCGCCACGGCCATACCTCCCGGCGGGCTGAGACCAAGCGCCATCAGGGGCGACGCGGATTGAGTTTTTAGGGCCGTATTCTAGGGCAAGGGAGTTCGTCACGGGCAGCTCCTTTTCTGGGCAATCAGGGCGCTCAACAGGGGATCGGACGTTTCCCGCGCGCGCACACGCGTATAGGTTAATAATTATATACTATAGGGATTCTTACCTTGGACAAGCAAACCGGGGTGAGTTTGAAGAATTTACACTGCGCTTCGGGTGGTAAGGGGCTGGGGCCTGAAGCCCCTGCCCCTATGCACCTCGGCCCTCCAAGCAGCGGTCCCAGGTCATTACTGTCGCGCACCTAATCAACGTCTGAGGTTTGGCAACCCGCGCGTGAACTGCAAAATCTGCGGCGGTCCATTCATCGCCCCGATACTGCCCGCCCGCGTCTGGTCATTTAGTCCATGGATTTCACCCGCCTCATGCGTTGAGTGCCGCGCCGCCGACCGAAGGCACCGACAACCCGCTCCGGAAAAGGCCAAAAGGCGCGACGTGCCGCCCCATAAAGGGCCGTTTCGCGATTTTATAGGTTGGGTAGCCAAAACGCTACAAGGCCGCTGTACGGCGACATTTGGAAGCCTGCGCGGATCGAGGGGCGACCATAAGGCCGCCCCTTTCCCGTCAACTCAGCCCGGCACGAAGCCAACATCAGCGTGAGCGCCGCTCAGCAGCGCGCCGGCATCGGCGGCCAGCCGCGTCTTGATGCGCTGGTATATGCCTTCTGGGTCGCCTCCCATGACGTTGAACGAGATCGACTGGTGGACCTTCACCGCGCCCGCACCGCCGCCGCCCGGCGCGCTGCCGTTCGGGTGGACGTAGCCGCCTTTGCTGGGCATTACGACCTCCGGCCCTTGCTCGCCGACCAGTATGACCGACCGGCTGACATTGGCCCGCCCTTGGCCCGCGTCCCGTCAACGCCGGAGAGCTCGTCCACCCCCGCTATCGAAACTCCAACTAAATAATTTTATAAATCATGACGCAAAAGGCGGCGCGCCAAAGGCCCTGACCTGTGAATTATGTTATACTGGGCCTTAATATGACAACAAAATGGCCTAAATGTACATCATGAGACCCGGTAGTGAATTAGGGGCGGCTTCTTATTTGATTGACAAGTTGCACTAGGTTCTGCTCGTAGTCATGCTGACAGGGAATTTGATTGGGCTGCGCGCAAAGCGCGCTAATATTGGACGAATAACGTGAGCGTTGAGGGCATCAATCCTGCGGTCCTTGAATGGGCGCGCACCACGGCGGGGCTTTCCATTGAGGAGGCCGCGCACAAACTCGGCTTGTCTTCTGGCGAGCGGGCCAGTGCGGAAGAGAAGCTGGAAGCCATCGAGAAGGGCGAGAGGCCGCCCACGTTGGCCCAGCTTGCCAAGATGGCGGGAGCTTACCACCGCCCCCTGCTTTCGCTTTACATGCCAGAACCACCACGCCCGGCTGACCGGGGTGAGGACTTTCGCACAATGACGACGCCGGTTGCGACGGATGAGGCCGCGCGGCTGGACGCGCTTGTTCGAGACGTGCGGGCGCGGCATGCGATCTTGCGCGACCTGATGGCCGACAACGATGACGCCCAGCCCCGCGCGTTCATCGGCTCCCTTCCCATTACTACGCCCGTCCTGCAAGCCGCCGGGCAGATCAAAGAAGCCCTCGGCATCGAAGGCGACAAAGAGCTGCGCCGAGGTATGGCGAAGCCTGAGGATCTGTTCACAGAGCTGCGCCGCCGCACCGAGGCGCTCGGGGTGTTTGTCGTCCTAATAGGCGATCTGGGCAACTACCGCACAGCGATCTCCGCCCGAGTGTTCCGGGGCTTTGCCGTGGCCGATAACCTCGCCCCTATGATCGTCATAAATGATCAGGATGCAAAGGCGGCTTGGTCCTTTACCCTGATCCATGAGCTTGCGCATTTGTTTGTCGGAAGCACGGGCGTCAGCGGAGCGCCCAGCACGGTCCAGCCGCGCACCACCCTCGCGCGTGTCGAACGTTTCTGCAATGACGTTGCGGGCGAAGTGCTGTTGCCAGCCCACGCCCTCGCGGCGGTGGAGCGTACAAGAAATGCAACGGAGCTTATGGCTCGCGCCGAGCAGCTTTCTGCCGAATGGAAAGTCAGTTCCGCCATGGCGGCTTACCGGCTCTGGCGCATTGGGAAGGCCGACGAGCAAGCCTATAGCGAAGCCGTGCGAATGTTTCAGGACCGCTGGCGGCTACATCGGCAACGCGAGAAGGACAAGGCAAAGGGGGCCGATAGCGGCCCGAGCTATTACATCGTGCGCAGACACCGCATCGGGGATGCGCTCTTGAAATTCGTCGGGCGGGGCTTGCGGGCAGACGTGCTAACCCACACCACAGCGGCCAAGGTTTTCGGCGTCAAGCCCGGCGCGGTCGAAGGGCTACTAGCCGGGGTTCATGGCCTCGGCGGCCCTCGCAGGGTGCAGGGGTAACGATCTGGTATGTATCTGCTCGACGCCAACAGCCTAATAACGGCCAACGCCACCTATTACCCGATCAGGCGTTTGCCCCAATTTTGGGATTGGCTAATCGTGCAAGGAAACGCTGGAGTGGTGAAAATCCCCAACGAGATTGCCGACGAGATCACGGCGGGCAGCGACGGGGTTTCGGATTGGCTCAAGGGAGCGGATGCGAAGGCCGCGCTGCGGCTGAACGAGGCTGTTGATATTGGTCTGCTACGCCGTGTGGTGAATGAGGGATATGGGCCAGACTTAAACGATGCCGAAATGGCAAAGATCGGAAAAGACCCATTCCTTGTTGCCTACGGATGGGCGAAGCTGGGCCGAACGGTAGTCACCAAAGAGACACACGCCGCGTCGAAGATCAGGGCCAACCGCAAGGTGCCGAACGTCTGCGAGGACTTCGGCGTTCGCTGGATCACGCCATTTGCATTTTATGAGGAAGCCGACTTCCGACTGTAGCCCCGAAGCCCCTCGCTCTGGCGCAGGGGGCCGCTTCGTCCCCTTTTCAGATTGGTAGGGCTACCAGACCTCCCCCTGCGCGCCTGTGGCTGCGCATGGGGGCGTTTCAGGGCCTTGCCGCCCTTGATGCTGCCTGCGCGGCCTTTCGGAGCTTGGCCGCCGCCTTCGGGTCCATTGCGGCCAGCCTGTCGGCCACCTCGGTCACGTCGCCTTCGATCTGGCGGGCCGTGACAGCGAGGGCCAAGGCCAGCGCCGTGGCGCTGACCGCCTGTGCCTCGGCCTTCGCAGCCGTCATATCGCGCCGCATGACGGCCCGCCGTGCGCCGCGTGATGCGTGGCGCGCCTCAAGGGCGGGTCGCAAGGCAAGGCGGAAGGCAATGCGCAGGGTAAGCTTGCCTTGGCCGTCAAAGAGCGCGCGATCAACGCCGAGGAGCTGGGCCGCCACCTCGGGCGGGATCGGCCGATCCAAAAGCGCAACGGCTGGTGATTTGCTGACCTGTGTCATTGCTCGGCCCACCTCGCGGCAAGGGCCACCGCATTACGGCCAAAGCCCGCTGCGCGTCGCCTCACGGCGTAGAGCTCGGTGCGCGCTCCTTCTGCGGCCCGGCATCGCTTGGCCTTTTCCGGTGCGACAGGCGGGCGGTGAAGGGCGCTGATCTCGACTTCAATCGCGGTTAGAGCTTCGGCTAAAGCGCGGTCATAGGCCGCGACAACCTCCGCCACCATTCCCTCGGCGTCGGCGATCAGCACAGCGCCCGGCGGCACCCCAACAGGCGCGGCGGCGTATGGCGTCACAGCCTCGGCCTCAGCTCGCACGGCAGCGATGATGCCACGCATGGCCGCGAGAAGGGTGCTATTGCCCCGGCCAGACGCTGGGGGAAGGTATCCCGCCTTTCGCCACTTCTGCCAATCGCCGGGCGAGATGCCCAGTTCGGCGCAAATGTCAGCCTTGCTGATGATTGGATCGGACGGCGCTGCTGTCATTTTCGTGCCCTCCGCTTCGCGGGCGTTGGCTTCTCGCTGAGGTCGATTTGCGGGACTGCCCGCGCGATCTCGCCTTGTGTTTCCCGGATCGCATCCTCAATTATCCGGCGCTCGCGGACATCGCGGGTGGCGCGGGCCGGTATCGTGAAGGTCCGTGACATCACGGCCCCGCACAGCAGCGAAATCGCATGCTCGGCGTCCTCGACCGAGACAAGGCGGCGGGCGTCTACAGCAAGAGCAAGCTCGGCAGCGTCGGCACGGGCGGATCTTGCGGCATCCTGCGCAGCCGCGAGGCTGGCCGATTTGGCCGTGGCGCGGATGGCGTCCAGATAGGCGCGCACGCCCGCGACAAGCGACACCTTACTGGCGCGCGCAATCAGAGTGCGCGACCGGATCAGTGCCTCGATTTCGCCGGGCTTGGCCCCACACAGGGCGCGCAAGGCCGCCACGGATATCATCGTTTCCGATGGTCTGGCGTCATTCGTCATCGGGTTTCTCCCCCTTCAAAAGCGCAACGGCGTGGGCGTGGGCCGAAGCGAAGTCACAAGCTGTGGCCTTGACCTCGGCTGCAACCTGCTTTGCGGTTTGAGGAGAAACACGCCCGGCAAGATCAAGACCGGCCAGTCGGGCGGTCGCGATCCCGGCCAGCGCGGTCAGGACAATTTCAATCTCCTCGGCATCGACCAGACCAGCGCGGCGGCGCGAGTTCGCCGCCGCGACTGTGGCGGCCTTGGCGTTGTGCGCCCTGACCGCAGAGGCGTTGGCTTCGGCCCGCCTCGCGTCCTCGCGTAGGAACTCCGCGTAACCTTGGACCGCACCATCGACCGTTGTCAGGCCCCGCCGATGCGATGGAATGTTCCCTGCTTTAACGAGGCGGCGGATCATTTCATAGCTGACCCCGATCAGCGTGGCGGCGGTGCTGGTCGCGATTTCATTCGGGCGGGCGTCCATGGTTAGCCCCGCGCTCGCCGAAGTGCCTCGGCGGCAGCGCGGCCTTCGGGCGTCATGCCGAAATACTGATCGCTCGACGCCAACGGCCCAGCTTGCCCCGCACCGCCTGCGGCAGCGGTCGTGCCTGCGCCAATCAGCCGGTTCGCCTCCGCCGCCGCCCGTTTCCAACCTGCCGCAGCGGTTTCGCTTTTTGACCGGGCCGGAGCGGCCTCGCCGCCGAACTCAGCTAGACCAGCCGCACGAGCGCCGGGGCCGGGTGTGCGGGCAACCGGCCCTGTCGGCATCGTCGCGAGCAAGGGCGCGATCTGTTCGGCGGTTAGGCTCGCGTCACCGTCAAGGATCATAGCGCACACAGCGGCGAAGCGACCTTGAGCGCCGGGATGCGCAAAAGCGCTTGCGATGCGCCGACGCTCAGCCTGAGCCGCAGGGGTGCCGAAGGAAGCAAAGCCCGGAACGGCTACTGCATCGGCGCTGGCGGTGCCGTCGGTTGGCAAGGCCGCGATAAGTCCTGCTGCCGCCTCGGCACCGATTGGGGCCAGTAGGGCTGCGCGCAACGCCTGCTGACCGCGATCACGGTCGCGCCCGGCCCGGACGACGGCGGCAATGCGCTGGCGCTCTGTCGTTGCTTCCGCCTTTGCAGCCTCGGCATTTGCGGTTGCCAGCTCCTCGCCCTCGATCTCCGACATGACGCGTTTGCGGGCAGCGGTGCGGGCCTCGCCTGTTGCGCCCAGACGGGCGAGACGGGCGTCAGCCTCGATCTGGCGGCGGGTTTGTGCGGCTTGACTCATGTCAATCGTCATCGCGATCTTCCTTTTTGGTTGCTTGTGGTTTCGGCATGAGTTGGTCGGCGGCGCGCTTGAGCAGCGCTTCGACCGCCGGGCTGTATTCTGTGTGCTTTTTCATAGATTTTTTCCTGTTCGTGTGATTTCGAAAACTACCCAACCGCAAATCCTCGCGGGCGGAACAACCAAAGAAGCCGGGCCAAAGGATTGCCGCCCGTGGCCGCCGGGAATAGGGTTCCTAAGGCCCCCCCCCTGCTCCTCCTGCGGTCCGTGCGGCGATGGTTGGCACCTCCCAGCCCGTTCGACATCAGGGCTGGGAGGTGCGGCCCGCGCCAGCGCAACAGCGCTGGGGGCCTTTCAGGGACATCCCCGCTTCGGCGACGAAGTGGTATCGCCTGCTGTACAGCGCGGGAATTGCAGACCACCAATAGCCTTGCCCCCGATGCAATTAGCTTGGCAGGCTGTCCGACGACGCCAGCAGGGCGCGCGGATCAGCATCAGGGCGACGCGAAACGGTAACGCCAGCGGCCTCCATAGTGCGGACGATTTTTTCCTCGACCAGTTCTGCCTGCAAAATTTCCGCCTGTGCCTCTGCAGCGCGCTTGACGCGAGTGCTTGCGGTCATGCCGGTCTCGCCCCCTAGGCGGTCCTCGAGCTGCCCCTTCACGACTTTGCGCAAGGTCTCGCTACCGATTAGAGCCACAAGGCCGAGCAAGATTTCCACCGCATTCGTTGCGTCACGGCCCGCACCCGTGTGCTGGATTGGCAGCTCGGGGCCACGCCATGCGGGATCAAGAGCATAACCGACCCCCAGCCGGTCAACGGCGGACGTGGCCGCGCGGTCCAGCCAATCGTCAAAATTGGCAAGGGCCGCTTCAAGATCCTGCGGGGCGGCTTCGATGGCTTCGAGACGCGCTTTCGCCTCCGCCGTGGCCTCGCGGCTTTGGTCCAAAAGGTCATGAAGGCCCATGGCTGCCGCCTTGGTTTTGGTCAGCGATTTAAACAGCTCAAGCATTCTGGGCCTCCTCGGCCAGAGCCGTTGGAATGCTCAAGCCCTCGCTCTTTGCAAATTTCAGCGCCGATTTGAGGTTGGCGCGGGCCGACGCGGCGGCCTCGGCCACCTCGTCGAGCTCTACCTCACGCACTGTGATTTCGGCGTTCAGGTCGGCCAGTTCCGCCTCCAGTCGTTTGGCCTCCTCGGCGCTGCTCTGGGCCGCTGCGGCGTCGCCCGTGATGGTCATTTGGCGGACGCGATTGATGCGGGCCTGCAGGTCGCGGCGCGCGTCACGCTGATCGTGCAATTCGTCGTTCATCCCGCTGCGGGCGGAGTTGGCCTTTCGGGCAATTCCTGCCAACGCGGTCAATCGGGCGGGATCGTATTGGACTTGGGTGGTCATCGGGTGCCTCTCTGTTCGATGAAACAAAGGTAGCCCAGAAGGATCTCGGTTTACTGCCGCGATAGACCGAGGACGATTTTCACGCCTTGCCCCGCAGAACCTTTACGAGCCCGGTGGTTTCGAGCATCTGAGTTTTGATAGGAAGCCGTTTCAGCCGCCAAAAAGTTGCCTGAGGTTCCGGCGCGGGTGCTGTTTCGCGCTCGCGCCTATCGACCTGCCATGCCCCAGCCTCGTACCTCTTAAACCTCGCAATCATCGCCGCAGCGGCGGCATGGTCGCTCATCGCTGCCCAATCGGCCACCTCGCCTCGAACATGCCGCAGCAGGTCGTCACGCTTTCGACGGGCAATGCGCGGCCCCGCCGTGGCGGTGCTAGGGGGCTGAACATCGATCAGCCTGCCGAGCGGCTCCGACCGATCGCTTCCGGGCGTTTTACGCGCCTCGCGGATTGCCTCGCCCGCCGAGATCATCTTTTCCGCGTAAGCGACGACGCGCCGATCCCGATTGTAAACGGCGGCAAACTCCGAGACAGCGAGATATAAATCGAGCGCATCGTCGGCGTTCAAATTCCCCAGACGCACGGGCGTGTCATTCTGCCAGATCGCGGCCAAGGCGCGGCCCTGCACCCGCCATTCGCGCTCAGGATCACCCGCCGCGCCGATCAGCGAGGGGGCGTCTGACCGATGGATGACGTTTAAATCGAGGGGCGGCACGGCATGGCTGCCGGGCCGGTCGTCGGGGCTGACCGGCTTGTGCGGCCCCTGTGGGGCGCGCACAGGCTGTTCTGTCAAAGCCTCCTCCAATCGCTGCCCGTCTGCCCGGACATCAGGGTCAGGGCACACCGCAGCCCATTCGATCAGCTTCCGGCGGGCCTCGGCGTTGATGTAATCACACATCCTGTGTCTCCCAAATAACGCTCTTAGCGCGCAATCCGGATGTCGCTTTCCGACCCTCGATATCCCACCTGATAATCAGAGTTTCGGCCCCGTCCTTGCGAATATACGGCTCGACGGCCACCACCCTTGCCACCTTCCCGCCTATGGCGATCTCGGTCCCGACCGGCGGCGGGGCGTCGAAATTTATGGGCGAGCGTTCGACCGTCCGGCGATGCTCAGGCATCGCCATGCGGTCGGCGTGTATCTTGCGGACCTTTATCAGATGATCGCGCAGCACCGCTTCGGCCACAGCCTCAGGCAAGCCGCGCTCGACCATAACCTCAAAAAGTATGGCGACGTGATCGCGCCAGTATTCAGCGCGGGCATCTTTTTTCTGGATGCGCGAAAGCACGGCCTCGATCAGCCCGTGATCCAGATCGGGGGCAACTCCGGGCAAGGCGATGACCTCCGCCGGTTCCGCCCGGCGTTTTGGCCAGCTCATGAATAGCTCAGGGTTCGAGTATTGATAGACCTCAGCCGACATGGCGCTCCCCCGTCATCCCGATGTGGTTCATGACGACGCGGCCCATGTCGTAGACCTCCCGACGCAGATCTGAGCCACCGTGGACGGCCCGCAACAGTTCCAGCGCGGTTTGTGAATAAACTTCGACCTTCTGCGCCGCTATATTGAGGGGAAGCCCTGAGAGAGCTTCGGTCAGTGCTGCCGCCGCGTCGTCGCGAGCGGCGGCACACCCGGCGGGGCCAAAGCCGTCGATCAGATCATCGACATGACCCGCATCAAAATTATATTGAGACGCAAGCCATTTATGGGCGGCATCCTTTGCGGCCTGAATAGCATCCGGTGCATAAGCGGGGGTGGCCCCGTCTAACGGGGCCTCCCCGCTATTGGACGCAGTGCTCTGTGAAGCCAAAACCTTGCCACTCGCGCCTTTATCTTCAGCCTTGGCAACAGAACCTGACCCCGGCGCTTTGCGGCCATCAGGGCCGCCCGCGCCGGTCTGCTTTTTAAGGTGGTTCTCTTGTAATGGTTCCTCCGGCATATTTGCCGTAGTTTTCGCGCCAAAAGTGCCGGAGTTTCTCTTGCGCTTCGGCTTCGTAAACTCCTCCGCAGATGCCGGAGTTTCGCCCCCAGAAACCACGGCATTTTTGCCGGAGTTTCCAGCCGACAATATCCACTTGTAGCGGTTGCTCTGGCGACGACCGCCACCGCTTTTGATGGCCAGATGGCCGCCTTGAACCAGCTGGTCGAGAACGCGGCGCACCGCTCGTTCGGACGCGTCAACGTGAGCGCAAAGTGTTGCCATGGACGGCCATGCTTCACCGACATCTTTGTTCATGAAGTCGAACGCTATGGCGTCGGCGATCCGGACAGCCTTATCCGGCATTTTTCGATCTTTGCGGACCTGCCGCGTCCATTCGATCTGCATCAGGTAAAAATCTTTCCCGCTCATGCCGCACCCGCGGATGCAACAGCCGGTCTCGACCACGCGTCAGGCTTCTCGCCCGCCGCACAATCGTCGGCGGGGCGATCGGTCAAGGGCCGGAGCATCATGCGGCCTGCCCCACGCTGGCCTGTTTCTGAATAAATGCCTCAATCGCATCGGCTTCCCAGAAGCGGCGACGCTGAATGTATATCGGTTGCGGGAAATTTAGTTCCTCGTCACGAATCCAGCGCCACAGGGACATGTCGGTCACTCCGAAGCGGGTGCGTACGTCCTTTGCGCCAATCAACCTTTTATTTTCCACGGCAATCACCTTTCTATTTAGTTTCGGTGCTCCGTTATAATTCGTTTGTCGGTGTTAGCGGAGTGGAACCAGCGCCGCTAATAAGCGAATAATCACTACCCAATTGGGCATCGCTAATTTCCCTTGACACTATCAGATCAACTTTTTCGTAACTTAGTCATCAGCTCTTTTAGCCATGTTTGTGGCCCGCGATCCTTTTGTCCGCTAATGCTCTCGACAATCCGAACGATCACCTCATCAAGCCCATCACCACTCCGCCCGCCGTCTAACGTTAGGCCGCATCCTATCCAGATTTGAGCAAGCTGCCGGGCCATGGTCTCAAGTGGGTGACCCAATAGGGCCGCATCCAGCCCTATACGCTTGTCTCCCTGCGAAAGTTTGCGAAGCCGGTCTGCAACCATTTCCGCGCCAACTAGCGCAATCCGAGCTTCTTCCATGAGGTCTCTCAGCGTTTCAATTTCCGAAAGGAATTCTCGCCCACGATCTGATTGGAGGTCGCTATCTTCCATTCGACCAAAATCTAACCCATTTCCCAGCGCGAGTTTCCACGTCAGTTTTTTTGCCTTTTTTACCCCAACAGTAAAATCAGCAATTTTACTCGCCCCGAATGATATTTCGCGCAGGCGCAGATAATTACCGATCAGGTGGGGTACAATATCTTGCTGCTTTTGGTCCTCATAGAATAGTTTTACCATCCAAACTTGACTGCTTGCAGGATGCGCTTCGGCGACCAGCTTCAATCGAATATCTTCCCAAATTTGTTCGCCTTTCAGTAGCTCAGCAGTATGGCAAGATGCTTCAAAGAGCGGAGGCGCTTCTTGTTCATTGTTAGGATCAAACATCGCGGCACCCTGCGGCAATGAGCGAAATCACATTTGTCGGAGTTCCGTTAACCAATTCGAAGACGTACCGCCCCCAGCCTGTCAGGGCCTCCCGTTTTTCGTCAAGGTGGTCGTGCCGGTTGTAAACGCTGGCGATCCCGCGCCGTGTCCCGGACTTATGGTTCAGGACGGCCTCGACAACATGCGGCGCAAACCGCAAGGCGGCCATCCCAGTTGCTGCCGTGCGGCGCAGATCATGGAGTGTGAATTGCGGGATAACAACCGGCTCGTCACCTTCAGCCGCATTCCTGTTCGCGGCCTCGGTCATCAGGCTAACGAGCTTGGTCTTGGCCCGTGTAAAGCCACTGACCGGCGTTTCGCCGGTCGTCGTGAACAAAAGCTTGCCCCGGCCAATTTTGGGAATTTCAGAAATGATCGCCTGCGCCTCGGGCGAAAGCGGGACAACATGCTCGTCGCCGTTCTTTGAACGGGACGCTGGCAACGTCCAGACATCACCAGTCAGATTTATTTCTGCTCGCGGCATTTCCGCGACCTCCCGAAGGCGCGCACCCGTCAAGAGCAGCAGTCGGATCATCGGGCCGAAAGGGTATCCCATTTCACCGGTCGCGCCCCAGACGAGCTTGACCTCCTCATCGGTCAGCACCCGGTCGCGGGCCTTTTCGGGGGCTGGCGGCCTGATGCCGTCCAATGGATTGTCTTTGATGATGTCGCGACCCTTAGCCCAATTGAAAAGCGTATTCATGTGAGCGCGCAGCCGGTTTGCGGTCACAGGGCTGCCGCGATCCACAATGCCGTCAAGGATTGCCAGAACGTCACGCTTGGTTATCGACTGGATAGGCCGGTCGCCCCACGGCCCTATGATCTCACGGGTGAACATGGCCATCACGTCATCGGCACGACGATTGCGCGACGCGTGGCGCTTCATGAAAAGCCTAATCACCTCCCCCACGCTGTCCCGGTCGGGTGCCTCAACGGACTTTGCCTTCTCGGCCCGCTTCATCGCGGCAGGGTCATTGCCTCGATCAATGCTCTCAAGAACCACCCCAGCCGCAGCCCGTGCATCCCCAAGGCCCATTGACGGCCAGCGCCCGAGGGTAAGCTTGGCGGGCTTGTTGGCAACACGATACCGAAGCGCCCATGACTTGGACCCACTCGGCTGGATCACAATGTACAGGCCACGGCAAGACGCGTCCGATATCTCGAGGCGTTTTTCCGGATCCGCTTTGAGTGCCTCTATGCCCTTCGTCGTCAATGCTTTCGCCACGATAAACTCCCACCCTTTGTATCGCCAAAATGATCTGTTACCCCGTCTCGCTGACCACTTGATTTAGGCGCGGGGTAACACCGGGGTAACGGATTTCCACTTTTTGAAGCGTTACCCCGTGTTAATAACAATGGCAAACAAATTCGCAAACGACTAATTTTATAAAGGCATTTGTCAATTATGGTGTCTTGATTTGTTAGAGCACTTTAGGGGGTGAGTTTTGATTGTGGATCAAGAGGTCCCCCGTTCGAGCCGGGGACGTGGTACCATCCCCCCCTACCCCGTTGTTTCGGCGTAATTTGTCTTGCACCTGCTTGGCAACACGCTAGCGTTTAAACGTCGTAACATTGGAGATTCTACCATGAAATACTTGCTCGCTCTCGGCCTTCTTACGCTTCTTTCCGCCTGCGGTGGCGGTGTGCCACTGATTCCTTTCATCTAAGGTCTTGGCCCCGGCGAAAGGGCTGGTTATGGTCCGGTTTCCCAATAGGAAGCCGCTCCCATGACCCCCGATCTCGCCGCCCGCATTGCCCGTCTTATCGCCTCGGAAATTGGGGCAAACCCTGGGCAAGTCATTGCCGCCGTTGATCTTTTGGATGGCGGCGCCACTGTTCCTTTTGTCGCCCGCTACCGCAAAGAGGTGACAGGCGGGCTGGACGACACCCAGCTACGCAACTTGGCCGAGCGGCTCGTATACCTGCGCGAACTCGAATCGCGCCGCGCGGCGATTCTTTCGTCGATCACCGAGCAAGGAAAACTAACTGATGATCTGACCGCCAGCCTTAAAGGTGCCACCACCAAGGCCGAGCTGGAAGACATCTATCTGCCCTATAAACCCAAGCGCCGTACCCGCGCGATGATCGCCCGCGAAAACGGTCTTGGCCCGCTGGCCGAGGGCATTTTGGCCGATCGCAATGCCGACCCTTTGGCGCTTGCCGCAGATTTTCTGAACGCCGAGGTCGCCGATACCAAGGCCGCATTAGAAGGCGCGCGCGATATCATCGCCGAAGGGCTGGCCGAAAACGCGACTCTGCTGGGTAAGCTGCGCAATCACATGAAATCGGTGGGCCGCCTTGCCGCCACAGTTGTTGCGGGCAAAGAAGCCGAAGGCGCCAAGTTTTCCGACTATTTCGCCCATTCCGAGCCGTGGCACTCGGCCCCATCGCACCGCGTTCTGGCCATGCTGCGCGGACGGAATGAGGGTTTTCTGAGCCTTGATCTTGAAATCGACCCCGACGCGCCGCGCGGTGCCTCGCCCTGTGAGGCTATGTGTGGTGCGTCTTTGCAGGCCAGCGGCACCGGAAAAGGCGACCAATGGCTGCGCGAAGTTGCAGCTTGGGCATGGCGAATCAAGCTTAAAACCAGCCTGACGCTTGATCTGATGGGCGATGTCCGCGACCGCGCCGAAGCCGAAGCGATTCGCGTTTTTGCCCGCAATTTAAAAGACTTGCTGCTGGCGGCTCCTGCGGGTGGCAAGGCCACGATGGGCCTTGATCCGGGCATTCGGACCGGCGTTAAGGTTTGCGTGATTGACCCTACGGGCAAATTGCTGGCGCATGACACCGTCTACCCGTTCCAGCCGAAAAACGACCTGCGCGGGGCACAGGTGACCCTTGCGCAGATGATTGGCAAACATGGTGTTGGGCTGATCGCCATCGGCAATGGCACCGCCAGCCGCGAAACCGAAAAGATGGTGGCGGACCTGCTGGCCGTCTTGCCTGCGACAGCCAAAAAACCGACCAAAGTGATCGTGTCCGAGGCAGGTGCCTCGGTCTATTCCGCATCGGAACTCGCCGCTAAGGAATTCCCGGACTTGGACGTATCAATCCGTGGCGCGGTGTCTATCGCCCGCAGATTGCAAGATCCCTTGGCAGAACTTGTGAAAATCGAACCAAAGGCCATCGGCGTCGGCCAATACCAGCATGACGTTGACCAACACCGTTTGGGCCGCTCGCTTGAGGCGGTTGTCGAAGACGCCGTGAACGCGGTGGGCGTTGATTTGAACACGGCCTCGGCCCCTCTACTCGCCCGCGTGTCCGGCGTCGGGCCCGGTTTGGCCGAGGCAATTGTTGCCCACCGCGATGCCAATGGCCCCTTTGCCAAGCGCCGCGATCTGTTGAAAGTCGCGCGGCTTGGGCCGAAAGTCTTCGAACAGGCGGCAGGTTTCTTGCGCATTTCTGGCGGCGCCGAGCCACTCGACAGCTCCTCAGTTCACCCAGAAGCCTATGATGTTGCACGCAAAATCGTGGCGGCCTGTGGCCGTGATCTGCGCGAAGTCATGGGCTCGCCCAAACTTGCACAGCTTGACCCGATGAGTTTTGTCGATGACCGTTTCGGCCTGCCCACGATCAAAGATATCCTGTTGGAACTGGAAAAGCCCGGCCGCGACCCGAGACCAGAGTTCAAAACCGCCACCTTTGCCGATGGCGTTGATGACATCAAAGACCTGAAACCCGGCATGATGCTGGAAGGCACGGTGACCAACGTAGCGGCCTTTGGCGCCTTTGTTGATATCGGCGTGCACCAAGACGGACTTGTCCATGTCAGCCAATTGGCCGACAAATTTGTCAGCGACCCGCATGAGGTGGTTAAAGCCGGTGATGTGGTAAAAGTGCGGGTGGTTGAGGTGGATGTGCCGCGTAAACGCATTGGCCTGACGATGAAAAAAGACAGCGGTGAAGCACGCGAACAAGCGGTCGAGCGTCGGGGCGAGCGGAGTAGCGACAGATCGGCCGCCAATGCCCGGCCCAAACCTGCACAGATGCAAAGCGCGCCAAAACCCACGCCGACATCTGCGGCAGCGTCAAACCCGTTTGCCGACGCCCTGCGCGGGAAATTCGGTAAATAATAAAAAAGGCCCGGCAGTGATTGCCGGGCCTTTATCATATTATTTCAATCAGTTGGTCAGAATATAATAGCTGTTACGCTTACGGCCTTGGTTGGCCACGGTGACGTTGAAATACCCGTTCCAGCGCGGCACAAAATCGCAATAAAACTTGTCATAAACCCGCGCGGGGCAGCTTACGCGGTTACCGTTCTCGTCGCTCACAACCACCGAAAGCGGCGCATCGCCATCGCCCGAGACCCCGATTTCAGCATAAGAGTTACCGTAGAACGGGATCCGCCAAACATCAATCGCGCCGGCAGGCAAACGGCTCATTTGGCGTGACGCCCCGCCAATACGGCCACGCGCCCCCTCGGCTTCGACATCGTCAATCAGGCCCAAAAGGGCTTCATCTCCCGCCGCAAATTCACGGGCCGAGGCCAGCATCATTGCCACATCTGCAGGCGCATCGGCCACATCGGCGTCTTCGGTGACGCCATCGGCAAGCTTTTGTTCGCCTTCGCGCACAACATCCGTCATCTCAACGCCCGCCGCAAGTTTGGCCGCCGTCAGTGCCATCAAAGCGTCCTTATTGGCCAGTCCAATTGTATAGAGCCCCTGCGCCAAATCGTATTGCGCCACGCCGCCTGGTTGGCCGCTCGCCGCCTCATCCATGTTCAGCCCTGTTTTATCCTGCGCCAAAACAGGTGCGGCAAGTCCGACAAGGGCTGTGGTGGCCAGAATAAGGTTCAATGATTTAAATGTCATTTTATGCTTCCTTTGTTGAAATATTCCGCATCCCTGCGGCGCCTTGCATAACAATTACACCGAAATTCTTGTTTGAAAAGCCTGTATAACATGACAATTTCCGTCATTCCTTGGTTATTCGGCTGCGGTACGATCTTTCTCCAAGCGGTCAAGCCCGCGCGCGCCACCACTGCGGGCCAGCGCCACACTTGCCACATAGGCACCCGCATCCAAGCACTGGGGCAGCGCGCAACCCTCTAACCAACTGTCCAGAAAGCCCGCGTTGAATGCATCGCCCGCGCCAACCGTGTCTACCACATCAACGTTAAGGGCTGGCCGCGCGGTGATGGTGCCGCCGGTCAGTGCCTCGGCCCCGTCACGACCGTTTTTTACCACAACCAAACCGGCATAATCGGCCACGGCGGCATGGCGCGCAAGGGCCTCAGCCTCGGCACGGTTCGGCAGAAACACATCCACGCCCCGCAGCAGATTCACCAAGTCATCTCGCGCCAAAATTTCGGCATCCCAGGCGCAATCGACAGAAATACTCATCCCTGCAGCCTTGGCCAGCGCCACCACCTGCGGCATGTCGGCAAGGCTTGCCAGTTCGCCAATATGCAAATGTGCATACTGACCGCTAGCGATTTGCGCGGGCACCGTATCGGGGATGGCAGGGCCGCTGCGGCGGGTCACAAAGGCGCGGTCCCCCCCAGTTATCATCGCAATCGTGATCTGCGGATCGGCCCCGATGGGCGCATAGACACAGGCATCAAGCGCAATCCCTGATGCCGCCAGCTCCTCGGCGATTTTCCCGGCAAACGGCTCTGCCGGAATGACCGAGGCCAAACCAACCCCCCGCCCCATCGCCGCCAAATAGGCCGCCGTAATATAGGCCCCGCCCCCTGCCGCCATGATCATAGAGCTGGCGTAAACCTCTTGCCCCGCAACGGGCGTGCCCGACAGGCCCGACATCACCACATCGCAATAGAGCCGCCCCGTACACAGCACCCGCTTGCCTGAGCCGGGGGGAATCATCGGATCGCCCTTCCGTCCGAGCCAAACAAATGCAGGTTTTCAGGCGCCACCGACAACTGCACCAAAGCCCCCAAAGCAGGCGGATTGCGGCCATCTGCCCGCGCGACAACCTCAAACCCGCCAATATCGACATAGGCCAGCGTCTCAGAACCCAAAGGCTCTAATACAGTGATCCGCCCTTCAAAACTGCCCGCCGCGTCGGTGACGTGCAGATCATCCGGCCGAATGCCAACAGTCACAGCCGTACCTTCGGCCGCGCCTGTAACCCGCGCGATCTGACGTCCAGCCACCTCAACCCCTTGGCCAAGGGCGCGCCCCGGCAAAAGGTTCATCGACGGCGCGCCGATGAACTGCGCGACAAAGATATTCGCAGGCTTGTGAAACACCTCAGCAGGCGTGCCAACTTGTTGAATATGCCCATCCTTCATAATCACGATTCGGTCGGCCATCGTCATTGCCTCAACCTGATCATGGGTCACAAAAATGATCGTTGTGTTAACGCGTTGATGTAGCTTTTTAATTTCCAGCCGCATTTGGCTGCGCAGCTGTGCGTCGAGGTTCGACAGCGGCTCGTCAAACAAAAACACCGCAGGGTCGCGCACCATCGCACGGCCAATCGCCACCCGCTGGCGCTGCCCGCCAGAAAGCTGCGCGGGCTTGCGGTCCAGATACTCGGTCATCGACAACATCGCCCCGACCTCTTCGATCCGCCGCTCTTTATCAGCGGCGGGCATCTTGGCGCGGCGCAACCCGAAACCGATGTTTTTGCGCACCGTCATATGCGGGTAAATCGCATAGTTCTGAAATACCATCGCGATATCGCGGTCTTTGGGTTCCAGATGGTTCACCACCTGCCCGCCAATCGAAATCTCGCCACCCGACACGTCCTCTAGGCCCGCAATCATCCGCAAAGTCGTGGATTTTCCACAGCCCGAAGGGCCAACGAAGACCACAAACTCGCCGTCACCGATATCAAGGTTCAACCCGTGCAAAACCTCGGTCTTGCCATAGGCCTTTGTCAAGTTCCGCAAACTTACCGTTGCCATATCTTACTCCACCAGCAATGCGTTAAACGCGGTTTCAAGCATACCAGCGGCCCGCGCGGCCCGATCACGGCGCAACTGGTTTATCTCGCCGCATTCGCCCAATTCGTAGGTATAATGGTTTAACGCGTCTTCGATGGCCGCAGGGGCAGGCCCACCGAAACGGTCGCGTACGGCGACAAAGTTCTCGGCACTGACGGCCACCGCAAACCCTGCGGCATCAAGGCCCGGTTTGCGCCCCGTCTCATCCGTAAATGCCTGTTGAAAGGCCGCGAACCCATCGCGCAAAGGAACGCCGCGCGCAATCACATCTCGCGCGGTTTTCGCTGCAATCTCATGCGCTTGACGAAAGCTTAAACCCTCAGACCGCACCAAAGTATCTGCGAGTTCGGTCACTGTCACACAGGCTGCATCCATATTGGCGGCCACGCGATCGGCCCTGATGGAACAGGCTGGTATCAGTGCATCCAAGAGCGCGAGCACACGGCTTGCGCTGTCAAACGCGGCATAGCCTGCCACCTGCACCTCGCCCTCACTATCATTCATATCGGTGAACGGCGTGTTGTGCATTGTGTTCACCACCGCATCACATCGCCCTACCGTCATACTGGCCAAATGGCGCAAATGCTCAATCGGCACAGGGTTACGCTTTTGCGGCATGATCGACGAAATCTGCACCATCGAATTGGGCACATAAAGCTGCCCCACCTCAAACGCCGACCAAAACTGCATGTCTTGGATCACCCGCCCAAGGTGCAAAAACATCAGCTTCATCGCTGAATACAGACCCGTGACGTAATCCACCCCCGCGATGCAGCCATAGGAATTGCGCAAAGGTTCGGCAAAACCCAACAACTCGGCCACGCGGTGCCGGTTGATCGCAAAGCCCGAGGTTGTGATCGCCGCCGCCCCCATCGGGCAATGATCCAGCAAGCCACGCGCGGCGCAAAGCCGCTCACCATCGCGGTTAAACACCTCAACCACTGCCGCCAGATAATGGCCATAGGTTGTGGGCTGCGCCGGCTGGCCGTGGGTATAGGCCACAATCAGCGTATCCCGTTCGCGCCGCGCGGTTTTTATTAAATCAAGCGCTAGGACCATCGCCTGTTCCATCAGCGCATCTGCCTTGTCGCGCAGCACCAGTTTGAACACCGTGTGGTCCATGTCATTGCGTGACCGCGCCGTGTGCAAAGCGCCTGCCACATCCGGTCCCAAACGGCGCTTTAGCTCGGCCTCGACAAGGAAAAAGTAATCCTCATATTCGCCGGTATAGCGCAGTTTGGTCAGGTCAATCTCGGCGTCAATTTCCACCAGCGCGCGGGCAATTTTGCTCGCCACATCGCGCGGCAAAATGCCTTCCTCGGCCAGCATCACCAAATGCGCACGGTTGATCGCCCGCACAGGCCCCGCATAGTGCAGCTTGGCCGCGTCAAACAGCGGTTCCAACACCGTATCACGGTAGGTCGGATCAGGGAATTTCGTGGTATCAGTCATCCTTTTAGCCCCGCCATAGCCACGCCGCGAATGATGTAGCGCTGGAACAGCAGAAACACGATCAGCGTGGGAATTGTGGCCAATGCGGCCCCTGTCATAATCAGCTCCCACTCCACGGCTTGCTCGACGCTAAAGGTCGTCAGGCCCACAGGTAGGGTATAAAGCTCTTGGCTGTTGGTCACGATCAGCGGCCATAGAAACGCGGTCCAGTTGCCAAGAAACACGAAAATCGCCAAGGCCGACAGCGCCGGTGTGACCAGCGGCAAGGCCACCGACCACCAAATCTGAAACTCGTTCAGCCCGTCAATCCGCGCGGCCTCTAGAAAATCATCCGGCACGGTTTCAAAGAATTGCTTCATCAAGAAGGTGCCAAAGGCCGTCATCACGCCGGGAAACATGATGCCCCAATAGGTATCCAGCCAGCCAAAGGTTTTCGACATCAGATACCACGGGATCACCAACATTTCGGTCGGAATCATCAGCGTCGACAGAATGGCGATAAACACCAGATTGCGCCCACGAAACTTAAACTTGCACAGCGCATAGCCGACCAACGCATCAAAAAACACAGCCGAAATCGTGGTCAACGTGGCAATCAGGAATGAGTTGCCAAACCAGCGCAAAAACCGCCCGTCCGACAGAACATAGGTATAGTTTTCAAACGTCGGCTCTTTGGGGATGATGTTCAAATCATACATCTCAAACGGATATTTGATGCTGGCCGACAGCATGTAGACAATCGGCATCACCATCACAATCGCGCCCATCGCCAGCAGCGTCCAGCGCAGCACCGCCCACGGGTCACGCGGGCCTTTGGCCGTGCGCGCCTGCATCAAACTGTTGGCGCTTGCCTTTACCTCATTCATGGCTTTTCCTTTAACACGCGCAATTGCACCAAGCTGACCACTAGTAAAATGGCAAACAAAACAACAGTTTGCGCCGCCGCATAGCCCATATCAAAACTGGAAAACGCGGTTTGATAGATCATCAAAACCAGCGGCTTGGTGCTGTCTAAAGGCCCGCCGGGGTTGTTGGTGGTCATGTTGAACACTTGGTCGAAAATCCGAAGGAATCCGATGGAGGAGAACACCACCAAAAACACGATCGTCGGCTTCAGCAGCGGCAAGGTGATCTCGGACATGATCGTCCAGCTTGATACGCCGTCAATCCGTGCCGCCTCATAATAGCTGGTAGGGATCGCCCTCAGGCCGGCCATAAAAATGATGATCTGAAAGCCCAGACCCGCCCAAACGGCCGGCAACAAAATCGATGGCAGCGCGTTGCTAGTCGAGTTTAGAAAGTCGATCTGCGCAAAGCCCATTGACGCCAAAAAGTTGTTAAACAGCCCAATCGGCACCGGCTGATAAAACCAGCGCCACACCCATGCCATCGCCACGGTTGAGGTAAGGAACGGCAGGAAATACAGCGCCCGCAGCGTGCTGTGCAGCAGCCGCGTTTTATCCAGCTGGTAGGCAATCACAAAACTCAGCACCAAGGAAATTGGCGTGCCAAGGATCAGATACACAAAAGTATTGCGAAAGGCTTTCCAGAAAACCGGATCGTGCCACAGCTTGACATAATTTTCTAACCCGACCCATTCACGGGGGCCAAGCAGGTTCCAGCTTTGAAAGCTAAGGATGATTGCGTTCAGCGTCGGATAAAACCGGATCACGCAGTAAAACAAAATAGGCAGGGCCAAAAAGCCCCAAGCCCATACCACCTGTTTTTGGCGGATGGAAAGGTTGCGATAAAACGCCATTGGCCCCAAACCTGTGTTGCCCCGAAAAATGCGGCCCGGAACGCCCGGGCCGCAGGTCAGGAAGGGTTACTTTTTGTAATAGCCGTCCAAGATGGCTTGCTCGGCCGTCGCCGCAGCGGCCAGCGCATCAGCCGCCGATTGCCCCTCAAGGGACATCCGGCTAACCGCATCGACCAACACTTGCCGCTGGCCAGATTCGTCTGCGAAAACAGTTGTTTGCGAATAACCAAGACCTGCCACAAACGGCCCGAACACTGGGTCGGCAAGGTTTTTCTCAGTCATCGCAGCCGATGGTTTTGCAGGCAATTCGCCAACCGTATCCAGCCAGATCTGCATCGCCTCATCCGAGGTGATATATTCCATGAATTTGACCGAGGCTTCGTACTTCTCATCCTTGGCCTTGGACGTGATCGCGTTCACCCAATAGCTGGCATAGTTCGACTTGGCTCCATCCGGCCCCGCTGGCAATTCGGCCACGGCCCAATCAAGGCCGCGCGTATCTTTGAGCGCGCCAATGCGGAAGGATCCGTCAATGTGCATCGCCGCACGGCCTGCTTTGAACGCGGCTTGCGGCTCATCCATAAAGGTTGATTTGGTGATGCCATATTTGCCCTCAAGGTCGGCATAAAACTGCAGCGCCTTTACACCGGCTTCGGTGTTATAGGTCACAGTTTTATTGTCGTCCGAATAAGGCACGCCGCCGAACTGGCGCAGCAGCACTTCACGCCACCAATGGTGATCTTGCGCGGTCATACCGCTGGTCAAACCCTCGGCGGTGATGTTGCCAGCGCCGTCCTTGGCCGTCATCTTTTCAGCCATTGCGACCATTTCATCCAAATTGGCTGGTGGCTTGTCATAGCCTGCCTCTTTGAACATGCGCGTGTTATAGAACAGGGCCAAAGACCGCACGGCCGTTGGCAACGCCATGTAATTGCCGTCGATTTTCATCGCGCGGACCATCGGGAAAAACTCGGCCTCGATCTTATCGGCAGGGAATTGCGCGGCAGGCAATGGCTGGATCAAGTCGGCCTGCACATAGTCATTCAACCAACCGTAAAACAGCTGCACCACATCCGGCCCTTCGCCTGCCGGAATGGCGGCGGCAACCTTGGTGCGGTAATCGGCATAGGGAAAGGTGCTTTGTTTGACCGTAATATCAGGGTTAGCCTTTTGGAAATTGTCGATCAGCACGTCCATCGCCTTGATGCGGGCGTCAAAGATATACTGCCAATATTCAATCTCAACCGCCTGTGCAGGGGCCGCCGCAATCAACGCGGCAAGGCTGGTCGCCGCCGCCATTGTAAATGTCTTGAATGCTTTCATTCGTAGTCACTCCCATGTTGTCCGCACTTGCGGCGGTTTTTTGGTTCGAATCCCCCCCTTTTCGATCGGGTGGGTCACATAACTGAAACCAAGTGTTGACGGCTTCGTGACAAAGATCAATATTTTATTCAAATGTTTTGAGTTAAGGTTGATGAATGTCGTTTCACCCCCAACAAATCGCCGGTAAAAACGCCGAAAAGACCAAAGCGCATAATCGTCGCGTGGTTTTGGGCTATTTGCAGACCCGCGATTCGGGGCGGGCCGAAATTGCCAAGGCCGCAGGGCTTTCAACACAAACCGTATCAAACCTGATGGCCGAATTGGAAACCGAGGGTCTTGTCTTGCGTACGGGGCGCAGGGCCGCGGCACGCGGTCAGCCGCCCGTGGTTTACACCTTTAACCCCGCAGGCGCTGCCGCCTTGGGGTTTGAGGTGCGGCCAGATATGCTGACGATGGTGCTCACCGATCTTGGCGGCACAGCCTTGACCAGCCAGCATATCCGGCTGCCCCAAACCGACCCGGAATTTGTGCTGGCGCAAATGGCCGCTTTGGCACGGCAGGCCGCAGCGAACAGCCCCATAGCCCGCATTTTGGGCGCAGGTCTGGTGATTCCCGGCCCCTTTGGCGTCGAAGGGTTAAGTGCGGCCGGTGCCACCACCCTGCCCGGCTGGGACCCCGCCACCCTGCCCACGCGGGCCGAGGCTGCTTTGGGCCTGCCCGTCCATATCGACAAAGACGCCACCGCCGCCGCCTTGGCCGAGGGCATGTCAGGCGCGGCCCAAGGTCTGCCCACCTATGCTTTCCTCTATTTCGGCTCCGGCCTCGGGCTTGGAATTGTGGCCCAAGGCCAGCCCTTGCGCGGAGCGTTTGGCAATGCGGGTGAAGTGGGGCATGTGATTATTCACCCCAATGGCCGCGCCTGTGATTGCGGCAATCACGGGTGTCTGGAACAATATGTCAGCCGCCTGTCAGTGCAGCGCCACCTGATCGCAAAGGGGCACCTTACGCCCGACACCTCTGGCACCGATGCCACCCTGCTGCGCCTGTTGGCAGACCAAAACCCCTACCTGACCGAGTGGCTGGAAACCGCCGCCGAGGCCCTGTCGCGTGCAATTGGCATGTTGGAAAACCTGTTCGATCCGCAATCCACCGTGCTGGGCGGTGCGCTGCCCGATGCGCTGATTGATGCGCTGATAGCCCGTCTAAACCTGCCCTCTGGCTCGGTCGCAAGCCGCGCAGATCGTACCACCCCGCGCGTACAGCGTGGCACCTCGGGCCGGTTTACGGCAGCACTTGGTGCCGCCGCCCTTGTCATCCACAACACCGTCACCCCGCGCCTTGATGCCCACCGAATGGAAACACCCCATGCCCCTGACTGATGCCGCCCGTATTCGCTTGCAGACCACCCACCCCACTGGCCTCATGCTGTGGCGCGCGTTGCAACCCTTGCGCGGGCTGGTGCGGTTCATGAACTCTGGCGCGCATCCGGATGATGAGCATTCCAGCATGCTCGCCGCGCTGACCTATCGTGATGGGCTGTCCGTTTCCTATGTCTGTTCGACCCGTGGCGAAGGTGGCCAAAACGACATCGGGCGCGAGGCAGGCGCCGCCCTTGGCACCCTGCGCACAGCCGAAATGCACGGGGCCGCAGATGTGCTGGGCCTGTCGATGTATTGGATGTCAGACACGCCAGAGGACCCGATCACCGATTTCGGCTTTTCGAAATCGGGCGTGGAGACGCTGGGCAAATGGGGCCAGGCCCATACCCTGCGGATGCTGGTGCAGGCGATCCGCGCTGAGCGCCCCGATATCCTGTGCCCCACGTTCCTTGACATCCCCGGCCAGCACGGTCACCACCGCGCCATGACCCAAGCCGCACATGAGGCGATGGACGCCGCCGCCGACCCCGCATTCGAGGCCGATGGCGCGCCGTGGCAGGTGGCCAAGCTGTACCTGCCCGCATGGTCGGGTGCGGGCGATGCCTATGATGATGATCTGCCCCCGCCCCCTGCCACCGTCCACATCTCCGGCGCAGGGCATGAACCCCCTTCGGGTTGGACATGGGCTGAGATCGGCCAGCAATCGCGCGTATACCATGCCACCCAAGGCATGGGCCGCTGGACCGGCGGGGTTGAGCCAAAGGGCTGGCCGCTCCACCTTGTGCGCAGCACTGTCGGCCCCGACCATGCCGGAAATAAGGCCAAAATCACCGATAACCTGCCCAATTCGTACTGCGATCTGCTGCCCGGCAACGCCAGTGCCGCCGACCTTGACGCGCAGCTTGCCGCTTGTGTGGCGACCTACCCAGACCCCGCCGCCACTTTGCACCACGCTTTCCTTGCCATTGCCCTCGCCCGCACTGCCCGCGCGCAATGTGTTGAGCGCAATCAACATTACGCGCTGCACCGCATTGATCGCACTATCGAGCAACTGTCGCGCGTGGCGTACCTTGCCTCAGGCGCGCGCCTTACCGCACGCTTGGCCACCGACCACGCCGAACCGGGCCAAACCATCGGCGCAACTCTGGCCCTGATCGCCCCCGCGCATCTGTGCAAAACCAACGCTGAATGGCATCTGCCAAAAGGCTGGCACGGCACAGATGACAGCATCACCCTGCCGAAAACCGCCCAGCCCTTTAACCCCTTCCCGATGATCCACAACGCCCATGCCCCCCAAGGCCCCGTCGCGGTGAAAATCACCCTAACCTACGAAGGCATAACCACGAGCCTAACCCTCCCGCCCGAGCGTCAACTTCTCGTCCTCCCCTCAATCCAAGCCACGATTGAACCGGCTACCGCCTTTCTGAACACCGCTGCGCCGCAGCCAATCGCCCTACGCTTATCCGAGGGCGCAAGCCTTAGCGCCGCCAAAGGCTTCACCCAAACCCCAAGCGGCGACGGGCTAACCCTCACCGCACTTGCCCCCACGCAAACCCTATTGACGCTACCCGTTACCAAGGGCGGTCAGCCCGCCCAAACCACCACCCGCATCAGCCAGCCCCATACCGGCCCGCTGATCTTTTCTGCCCCCGCCACCCTGCGTCTGCGGGTAGCCGAGGTCGCGCTGCCGAATGCCCGCATCGCCTATATCGGCGGCGGAAATGACCGCGTCGACCACTGGCTGCGCGCGATGGGGGCCGATGTCACCACCCTGCCCGATACCGCCCTGAACGCCCCAAGCTTGGCCGAGTACGACAGCCTTGTGATCGGCATATTCGCCCTGCGATTCCGGCCCAGTCTGGCCGCGTTTATGCCCGCCATCCACGCATGGGTGCAAAACGGCGGCACGCTGGTTACGCTCTATCACCGACCTTGGGATAACTGGGATGTAGCCCACACCGCCCCCGCGCTGCTGGAAATCGGCAAACCCAGCCTGCGCTACCGCGTCACGGATGAGGCGGCACATGTCACCCCCCTGCTGCCCGATCATCCGCTGCTGAACACCCCCAACACAATCACGCCCGAGGATTGGCACGGCTGGGTCAAAGAGCGCGGCCTCTATTTTGCCAAAAGCTGGGCACCCGCCTACCAGCCCCTGCTGCAAATGGCCGACCCGGATGAAGCCCCGCACCAAGGCGCATTGCTGTCGGGCCGCTTTGGCAAGGGCCAGCACCACCATTGCGCCCTGATCCTGCATTTGCAGATGGAGGCATTGGTCCCCGGAGCCTTCCGCCTGATGGCCAACCTGACCAATCCGCCCCCAGACCAGCCGCAATAAATGGCCATCATTCCACGCCTAACGGCGCCCCACACAACCCCCGACACAGGCCCCGCCCGCAACAACCTGCGCGGCGCGGTCTGGCTGCTGATGGATATGAGCTTTAACATCTGGGCGTTGACCATCGTCAAATCCTTGGGTGTGTCGCTGCCGTCCATCCAGATCGTGCTGATCCGCGCACTGGTGGGGCTTGCCGTCCTCATCCCCTTTGTTCTCTATAAGGGCGGCATCCAACGCCTGACCAACCCACGCCTGCAACTGTTACGCACGGGGCTGTCGACCATCGCCATGACTGGCAGTTTTTTCGGCGTGGCCAAGCTGCCATTTGCCATGTTTACCACCGTCAATTTTACGCGGCCCTTGCTGATGATGACCCTCGCGGCCCTGATATTGCGCGAACGTATCTTGCCCAAACAATGGCTTGCAGGCGGCATCGGCCTTGTCGGCGTGGTGATTGCGGTTGACCCGAACAGCCTTAGCCCTGCCTATGCCACGGGTCTCGCGGCGCTGTTTGCCTCGGTCTTTGCAGGCACCGGCGCGGTCATTATCCTGCGCCGGATGCGGCATGAGGACCCCTTGGCCCAGATGGTTTGGCAAACCGCAGGCCTTGCCGTGGTGGCCGCTATCCCTGCCGCACTTTACTGGCAAGCGCCGGGCGCTCACTGGCCCATCCTGCTCTCAATCGGCCTGTTTTCCCAAACGGCACAGTTTTGCTTTATGCGCGCCCATTACTGGGCCGAGGCCGGCGTGATTGCCCCCTTGGGCTATGCCTCGCTCATCCTCTCGGTCTCGGTCGGCTACTTCATCTTCGGTGAAATCCCGACAACCGGAATCTATGTCGGAGCGGCCCTCATCATCGGCGCGGCCCTGATGGCGGGCCAAAGGCGCAAACGCCCTTAGCCCATTTTCTAGGGCTGCGTCATCTTTCTAGGGCTGCGTCATCGCCGCATCCCATTCGTCCAGAAAGTTCCGGCGTTTAATCCGGTCTAGATACACCAACAAACCGGGATCCAGCCTGATCGGCCGCACATGCGGGGCAAGCGCGGCTTGGTCCAACGGCGGCAAATCGGCCACCCCGTCAATCAACGCCCGCCCCTGCGCGCCCAGCATGAAATCCAACAACGCGCCCCCCAGTTGCGGCCGCAGCGCGCCCACCGGCACAAAACCCGTGCGCAACAAAGCCACGGTAAAATCCTCGGGTTCGATCACCACAATATCCGGCTGTTTGGCGTCTGATCCGGCGGGCAGCCGCGTTTGCGCATAACTGCCGACCACATTATAGGCCAGCGCCAGATCACCACTTTCCAGATCATCAATCATATCACCGGAACAGCAATACAAACGCGCATTCAGGCGGCCCATCACCTCGGCCAGCCGCCAAAACGCATCGGTCTGGCGCGCATCTTGGGTGGCAAACAAATAACCAGCCCCCGAGACATGCGGGTCATAGGTCGCAATCCGCCCGTTGAACCGTTCGGGGTTGGCACGCAACAGATCGATCAGATCACGCCTGCTGCGCGGCACCTCTAGCCCTTGCAAGGCGCGGCGTGATGCCAGCATCACCACCGGCTCCAGCGCAAAGCCGAACAAGCGGTCACGCCACCGCGCCCAATCCGGCAGGCCCAGAACGGCAGCCGACACATAGCCCGCCGCAAACCCGTCATTGGCCAGTTTCATCTGCAAATCCATCGCTGACGAAATCACCAAATCAAATGCAGCCCCTTCATCATGCACCGCGCGGTACACCTCTTGGCTGGAGGCAACCACATAGCGCAGCCGCAACGTGGGGTTTTGCACCAAAAACGCATCAATCAGCGGCGCGAAAATCTCGGTATCGGTGGTTGAGAGGACCGACATTTCAACCCCAATCCCCGTGCCAAAAACCCGCTGATCCTCAATTTCAAAGGCCTGCCCAACGGAAGTACATTGCACTGTGGCACATAGCGCTAAAGCGCTGGCAAGAATAAGCTGGCGCATGTGCCCCCCGTCTCTATCTGTGTTAATTCAAACCGCCCGCCAAGGGCTGCCGCCACCTCGGTCACAATCGTCAGCCCAAGGCCTGAGCCGACAACATCGCCCACATTTTGCCCGCGCGTGAACCGACCGGTCAACTGTACCACAGGCACGCCCTGCAGCCCGCGGCCTTGGTCATACACCTGCACCACCGCCATGCCCTCGGCCCGCGACAGCACGATGCGCACCTCGGTTTCGGCCTCGGAATATTTGATCGCATTATCGACCAGATTGCGCAAAGCACTTTCCACCAGCAACGGGTCGCCCGTTGTCATCAGCGGGCCTTCGCCAACGACGGACAACACCAGCTCCTTTAGCTCGGCCGTCGGTTCAAACGCCCGCGCCACACTGTGCGCCACGCTGGCCAGATCGACCGCCACGCTTTCCAGCTGGTCCGACCGGTACAGCACCATCGCATGGTCCAGCAACTGGCTGGCCGACCGCGCACTGGCCTCGACCCCTCGGATCATGGACCGCAACCGAACCCGCGTGCCTTCGTCATTTGACTGGCGCAGCGCAATTTCCGCCTCGGTGCGCACCGTCGACAGTGGGGTGCGGATGTGATGCGCGGCCTCGGCAATGAACGTCTCGGTCTGCGACAGTGCCCCCCGCAGCCGCGCCACAAACCCGTTCAACGCCCCGATCAGCGGTGCCAACTCGCGCGGCGAAGGGTGGCGCACGGGCCGCAGATCACGCGGGCCGCGCCGCCCCACCGCCTCGGCCAAACGGTTGATCGGGTTAAACAGCGACCCCGCCGACAGCAAACTAAGGGGCACCGCCAGCAAGAAAAACCCAAGGCCGATAAGAGCGGCGCGGTTGGCCAAACTATCGGCAATCGCCGCCTGCCCCAGCCGCGTTTGCCCCACCAGCACCACCACAGGCACCGGCCCCTTGCCAACAATCATACTGCGCGCCACCACTGCGATCCGCAGCTCGGCATCAAGGTAGGGGGCAGTATAAAACGCGGCGGCCAGTGACGCAGGCTGTACCGCAGGCAGTGGCAAGTCATCATAGCCCGTCACAGTTTCCCCACCAATATCAATGCGGTAGAATAACCTATCTTGGCCAATCGCCCCAAGCATCGAAAAGGTAGCATAGGCCAGATCAACCTCTATCCCGTCCTCGGTCGCGCGCAGCTGTTCGGCAATCGAGGTCGTTGCCGCCCCCAAAATCGCATCTTGCGTGGCCTCGGCCGCGCGGTCGGCGGTGGTACGAACGGTGAAATACAGCAGCACCGCCAACACCGCCGCCACCACCAATAGCTGCACAACCAGCTTGGCGCGCAAGCTGCCATTGGGCAAAATTCTCTTCATCCGGTCGTCAGCCGATAGCCCAGCCCGCGCACTGTCTCAATCCGCGCCGCCGACCCGGCCAGCTTTTTGCGCAAGCGCCCGACATACACCTCAATTGCGTTATCACTGACGCTTTCGGCATAGGAAAACAGCCGGTCGCACAGTTGGTCTTTGCTGAAAATCCGGTCGGGGGCGGCCAGCAGCACCTCAAACAACCGCAGCTCGCGATTGCGCAGATCGCGGGCCTCACCTTTGATGGTGACGGTGGCCGTCAACGGGTTGAACGACAGGTCGGCATAGATTCGCACGGTTTGCGCCGCCCCCCCCCGACGGCGCAAAACCGCCCGCACACGCGCCTCGAGCTCGGCAAAATCAAACGGCTTGGTAATATAATCATCCGCCCCACTATCGAGCACATCAACGCGGTCCGATACCGCCGCGCGGGCCGTCATCACGATAACCGGCGTGTCATGGCCCGCCCTGCGTTGGGCCTGTAAAAACCGCCGCCCATCGCCATCTGGCAGCATAATATCCAGCAATATCAAGTCATAGGTTGCTGCATTCAAACAGTCCTGCGCCTCACTTAGACTGGCTGCCCAATCCACCCCATGCCCATCCAACGCCAGCAAATCGCGCACCGACTGCGCCAGTTCGGCGCTATCTTCGACCAGTAAAAATCGCACGTTTCTTTTGACTCCCCCTACCCATGACAGGTTAGTGTCAGCTTTGGCGCTAATCGTTACCCATGCAAGAGGGCCAGCGCAAGCGTGGCCCCCAACGCATGATAAAGTCTGGGAGGACACCAATGAAAATGACTATGTTCAAAGTGCTGGGCACCAGCGCTCTGCTTTCCGCCATCTCAACAACCTCCGTGTTTGCGACCGAGTGCATTGCACCCGCAAACCCTGGCGGCGGCTGGGATTTCACTTGCCGTCAAATCGCCAACATCATGTATGAGATCAAAGCGATCGACGCACCGATGCAAGTGACCAACATGAACGGCGGCGGCGGTGGCGTTGCCTTCTCGTCTGTTGTCGCTGACCATAATACCGATGCTGACGTAATCGTTGCAGCCTCTTCGGCAACCACCACCCGTTTGGCGCAAAACGCCTATGCTGGCATGACCGCCGACCAAGTGCGCTTTGTTGGCGCGATCGGCGCTGATCCGGGCGTTATCGTTGTGGCCAAAGACAGCCCGTTCCAAAACCTTGGCGAAATGGTTGCCGCGATCAAGGCTGATCCCGGTTCGGTTGCCTTTGCGGGTGGTTCGGCTGTGGGTGGTTTTGACCACATGAAACCACTGCAAATCATGAAAGCTGCTGGCTTTGATGACATCACAAAAATCAAATACATCGGCGTTGACGGTGGTGCAGATGCGATCACCCAAACCGTTGGTGGCTTTACCCAAGCGATGACCGGCGACATGTCGGAAATCACGGGCTTCATCAAATCGGGCGACGTTCGCGTTCTGGCCGTATTGACCGAAGAGCGTGTACCCGGTTTTGAAGACATCCCAACTGCCAAAGAGCAAGGCTTTGACGTGGTCGCCGTTAACTGGCGCGGCGTTTATGTGCCCAAAGGCATTTCCGACGAGGAGTTCAACACTTGGGCCACCCGCCTGAAAGCTGTTGCAGAAAGCGAGCAGTGGAAAACGGCTATGGCCGAAAACGGTCTGGCGCCGTTCACCAAAGTTGGCAGCGACTTCCAGTCTTGGGTTGATGGCGTGATTGCCGACACTGTGACCCTGTCCAAAGAAATCGGGGTTATCCAGTAATGCGTGGCGACCGGATTTTTGGTCTGGTCATGATGATTGTCGCGCTGGGGTATATCCTCAGCGCGACAACCATTCGTACCAGCTTTATGTCAGACCCCGTTGGCCCCCGCATCTTTCCGTATCTGATTGGCGGCGTAACCATGCTGTGCGCATTTGCGATGATGCTAAAGCCCGACCCAGATGTCGAATGGCCGATTGGCGCGACGCTGCTGAACCTTACTATCGCGCTGGTTGCGATGTTTGCCTATGCGATGATGGTCAAACCTTTGGGCTTTATTCTGCCCACGATCATCGTTTCGGGGATCCTGAGCTATCAAATCAACCCCAAGCCGCAATTGGCTGTGCTTACCGGCCTTGGCCTTGGTGTCGGGCTGTATGTGATGTTCAAATTCGTTCTTGGCCTTAGCCTTAAGGGCCTGCCGCCTGCTTTGATGGGCTAACGCGGTTTGCAGCGTGCAAGCGCTGACCAAGACTTATACAGGCCTGACCGCCTCCTGCATTAAGGATTTCCTCATGGATCTGCTGCACAATCTTGCGCTTGGGTTTTCCATCGCATTGTCGCCCTATACCCTTGTACTGGCCCTTATCGGCTGCTTTGTTGGCACAATTATCGGCGCGTTGCCGGGGCTTGGCCCATCGAACGGCGTGGCCCTCTTGATCCCGATATCATTCTCCATGGGCTTTGATGCGATCTCCGCGCTGGTCCTGCTGACTTCGGTCTATTACGGGGCAATGTATGGCGGCCGGATTTCATCCATCTTGCTAAACATTCCGGGTGATGAACCCGCGATGATGACCACGCTGGATGGTTACCCGATGGCGAAGCAAGGCAAAGCCGGCGATGCGCTGGTTATTTCGGGTGTTGCCTCATTCGTTGGTGCGCTTTTGGCCACCATCGGTCTGATGCTCATGGCGCCTTGGCTGGCCCGTGTTGCGTTTAAATTCGGCCCTGCCGAGTATTTTGCCCTGTATATGCTGGCGTTTTGTACGCTTGGCGGTGTGGGTTCCAACAACCAAGCCAAATCGGCGATGGCTGCCTGTATCGGCCTTGGCATCGCGATGATCGGGCTTGATAAAACCACCAACATGCAGCGCTTTACCTTTGGCAACCTGCACCTGTTTGATGGCATCGATTTCCTTGTCGCCATCGTCGGGCTGTTCGCCGTGTCAGAGGTGTTCCACTTTATTGAAAGCCACGGCAAAAACAGCGCGATCGGCGTGAAACTTGGCAAAGTGCTGATCCCGTGGAAGATGCTGAACGATACCAAGGGCGCTATGCTGCGCGGCTCGGGCATCGGTTTTGTCGCAGGTATTCTGCCGGGTGCAGGCGCGTCGCTTGGGTCGTTCCTTGCCTATATGGGCGAAAAAGCGATCTCGAAAGACAAAGAGTCATTCGGCAAAGGCAACCCGCGCGGTGTCGCCGCCCCCGAGGCTGGCAATAACGCCGCCGCCGGTGGCGCGCTCATCCCGATGCTGACCCTCGGCGTTCCCGGCTCCGGTACCACCGCTGTTTTGCTGGCGCTGTTGCTGACGCTGAACATCACACCCGGCCCGCTGTTGTTTACAGAGCGCCCAGATGTGGTCTGGTCGTTGATTGCAGCACTACTGATCGCCAACGTCATGTTGCTGATTATGAACGTGCCTATGGTTAAGGTCTTCGTCAAAATCCTGTCGGTGCCGTCTTACATCTTGCTGCCCGGTGTCACCATGATCGCCTTTGTCGGCATCTATTCCCTGACCGGTTCCAGCTTTGACATGATGCTGATGGTGGCCTTTGGCGTGCTCGGCTACGTCTGTCGCAAGATCGACATCCCGACTGTGCCGATCATCCTAGGTATCCTGCTGGGCAACGCGATGGAAGATAACCTGCGCCGTGCGATGATCTTGTCCGATGGCGATTGGGCCTATCTCTTCTCTTCGCCCATCGCTATCGGGTTCTGGATTGCGGCGGTTCTGGGCTTCCTCGCCCCGATCTTCCTGCGCCAGTTCGTGAAAAAACCACCGCTTCCTACAACGGACGAAGATTAAAGCGTGTAGCGTTTCACCCATATAAACATGCGCCAGACAAGGCACGTTCACCTTGTCTGGCGAAATCAGTTCAACGCAAAGGGCTCTCATATGCCAACCCGCGTCCTCATCCCCTCCGGTGTCCTCTGCCTCGGCTTTGACCGCGCTGCCTTGGCACGCGGTGTGGCCGCCAAGCCTGACCTCATCGCAATCGACGGGGGCTCCACCGACAGTGGGCCTTTCTCGCTGGGGGCGGGCCAATCCAAATACGCACGCTCTGTCACCAAATCGGAATGGCGTGAATTGATGTTGGCACGTGCCGAGGCTGGCGTGCCGCTGGTCATCGGCACCGCAGGCACCTGTGGCGCGGATGCCTGCGTTGATTGGATGTTCGACATTACTCAGGAAATCGCGTCCGAGCTTGGCCAAAGCTTGCGCATCGCCCGCCTCTACTCGGGCCAACCCGCGGCCCGCATCACGGATGCACTGGCCGCAGGCCGCATACGACCCCTGACGCCTGCACCCGAGATCAGCGCCGAAACCTTGGCGCAAATGACCAATATCGTCGCTCTTGCCGGTGCCGAGCAAATCCAAGCCGCCCTGAATACTGGCGCTGATATCATCATCGCCGGCCGCACCACCGACACCGCCATTATCGCAGCCCTGCCCCTGATGCGCGGCGATCATGCGGGCGCTGCATGGCACGGCGCCAAAATCGCCGAATGCGGTGCGCTGTGTTCCACCAACCCCACGTCGGGCGTCATCCAAGTGGATTTTGATAGCGAAGGTTTCACGGTTGAACCCCTCGCGGCAGGGGCCACCTGCACGCCGCATTCCGTTTCCGCCCATATGCTGTACGAGAACTCCGACCCGTTCATCCTGTATGAACCGGGCGGGCATCTGGACGTGACGCAAACCAAATACACCGCGCTTGACGCCACCCGCACTCGTGCGACCGGCTCTAAATGGGTGCCCGGCCCCTACACGGTAAAACTGGAAGGGGCCCGCGCGGCAGGCTTTCAAACCACGCTCATCGCGGTGCTGCGTGATGCCCATTACGTCGCAAACGCGCAGGCTTGGGCCGATAAACTGCACGGCTTCCTCACCGCTCTCATCGCTAAACGCATGGAGCTTGACGCGGCGAGCTACGCCCTCGATTTCCGCCTGATCGGCGTCAACGCGGCCCTTGGCCAAATGGAAAACCGCACAGGCACACCGGTAGAGGTTGGGGTGATGCTGATCATCACAGCGCAAACGCAGGCCATCGCGGCCGAGATCGGAAAACTTGCCAACCCGCACATGCTGCACTACCCGCTCACCGAAAACGAAGAGCTCCCAACCTTTGCCTTCCCCTATTCCCCCGCCCAATCCGACCGCGGTGCGCTGTACGAATTTGCGTTGAACCATGTGCTCGAACTAGACGACCCAATGTCCGCCTTCCGCCTATTGGTCACCGAGGTAAACCCATGACCCAAGTCGCTGATATCGCCCTCAAAGTCCGCTCCAAAAACGCGGGCCCCTTTTGGGTCACTGTCGATGTGTTTTGCGGCACGCCAACCGCCTATCACCAATTGCGCAACGCCCTGAAAACCGAGGCCATCGCCGCCCTCTACCACCAACCCACGCAGCTTTTGAAACGCTTCGACATTCCGTCGCTGAACGTGATCAAATTCTCATTCCCGCGCCCCGTAATCCAAGGCCACCGCACCGACCGCGACATGCACGGCGCCCAATGGTCAACCTTGCTCGCGGAACTAGAGGTCTAGCGCACGGGTTGGCCCCCACTTTCTGTTCGGCACAAATATCCTGGGGGTGAATTGGCCCCAAGGCCAAGAGGGGGCAACGCCCCCTACCCCGCCTACACTCCAGACCCACCCTTAGGTCGCCCAAGCTGAAACAAATCCGAACTGCGCGCATACCAGCCCGCGCCATGCATCCGCGCGATCAGCCCCAATGCGGGCGTATCGATATGCCCGCGCTCTGCATCCAAAACGACGGCATCGGCAATATGCGCCGCCACCACGCGGCCAATCACAATCGTCTGCATCGGCCCTGTCACCACCGATGACAGCATGACACATTCAAATGCCACAGGCGCCGCCGCAATCCGTGGCGGCCTTACATGAACGGACGCCGCCGCCTCCAACCCTGCCACGCCAAGCTCGCTCACCTCGGCGCCCACGCCCGCACTTGTCGCATTCATCGCCTCGGCCAGCGGCTCGGACACAAGGTTCACCACAAACTCACCCGTATCCAAAATATTGCGCGCGGTGTCTTTCCAGCCGCGCATCCCGTCGCGCACCAACCCCACCGCCACCGTGGGCGGCGTGTGCCCCATCGCGTTGAAAAAGCTGAAAGGGGCAGCATTCACAACGCCATTCACACCCAGCGTAGAAATCCACGCAATCGGGCGCGGCGTGATGGTCGAGGTCAGCAGCTTATAGCCAACCTCGGACGCGATCTTATCAAATTCGAACAGCATTGGGGAAAACCCTTTCCAGACTCGCGCCAATTCTAGCCACTATCGAACCCAACGCCACCCTGCTTCGCAAGGGATGCGACACAGCCTAGCGCGCCTGCGCCGGCACCTTGCTGTCAACAAAGGCCACGATATCTGCTGCAGGCCGAGATCCCGGCAGCCGCGCCACTTCGCGCCCTTTGTGATACAAAATCAACAGCGGGATCCCTTGGATCCGCAGCTTCTCTGATACCTTGGGGTGATCTTGGGTGTTGATCTTGGCAAAGCGTGCGCGGCCTTCCAACGCCTTGGCCGCCTTAGCAAACTCGGGCGCCATCATCCGGCACGGGCCACACCACGGTGCCCAGTAGTCCACGATAAGCGGCAACTCATCCCCGCGCGTGGCCTTATCATGCGAGGCCACGTCCAGCTCGGCCACCTTGCCGGTGACCAAAGGATCACCACAAGACCCGCATTTCGCCCCATCCGCCAGCTTGGCCAGCGGCACACGGTTCATCTGCCCACAAGTGGTGCAACAGAGTTTTACAGTATCCGACATAGCAACCCCCTAAAACATTCCAGTTGCAGAATATATGGTCTTGCCGAGGCAGTCTTTCAACCCCGACAAGACCGGCGGCAGCCCTATTCCGCGGCATCCTCATAGGCCGATAGCGGCGGGCAGGTGCAAATCAAATTGCGGTCGCCATAAACGTTGTCAACACGGCCAACCGGCGGCCAATACTTATCCACACGGAACGCGCCGGGGGGGAAGCACGCCGCCTCGCGGCTATACTTGCGGTCCCATTCAGCCACCAAATCATTCACCGTATGCGGCGCATGGCGTAGCGGGCTATCCTCGGCCGAAATATCGCCATCTTGGACCGATTGGATCTCGGCACGAATGGCCAACAGTGCTGTGATAAAGCGGTCAATCTCGGCCTTGGTCTCGCTCTCGGTCGGTTCTACCATCAAAGTTCCCGCCACCGGCCAAGACATTGTAGGTGCGTGAAAACCGTTATCGATCAGGCGCTTGGCGATATCATCCACCGTCACACCACACTCCCCAAAGGGGCGCGTATCCAAAATACATTCATGCGCCACACGGCCTTTGTTGCCCATGAATAAAATCGGATAAGCCCCGTTCAGCCGCGCCGCGATGTAGTTGGCGTTCAAAATCGCCACCTTGGTCGCTTGGGTCAGCCCTTCGCCGCCCATCATCAGGCAATAGGCCCATGAAATCAGCAAGATAGACGCCGACCCATAAGGTGCCGCCGAAACTGCGCCCTCTTCCAAACCCGCAACCTCATTATGCCCCGGCAAATACGGCGCCAAATGTGCGCCCACACCGATTGGCCCCATCCCCGGCCCGCCGCCACCATGCGGAATGGCAAAGGTTTTATGCAGGTTCAAATGACTTACATCGCCGCCAATCCGGCCCGGTTTGACCAGCCCCACCAGCGCGTTCATATTCGCGCCGTCGATATAGACCTGCCCGCCAAAGTCATGCGTGATCTTGCAGACCTCGCGCACGGTTTCTTCAAACACGCCATGCGTTGAAGGATAGGTGATCATGCACGCCGCCAAACGGTCACCCGCCGATGCGGCCTTGTCGCGGAAATCATCCAGATCGACATCGCCATTCGGGGCGGATTTAACCACCACAACCTTCATCCCTGCCATCTGCGCCGAGGCAGGGTTCGTGCCATGTGCAGATGTCGGGATCAGGCAAATATTGCGATCCGCCCCGCCATTGGCACGGTGATAGGCGGCAATCGTCAGCAGCCCCGCATATTCGCCCTGCGCGCCAGAATTGGGCTGCATCGACATCGCGTCATAGCCGGTAATTTCACACAGTTTGGCCGACAGATCGTCAATCGCTTCCTTATACCCCAGCGCCTGATCGGCCGGCACAAACGGGTGCAAACTGCCAAACTCGGGCCAAGTGATCGGCATCATTTCGGCGGCTGCGTTCAGCTTCATCGTGCAAGATCCAAGCGGGATCATCGCACGGTCCAGTGCCAAATCACGATCCGAAAGCCTGCGCATATAGCGCATCATTTCCGATTCCGCGCGGTTCATATGGAACACAGGATGGGTCAGATAGTCCGTCTCGCGCAGCATCGCTTCGGGAAAGCCCAGCTCGGCGCGGTGCGGCGGCACACCTTCAATACCAAAGGCGCGCAGCACCGAAATCAGAACCTTCTCATCCGTGGTTTCATCAACCGAAATCCCCACGCGGTCCGTGCCGATTTTGCGAAAGTTAAGGCCTTCATGGCGGGCGGCGGCCAAAATGCCCGCTTGGCCAACGCCAACCTCGACCGTGATCGTATCGAAAAACGCATCGGGCGAGACCTTGGCCCCCGCTGCCCGCAACGACCGCCCCAACCGCACGGCGGCAAAATGCACCCGCTCGGCGATAGACCGCAGGCCTTTCGGGCCATGAAACACCGCGTAAAATGATGCCATAACCGCCAGCAAAGCCTGCGCGGTACATACGTTCGACGTGGCCTTTTCGCGGCGGATATGCTGCTCGCGTGTTTGCAGCGACAATCGATAGGCCATGTTCCCGTGACTGTCGATTGAGACACCCACAATGCGCCCAGGCATCGCGCGTTTCAGTTCGTCCTTGCACGACATAAACGCGGCATGCGGCCCGCCGTACCCCATCGGTACGCCAAAGCGCTGGCTGGACCCGACTGCAATATCGGCCCCCATGGCACCCGGTTCTTTCAGAATCGTTAACGCCAGCAAATCCGTGGCCACAATCGCAATCGCCTTTGCGCCATGCAACGCGTCGATCTGATCTGTATAATCAGTCACATGGCCGTAGGTGCCAGGATATTGGAAAATTCCGCCAAATACGAGGCTTGCATCCATGGTCGCAGGATCGCCAACCATCACCTCAATCCCCAAAGGGGCTGCGCGGGTCTTAATCACCTCAATCGTCTGCGGATGGCAGTTGCGATCAACAAAGAAGCCGCGCGCCTTAGATTTCGCACTCCGTTCCGCCATGGTCATTGCCTCGGCCGCCGCAGTTGCCTCATCCAGCAGGCTGGCATTGGCCACCGGCAGGCCGGTTAAATCGGCAACCATAGTCTGATAGTTCAACAGCGCCTCTAGCCTACCTTGCGCGATCTCGGGCTGATAGGGGGTATAGGCCGTATACCACGCGGGGTTTTCCAAAATGTTGCGCTGAATGGCGGGGGGCGTGACCGTGCCGTAATAGCCTTGCCCGATCAGGCTGGTCATCACCTTATTCTTGGCCGCAACACCGCGCATTTTTGCCAGCAACTCATGCTCGGCCAAAGGCGCCCAGCCCAAAGGCGTTTTTTGCTGGATCGAGGCGGGGATAGTTTCATCCATCAGCGCGTCGAGGCTTGCAGCGCCCACAACCCGCAGCATCTCGTCCATCTCCTCGGGCGATGGGCCGATATGGCGACGATTGGCAAAATCATAGGTGTTATAGGCAACAGGGGTATAGGTCATATCCATCCTCAAGCTCGGTCAGCACTCATCTCGGGCACGGCCCCCGAATTTTCGTTGAAAAATCGAAGGCCGCCAGCCCGGACACAAAAGGTCAGCCGATCAAATCATTATATTCATCTTCGGTCATGAAATCATCGAGCACAGACAGGTCGTCGACCTTTAGCTTAAAGAACCACGCATCACCGGTCGGATCGTCGTTCACCATGCCGGGCCGATCAGACAGCTTGTCGTTCACCTCGACAATCTCGCCATCAATCGGGGCCAGAATATCCGAGGCCGCCTTAACAGATTCGATCACAACCACTTCATCGCCCGTGGCGACCATGGTCTCCGGCTCGGGCAGCTCCACAAACACAACGTCGCCCAACTGGGTCGCCGCATGTTCGGTAATGCCAACAACGACAAGGTCGCCTTCAACGCGCAGCCATTCGTGATCTTCGGTATATTTCATCATCGTATCGTTCCTTAGGGGTTTATAATTCGTCAACGTTTATAGGTGGATGCACGGAATGGTAGGGCGGCCACAGTGACGGGCAACCGCTTGCCCCGCACCTCGCCCCACAGCTGCGTGCCCACTGTCGCGAGCGCGGCTGGCACATAGCCCATCGCGATAGGGGCCTCAACAGAAGGACCAAACCCACCCGAGGTTACGCGCCCAACGGCCACGCCCCCCTCGCCTGCATCGAACAGCTCTACCCCTTCGCGCATCGGCGCACGGCCATCGGGCAGCAGCCCTACACGCAGGCGCGCAGGCCCATCCGCCAGCTGCGCCAAAATCACCTCTGCCCCCGGAAAGCCGCCCGCCCGCGCACCTTCACGCCGGGCTTTTTGGATGGCCCAAGACAGGTTTGCCTCGACCGGCGACACGGTCTCATCCATATCATGGCCGTACAGGCACAAGCCCGCCTCCAGCCGTAAACTATCGCGCGCGCCCAAACCAATCGGTGCTACCGCCGGATGCGCCAACAACGCCTTGGCAAGACCCACCGCCCCCGCATTCGGCACCGAAATCTCAAAACCGTCCTCGCCGGTATAGCCCGAGCGTGAAATCCACAGCTCTCCAAACACCGAATGCGCGGTGATCACATCCATGAACCGCATGTCCATCACGGCAGCGATCATCCCGGAAATTGCATCCTCGGCCCCTGGCCCCTGCAAGGCCAGCAACGCACGGTCTGTTTGCTCTTCGACCTCCGCTACATCCGCCAAAATGGCCCGCATGTGTGCAATATCGCCCGTTTTGCAGCCCGCATTCACCACGACAAACCAGTGATCGCCGCGATTGGCAAACATCAAATCGTCAATAATCCCGCCCGTATCATTGGTGAACACCCCATAGCGCTGCCGCCCCTCGGCCAGCCCCGCCACAGAAACCGGCATCATCGCCTCTAACCCTGCGACGAGTGCGTCCATACCGGCCTTGGGGCGCAAAACCACCTGCCCCATATGGCTTACATCAAACAGGCCTGCCTGCGCGCGGCAATGCAAATGCTCTTTCAACACCCCCATCGGGTATTGCACGGGCATCTCATAGCCCGCAAACGGCACCATTTTGGCGCCCAATCCCACATGTAAATCAAACAAAACCGTCCGCGCCAGCTCGGCCATAAAGCCCCCTTAACCACGCCGGAAAACCCCCGGCACCCCGCGAACAGGCCAATCCCACCCGCAAAATGCCCCCTCTGTCCTTGCCCAATACAGGGCGCCTGAGATCGTTATCCCTTCGGCGGGCGCAACAAGTAACGCCACTCTCCAGAGTCCACCACCAGAACCGGTCCTTTTGCCTGAGAGTTTACCGGGGCGGTTGCTCCTTCGGCACCAGAACAGGGCTTGCGCCCAGACCGGATTCTCCCGATCCTGATGTCGAATACCTAGCCCGCGCACCCCGCACGTGGCAAGCCCGAAATGATTACGACGCAAAAGATACGGATTCCGACATGACCCAACAATTATTCGCCCCCCAACACTTCTTCGGCTATGGCTCGCTCGTCAATCGCGCCACCCACAGCTATCCGAATGCCGCAAGAGCAAGCCTTACCGGCTGGCGGCGCACTTGGGTTCATACCGCAGTCCGCCCGCTTGCCTTTTTGTCGGTAGAGCCTGCGCCGGACACCACGATCCAAGGCCTGATTGCCCATGTCCCAAACGGCGACTGGGCCGCACTTGATACCCGCGAAAGCGGCTATAATCGCCATTTGGCCGAGGTGCTTTTGCAAGACAACACGCCCCACCCCATCCAAGTCTACGCCGTCCCGCAATCCGCAGGCCCAGTAGAGGCGCACCCCATCCTCCTCAGCTATATCGATGTGGTCGTCCAAGGCTTTTTGCAGGAATTCGGACACAAAGGCGCCGAGGATTTCTTTGCCACAACAACAGGTTGGAACGCCCCCATCATAAACGACCGCGCGGCACCACAATACCCAAGGGCCCAACGGCTGACGGCTGGGGAAACGGCTGTGGTGGATGCAGGTTTAGCGCAGTGTGACGCCACCGTAATAGGCTGACCTATCGGGGCAAAAACCGCCGCCCTGAACGGGACTTATGGGCGGCATCGGCTGCGATACGCAGTTTTGGCGCAGGTATACGGCGCTAGTCGGCGAATGTCAGCGTATCCCAATGGGCCTGAGCCAGAGCGATCATGTCATCCGGCCCTTTATCAAAGACTTTCCCTCCGGCAGCGGCAAAGAAAACATATAATTTGTCCCCACGAATCCGCCATACTTCTGGATCGCCGGGCACTTCCTGTTTCAATGACATGGCCCGCGTGCAATATCCGCCGAATTGCGGGGCATAGGCCTCTGGATTGGCTTGGAACAGACCTGCGTCCTCTGGGCTTGCGAAACGCCATCTGGCGCCTTTCCACGTCACAGTTGTGGCATCTGTGCCGTCGATCGCCGCGCCCGCCGTAAAATAGGCCGTGCTGTCATAGCCATCAAGGGCGTGGCCTGACTTTGAAAGGCTGAAACGGCTGATGGTTTTGGCAAAAACGGCTGATGGAAGCAGCGCCAAAGCGGTGATCGCCAGTGTTGCCTGACCAAATGTCCGGCGGCTCATCAAAACGGTCATCTTGCGTCTACCTAGATCCACGAAAAACAGATTTTCGGGATTTTTATTAGGGCCTGTGGACATTCATCTTGAGGCAATCAAAGTTGCTGCAAGGTTCCAACTGGCTGTGTAGCTGCAGTCAGTT
>NZ_JBGQOQ010000021.1:0-74350 GCF_052119765.1 Pseudorhodobacter sp. W20_MBD10_FR17 | reverse complement strand
GCCGCAACGCCGAAAGTTTACCACTTTGCCAAGCGCCAGTGTCAATTTGGATGCATTGCGCAGAAATGTCGGGCGTGGAAACGATCTTGTGTCCCTGAACACTCCGCAGAGGGCTAGGCTGGGCATCACGCCTCTGCGCAGAGCCAGCAGCCGATGGCGGCCGACCCCATAGCAAGACATCCTCATGCTGTGCGCTGTCCGTTAGCGCAGGGTCATAACCGGCATGCACCAGCAAAAAGTCTTCATTATTCAGGCGAACGCGATAGCCATGCGGCAAGGCGGCAAGCCAGTCGAGATGGGCCTCTGGAACATGTGCTGAAAGCGTCTGCATCAACCGGCGTTGCGTCATTTCGGCGGCATCTTGTGCAGTCAGCGCAAGCCCGTAAGACCGCAAGGTTTCAAACCCACCAAGATCAAGCCAGCCCAGATTTTGCTTGGGCGCTGCAAAAAACGACAACATCATGCGCTCATGGTTGCCCAGAATCGATTGAACGGGTTGGGTGTGCTGTACACCGGTCAGATAATCGAGCACGCCCGCACTATCCGGACCGCGATCAATCACATCCCCCAGCAAAACAATCGCCGGCGCGTCGGGAAAGCCTGCCGCGTCTTGTTCGATCTGCGCAAGAAGATCCAGCAAGAGCGATTTGCAGCCGTGAACATCGCCTACAGCGTAAATCGGCCCTTTGTGCGGATCGAGCGGCAGAATGCGGCTGGTGTCTTTGATGGCGGGGGCCGCCCTCATCCGACTTAACAGGCGCGACAACCCGATCACGGCGCTTTACCAGAAAATGTTATGGTGCCCGTCCGTTTTTCGACCGCGGCACTCTGTGGTGCGGGCTGTGGCGCGGGATTTACAAAAGGCGCGTCTGCGACCGGATTGCGCGCTTTGCGCTGCCCCAGTCCAAGGCCAATAATGATTAAGAAAAGATACACGTTTGCCGGAATCTCAAGGCTGAAGTCGCCCAAGGAATGCACCGCCCCCAGTACCAAAACGCCAAGCCCAGCCACCGCAAGACCTGAAAACCCCCGAGGCGACAGCATCTGGCGCCAAAGCACCACGGCGGCCACTGTCAACAGCAGCGGCGGGATTGAGCCGACGACAACCCCGAATTCAGCCCAAAGCATCAAATAGCTGTTATGGGCCAAATCAAAGGTACCAACCCCAAGCAGTGGCGGGGCACGAAACGCCTCAAACGCAAAGCCGAAGCTATCCATCCCGAACCCTGAAAAAGGCCGCGCCCCGATCATACCAAGTGTCTGCTCATAAAGCGTTAGACGCACTTGCCCTTCCGAGCTGGCAAACAAAAACCGTGTCATGACCCCTTCACCGCCGGCCAGAACCGTAACCACCAGCCCGGCGATGACCAGAAGAATGAGCAATTCAACCGCCAGTCGAAGTGTTGGCACGCCTGCACGGCGTCGTACCAAAAGTACCGTTGCGATCATCGCAACCACGGTCGACGCCAGCCCCAAGCGCGATTGGGTGGCCAAAAGGGCCGCGAGCTGGACGAAAATGCCAAGCAAAATGAAACCACCCGCAAAGCCCAGCTTATTCAAGGCGTTTTGTTTTCGCGATGAACGCAGGCGGGACTGATCATCTCTTTCGACCAATATGCCAATCCCCAAGATGACGCCAAATCCCAGAAATGTTGCAAGCGAGTTGCGGTTGATGAAGGTGCCGGTGGCAACGCCTTCATAAGCCTCTTTAGGGCCTAGAAACGAAAAATCATGTAGGAGCTTTAGGGCCACAACGGCCCAAATCGCCTGCAACACCACACCGACAAAGACGAGCGTTGCCAATCGCAGCACCCGTTTGCCACGGGTCGCAACTTCGAGAACCAACCCCAGAAGCAGGATGTACCCAATGAACCGCAGGACGCCGGACATCGCAATCTCTGGTTCAACCGAAATTCTAGTGCCGACCAGATCACCCAATCCGTCGCGCATTCCCAAAAGGCCGCTCGGCAACAAAGCCTGCAAGGGCCCCAACGGTATGGTTTGTACCAGCGCCCAAATCGGCAGCACGAATGCCAGCAAAAATGCCGCACGAAACCGCAAAAAGCGAGGCCGGTGACTCCGCTCTAGTCGCCCAGTGCGCCAGACATGATACATAGCTAAAAACGCAAATATCATTGTCCAAAGCAGCCACCAACTTGACCTGTTCGAAGCCAAAGGTAGAGAGGTGAGCGGCACCAATACGGCCAAGATCAAAGCAAGCCTGTCATGCGCGCGATTTAAGGGGTGACGTTGGATGTCCATGATGAACCCTTAACCAGAGCTTGCAGCTGTTTGGCGGACCAAACGGATAAATCTTGATTGCTCGGCTGGCGTAAAACCGCCCAATGCGTCCTGAATGATGGGGCGTAGTGCGCTGTGTTGCGCGTAGATTTTTACTACCTCACGCATCCCCCAGTTAGATTGGAGCGCGCGTGCAAAATCCGCCTGAGCAAGGCTTTGAATGTCTGGAGCCAAACCCTCGGTCGAGGTGCCAGCGGCGGTATCCGCAGAGGCGATTGCGGAAAGCCGCGTGACCAAAGGCCAAGGTTCATATGGAGCAGTCCTTTGCGCGACCGCAAGATCAGGCGCAGACAGCTTGGGCGCCATCAGCACGGCAAGCGCACGCGCACGCGCATTGGCGGGCGAGGTTTGAATGACTTGGTCCGCCAAATCTGCGCAACGCCCCCTTACGATTTCGGCCAATTCAGGTTGCGCCTTTAACGCCGGGGCCGAGAGTGTAAGCCTTGAACAATTGATTATAAGGTCGCGAAGCGTCCGCGCACTCGCTGCGGCAGCAGGCTTATAACTCGGGCTGGCAAAAGCTGCGATCTGGTCGTTCGTCGTTCCACGCAACAGAAAAACAACCCGATAGTCCTGAGCAAACAGACCTGCAGATGCCACAATTACTGCAGCACAAAAAAGTATAATCGAAACGCGTAGAATCATTCTTATCCCAATGCATGACATGATCGCATTTTGACTTACTTATTGTTCAAATCTTAAGTTAATTCAAAACAACATCTCGCCAAACCGGTGTCACTATGCCAAAAAATCGACTAAAAAAGACGCATACGCGCAAATTAAAGTGTAATACTCTTACAAGTCATTGCAGCATGATACTGTTTGCCGTATGAACATCAAGAGTAAATTCATTTTTTCGACAATCCACCTGACTTGCTCTATGAGGTAAACAATGAACAATCGGTCTTTGAGTTTTCTAAAATATTCCAGTGCAGCATTGATCCTCTGCGTTTCAACTGGCTTTGCAGCAGCGCAAGACGTGGCTGTTAACATTAGCACTGCGGATATTGCCGCCCTTGAAGCTGGCTGTAGCGCTGGTCCGGCATGTGACCTTGCTATCAAAGCTTTGGTTGCCAGACTGGCAGCTGCAAACCCAGGCGTGCCAATGAGCCGGATTGTGGGTTCTGTTGTCTCAGCGGTTTCTGCTGATTACAACGCGGGCAGAATTTCGCCTGCTGTAGCGCGGGAATTTTTCGCCTCCGCAACCAGAGAAGCCAGCGCTAGGGGCCTTACAACTTTGAGCCGTGCACTCACCGTAGCATCGGCCTCGATCGCCCGCGGCGATGCAATTAGCTTGGAAGCGGTTGCTGAAAGCGCTGCAAGCCCATCTTAATCAATCGCTCATTTCAGCGATTGCGTGAAAAGCTCGTTTAAGGGCATTTCCGAAATATATATTGCAGGCCTGTTTAATGTGTATTGTTCAGGCCTGTTTTACAAAGTTGTTTTTTAGACATTATAAAGACATTTCGGTCAAAATCGTTACCGATAATTTTAGATGGGCTGTATAGAGCAAAGCTATAACGCTGGCCCTCCGCCCCAATGACCTTCCAAGCCTAGACATTACGATTGCCGCAAGGGCGAAAGCTACTAAGACGGGCTTTGGTCGCCCCTTGCCACTCGGCGCCAATCCTTCAGCCGACAGATCATAATCTCTATCCATTCCCCCTGCTCTGCGCGTCAGCACATGCCCGCACTCAAATATGCAGGCATGTGCTTGGGCCGCCTTTGGTTGCGGCCCCTCTCGGCAAGTGCAGCGCTACCGCCCCTTTTCAGGCAGAATATGTTTGTCGCAGGATGTTTTTCTGGACTTTCCCCATAGTGTTTCGTGGCAGGTCTTCGACGATCACGATACGGCGGGGGTGCTTAAACCGTGCCAGATGCGGTGTGATTTCGGCCAGCAGCGTGGCGGGGTCCAGCGTGCTGCCGGTTTCCGGTACCACAGCAGCAATGGTTTCCTCGCCAAAATCGGCATTCGGCACGCCAAAAACAGCAGATTCGCGCACGCCCGGCAGCGCATCCAGCAAGACCTCGATCTCTTTGGGATAGATGTTATAGCCGCCTGAAATAATAAGATCTTTTTGGCGTCCAACAATCATCAAATAGCCATCGGGATCAATCTGCCCCAAATCACCTGTGATAAAAAAGCCGTTTTCGCGCAGCTCTTCGGCGGTCTTTTCGGGCATCCGCCAATAGCCGCCAAACACGTTGGGGCCGCGCACTTCGATCATCCCCGTCTCACCTTGTGCCATCTCGGCTCCGGTGTTCGGGTCGGTGATTTTGATTTCGGTTCCGGGCAGGGCAAAGCCGACAGTGCCGGGGCGGCGCTCTCCCACATAGGGGTTCGACGCGTTCATGTTGGTTTCGGTCATGCCGTAACGTTCCAGAATGCGGTGGCCGGTGCGGGCCTCAAACTGGGTGTGGGTATCGGCCAAAAGTGGCGCGCTGCCCGACACAAACAGGCGCATATGTGCGGCGGCCTCACGGGTAAAGCCGGGCTCGGCCAACAGCCGCGTGTAAAAGGTCGGCACGCCCATCAGCGTTGTGGCGCGTGGCAGATCAGCCAACAGGGCCGCAGCGTTAAAGCCCGCGTGGAAAATCATCGCGGCCCCCGAAAGGGCCACAACATTCACCGCAACAAACAGCCCATGTGTGTGGAAAATTGGCAAGGCATGCAGCAAAACGTCCTTGTCGGTGAACTGCCACAAATCGGTCAGCGCGGTGGCGTTAGACAGCAGGTTTGCATGGCTGAGCATCGCGCCCTTGGACCGACCCGTCGTGCCCGATGTATACAAAATCGCTGCCAGATCGGTTGGCGCACACTCCACCACAGCATGGGTTTCAGGCGCGGCAGCGGCGGCGTCAAACAGGCTGCCTTTGCCATCGGCGTTCAGCGTCAGCAGGGCCGCGCCGTTCAAAATACCCGTCATCGCCGCAGCATCCTTGCCACCGCAAATCACCAAGCGCGGCTCGGCGTCGCCCAGAAAATACGACAGCTCACTAGTAGTATAGGCGGTGTTCAACGGCAACAGCACCAAGCCGCTGCGCAGACAGGCCGCATAAACCGCCAGTGCCATCGGTGACTTGGCAACCTGCAACGCCACACGGTCGCCTTTGACCAGCCCAAGCCCCGTAAACACATTTGCAAGCTGGGCAGACAGCGTGACAAACGCGCCATAACTCAGCGTGCTCCCGTCCTCTAGCATCATAAAGGGCGCGGTGCTGCCGGTGTGGCGGCCAAAAAGGGGATCGAACAGAGTGTTGCTCATGTGTCAGCCTTGCTTGTCTGGATAGGGGCGGATTTAAGAAGGGTGCCGATCGCACGCGATGTAGCGACAGTGCCTATTGTCGTAAACCCTTCGATGTTACGGTCAATTTTCGCTGGGTCATAGAGGTAGTTGACCATCGCGCCATAGGACCCGCGCTGCCCGTTTTCAGAACTGTCGCCATGCGGGTGGACCTCTTGCACAATGGCACCATTGCCCAGATGAAACCGCGCCACCGGATTGACAGGGTCGCCCTTGGGCCGTTTTTCATTGACCAGATAATGCGCGATATAGCGGCGCAGCACAGCCGCACCCTTGCTGTCGGTCTGCGCCAATGCCGCGCGCAATGTCTGCGCCTCGGCCTCGGGCAGCGTTTCCAACTGGCCATCAAGCCACGCACGATACCCGGGGATAGGCGACAGGGTCACAAAGGTTTTCACCTGCGGCTGGCTGATCGATAAATCCTCGACCACATGTTTTATCAACGCATTGCCAAAGGAAATCCCCCGCAAGCCCGCCTGACAGTTCGAAATGGAGTAAAACACCGCCGTATCCATCTGGTGGGCGGGGGCCGCCGCGCGATCCTCGGCCAGCACCGACTGGATATTGCCCGGAATGCCATTGGTTAGCGCCACCTCGACAAAAATTAGCGGCTCTTCGGGCATACAAGGGTGAAAATAGGCATAGCATTGGCGATCTTCCGGCACCAAACGCAGGCGCAACGCATCCCAACTGTCGATCGCATGCACGGCCTCATAAGCGATAATCTTTTCAAGGATATTGGCCGGACTGTTCCAGTTAATACGCCGCAAAACCAAAAAGCCGGGGTTGAACCATGACCCAAACAAATGTGCAAAATCGAGATCGATGCGTGCCAAGGTAGGCTCGGCGCGTATTGCCTCAAACAGATCGCAGCGCATGGCCACCAGATCGGCGGTCGCCCCCGGAATACGGTTCAGCCGGCGCAAGACCTCTTGGCGGCGCGGTTCGGCCTGCGTTATCAACGCCGCCAAATCCTGCGCCGAGCGGGTCTCGCTATAGCGCTGCGCGAGGTCAACAACGGTTTTGGGCTCGATATCAAAATCATCGGCCAAACGGCGAAAGAAATCGGCCCGCTGCGCGGTATCCAAGCCACGGTATTTCTGCAAAATCGCCCGCGCCACCTTAATCGCCGACACATCGCCGATGTCGGACAACAAAACTTCGCACAGCTCTTCAATCGGGCGCGTATCGCGGGCCGTCGATGCCTGCTGCGCCCGGTTGGTGATCGTCGCCAAAAGATCCGTCAGAAAGCTGGACTGTAACATCGGGACCACCCCTATTTGTTCAAGATTAAACCGCACATTTGGCGCGGCTGGTTGAGATTACCTATACAGATTTCAAACCCCAAAGCAATAAAAAATCGATATTACACGTTATATCAAAAAATTATCGGCAAACAAAACGGCTATATAAGGCCTGCGCCTGATACGGCTGCAAGGCACCCGCCTTGCTTTACAAATAAGTAATTATTCAAACGCCAAGCCTTAGGGTAAATCAAACCATTCGTCTCATGAAGGCTATTGGCCATGAATTCTGGCAACCAAACTCCCTCCGCCACCTCTGACACGCAACAATCCCCCAAGCGCCCCGCGATCGCATTGTCCCTTGCAGCGTTAGGTGTTGTTTATGGCGATATCGGCACCAGCCCACTTTATGCATTCAAGCAATGCTTTAGCAGTGAAATAGGCATCGCGCCAACGCTGCCCAATGTGCTGGGCGTATTGTCACTGATCGTATGGTCTCTGATTCTGGTCGTCTCGATCAAGTACCTTTGGTTCATCCTAAAGGCCGATAACAATGGCGAAGGAGGCATTATTGCGCTGGTCGCTTTGTTGAACCCTTGGAATGCGGCCAAAGGGTCACGGCGCAATGTTCTGATGGTCATGGGGTTGTTTGGCGCGGCGCTGTTGTTTGGCGATGGCACCATTACTCCGGCGATTTCGGTGCTCAGTGCGGTCGAAGGCCTTAAGGTGGAATCGTCCAGCTTTAACCATTTGGTTATCCCGATCACGGTGGCCATTCTGCTGATGCTGTTTGCCGTGCAAAACCACGGCACATCAAAAATAGGCGCATTATTTGGTCCGGTTATGCTGGTTTGGTTTTCGGTGCTAGCCATCATGGGGATTGGCGGCATTTTGCAATATCCCGGTGTTTTTGCCGCGTTTAACCCCGCCTATGGCATACGGCTTTTGCTGGGCAATGGTATGCTTGGCCTTATCATTCTGGGTACGGTGTTTTTGTCGGTGACGGGTGCCGAGGCGCTTTATGCCGATATGGGGCATTTCGGGCGTGATCCAATCCGGCTGGCATGGTTTTGCGTTGCCTTGCCTGCGCTGCTGCTAAACTACTTTGGCCAAGGGGCGACGGTACTGGCACACCCCGAAACCATCAGCCACCCGTTTTACGGCCTCGCCGCCGATTGGGCGCATTACCCGCTGGTTTTTCTGGCGACGATTGCAACAATCATTGCGTCACAAGCGGTGATTTCGGGGGTGTTTTCATTGACACGCCAAGCCATCCAATTGGGCCAACTTCCCCCTATTGAAATCATCCAGACCGACCGCGATCACATTGGCCAGATCTATATTCCCTTTATCAACTGGGCCTTGATGATCGCGACCATTGGGCTGGTCATCACCTTTCGCAGCTCGGACAATCTGGCATCGGCCTATGGGCTTGCGGTGTCTGCCGATATGGTGGTTACCACCATCCTTGCCTATTTCGTCGCCCGCCGCTTTGGCTGGAATAAGTTTGGGGCCGGCAGCTTGGCCATCATCTTCCTTATCAGCGATTTGGCCTATTTTCTCGCCAACTTGCTGAAATTCTTTGACGGTGGCTGGTATCCGGTTTTGGTTGCATCGATGATCTTTGCCATTATGGCGATCTGGCGCAAAGGCGTTATCAGCCTCGGCAAACTGACCACCCAAAACCGAGAGCCGCTCACCGAGTTCTTTGCGCGCCTAAAAACAAATCCGCCGCTCCGGTTTCCGGGTACAGCTGTCTATCTTACCATCACATTGGATAAGACACCGCAGCTTTTGCTGAAAGAATTGCGCCACGCCCCCGCCCTGCATGAACGCATCATTTTGGTCACCGTAAAGACCGAAGACGTGCCGCGCGTGCCCAGCGCCGAACGCGCCGAAATCATCGCGTTGGAGCAAGGCTTTCACCGCGTCATCCTGCATTACGGGTACATGCAAACACCCAACCTGCCAGTCGCGTTGAGGTTTTGCGAGGTTCTGGGTCTGGAAATTGATCCCGAAACAACAACCTTTTACGTTGGCCGCGATACGCTTATTGTCACCCCCCGCAAGTCGATCTTTAAAAACATCCGCAACAGTATCTTTGCATTCTTATGGCGAAACTCGGCGCGCGTTGCGACAACGTACAAGCTTCCGCCTGATCAGGTCGTCTCATTGGGTCGGCAGATCAAGATCTAACAGCGGGGGCGTTGTAACGCATCGCACTCGCTTTCACGTCTTGTCCGCATGGCGCGACTATGCGCTATTGCGGCCAAAGACGGCGGCAGGCGAAAGGCCAAGGTGAATGCTAAGCTTACAAGGCATCAAGAAAAATAGCACCGCGCTGATCGTGGCAACAGCGCTTTTGATGGAAAACATCGACTCGACGGTTCTGTCGACAGCCCTGCCCCAAATCGCCAAGGATTTTGGCACAGACCCGATCCACCTTAAGCTGGCGCTTACATCATACTTGCTATCGCTTGCCGTATTTATTCCGGCGTCCGGCTGGGCAGCGGATCGCTTTGGCGCGCGGCGGGTCTTTCGCTTGGCGATTGCGGTGTTCGCCCTCAGCTCTATTGCCTGCGCTTTATCGACATCGATGCTGTCTCTTATCCTTGCGCGTGTTGTCCAAGGGATTGGCGGCGCGATGATGGTGCCGGTCGCACGGCTGATCGTGCTGCGATCGGTGCCAAAGGCGGGGTTTGTAAACGCCATGGCGTGGCTAACGGTGCCCGCGCTGATAGGCCCTGTGCTTGGCCCGCCTTTGGGCGGATTTATCACCACCTATTTCGACTGGCGCTGGATTTTCTGGATCAACGTGCCGATTGCAGTGCTTGGTTTAGCGCTGGTCACACGGTTCATTCCAAAGCTGCCGCCGATACCGGTTGCGAAATTTGATGCGCTTGGCTTTTGGCTGGTTGGCCCGGGCTTGGCGCTGTTTCTATCGGGCGTCACCATCGCGGGGCTTGGGCTGGCGCCTATCCCAATACTGGTGGTGATGATCGGGGTGGGGGCTGCATTGACGGCGGGCTATGTCCGCCACGCCCTGCGGGTTCCGGCACCGTTGGTTGATCTGCGCCTGCTGCGCTTTGCAACCTTTCGGATCAGCACCGTGGGCGGCATCTTTTTCCGGCTTGGCAGCGGCGCATTGCCGTTTTTGCTGCCGTTGATGTTTCAAATCGGCTTTGGCCTTAGCGCGTTTCAATCGGGGATGATGACCTTTGCCTCGGGGCTTGGCGCGATTACAATGAAATTCATCGCACAGCCCATCTTGCGCCGCTATGGCTTTCGCAAGGTTCTGTCCGTCAACGCTGTCTTTGCCTCAGCGCTGTTATTCGCACCCGCTTGGTTCAGCCCGCAAACCCCCTACCTGATCATGGTCGCGACCCTGTTTACCGGTGGCATCTGCCGGTCCCTGCAATTCACCAGCATCAACGCGATGGCCTATTCCGAGATTGACACCAAACAAATGTCGAGCGCGACCAGCTTTAACTCTGTCATGCAGCAGCTTATCGCATCCGTCGGCATCACTGTGGCCGCCTTTGGCCTAGAGGCGATGCAGCATTTTTATGGCGGCACCTCTATTGATCTGGCACATTTCCCGCCAGTATTCGCAATGCTGGCATTGCTCTCACTCAGCTCGGCTTTGTGGTTTATGCGCCTCACGTCAAGCTCGGGGAAAGAGCTTTTAGAACACAACAAATAGCGCGCGGGCGGAGGGGTTTCAGGCCCCCTGCCGCTTGCTATAGGTCGGGTAAAGTGGTGGCAGGCGCTGTGTCGGCAGGGGTGCTGCACGCTGGCCAATCAGACGGTCCGCCGCACGGACATCTTGGGCAAAGGTCTTGGCATCCCAAGGGGCAGCATCATCGCCCGCAAACACTTGGGCCTCTAGCGCGGCCCAGCTTTTGCCCAGCTCAGGCAATCCTTGCATCACCTCGCTTTGCGATATGGCCAAACCCGCAGCAGACATCCGCAACCACGCCAAACCCGCCCCATAGGCCGCTTTTGCATCCCCATCCGCACAAGCCCGCGCAACCTGTGCCAGCGCCGCCTTGCGTTGCGACTGAACATCAGGCCGCAGCGGTGCCCCACGTTTGCGCCGTGAAACGGTCGCAACACCAGCCGCAGCCACCGCAGCAAAAATCGCGCCGATCCACCAAATGGCATCGTTCGGCGCTGTCGGTAATTTCACAACGGCGCCCCCCTCGGCGGGTGCCACTTTAGGCGTTGCTGTCTGCATGGAAACGGAGGCCGGTACGGGTGCTCCCCCTTCAACCGTCAACACTTCTGCGGGTAAGGTCGCTGTGCGCTGAGTTTCAGCGCCTGTGTCAAACCACGAGACCTGCACCTCGGGCAACGTGATCTCGCCCCCCGATAGCGGCACCACCGAATAGGTGAAATCGCGTACGGCGGCCGTGCCCTCGGGCGTATCAACCGACCCCGCGTTCGAGCCTTCAAGATAGATCTTTGCACCGGTCACCTGTGGCACCGCCAAATCCGGCAGCTGCACTTGTGCCGCCCCAAGCGCCTGAATGCGGACATGCCGCGTCACCGCCTCGCCCACACGGAAATGCGGGGACTTGGGGTCCCATTCCGCAGTGATCTGCACATTTTTTGCCGGCAAGAACCAGTCATTCGCAGTCCCCGTGCTCGCCTTTACCTCAAGCGTCAGCGGCGCAGTGCGCACGGCCACATCACGGCCCGGGTTGAACATCTGATCAAACGGCGACCCAACACCACCAAAGGGCGAGCGACCAAAAAAACTGTCAAACGGGCTCTGGCGCGTGGTTTGCGCCGAAGGGTCATCTTCGCTGCCCCGTAATGTGAACGGCGCAACCGTCACAGCGCCACTCTTTTGCGGACGCAAAAGGTAATCGCGTTCAATCACGGTCACCGGCTTGCCACCCACCGTTGCTTGGCTGGTTTTATCCGTACCGCGTTGTTCCAAAATATAGTCGGCGCTTTCGGGTACGCCAATTTGGCCACCGCGAAACCCCTGCCCTGCTGTGATCCGCACGGTCAGCGGAATTTCTTGCTGAACATAGTGACTGCCCGCCTCAACCGTGGCCTCGATGCGGGTTGTCGTTGCGGTTTTCTGATCTTTTGGCAGCGCGCTTTGGTCAACCACATCCAGTGCTAACGCGGTACTGCTGGCCTGTCCGGCAGTCAGCACAGGAATGGTCAGATGCCCTTTGCTGCGCGGCGCAAGGGTGATGATCCATTCCACCGTATCTGTGCGCGCCCCATTGATAATCTGGGTTTGCGTCGATTTTGACGTGCCGAGAAGATCATAATCGGTGTTCAGCGCCGACACATCCGGCGGTGCCGTCAACCTGTTCGGGTCCGCCGAAAGGACCAGCTGAAAGCTGTCACCAAGCCCGATTTTATCGGCACTGATCCGTGCAACCAGCCCATCGGCAAAGCTGGCCGTGGTCGAAAGCAAAAGCGCAAGGGCGGCAAGAGCGGCACGGTTTGTCATGGTCATCTCCTTATTGGCCTGCCGCGCGCAGGCCGGTATAATATTGGCGAATTCGCGCCCGCAGCAAACCGGACGGATCATCCGGCACCGCGCGAAGCTGTTGTTCGGTGGCCTGATCTAGGGTTTCGCTCTGGGCTTGGCCATCCGCTTGTTGATCGCTGGCCTGATCGGCAGGCTGGCCCTCGCCCGCAGATATAGCCGCATTTTGGGCCTCATCCTTGGCGGCCAATGCCTTGTCGAGGGAGTCTTTCAAATCATCTTGCTGCGTTTTATTTGCCTGTGCATCTTCGGCCCCTTGCCCGCCAGTTGGTTCTGCGCCTGTCGATTGATTTTGTGACGGGTCCTGACCATTTTCGGCCTGTTGGCCGTCTGCGCCGCTTGCATTGTTTGCATCGCTGCCCGTAGAGGGCTGGCCACCCTTGGCATCTTGGCCGTTTTGCCCATTTTCGGGTTTACGTTGATCAGGTTGGGTTTGGCCCTGTTGCCCAGCGCTTTGCTGATTTTCTGAGTTACCCTTATCCTTATCGTCCTTTTCGGGCTGTCCCTGACCATCCTTCGGCTTGGGTTGATCTTGGTTTTTATCACCCGATTGCTTTTGGTCCTGATCCGGTTTTTGCTGGTCTTGCTTTTGCTGTTGCAAAAGCTTTGCCACCAGATCGCGGTTGAACAGCGTATCTGCATCCTTGGGCGCAACGGCCAACGCCTTGTCATAAGCTGCCAACGCCTTTTCAAACTGACCCGCTTTGGCCAAGGCATTGCCCAGATTATAGGCCGCTGCATCGTCTTGACCCGCCGCATAGACCTGCGCCGCGGCGTCAAAATCACCTGCGCGATATAACGCACTTGCCTTGTGATCCGTGTTGGCAAAGGCTGTGGCCGCCGCCTTGAAATCCCCAGCGGCAAAGGCCGCCTGCCCCTGTTGATCCGGGGTTTTCCACAAGTCGGCCCAAGTGTCGGCCCGCGCACCCTGCGGTGCCATCCCCAAACCCATGATCATGAACGGCACTACAAACAACAGCCCGCGACGAAAGGCAAAAGGCGCCAAAAGCAGCGGCAAAAACAGCAGCCAGTAGCCCATGTCATCCCAGCTATCGGTCACCAAATCGACAGGCTTTCCCTGCGCACCCACCTCCGCGCCAGCAGGCAATAGCTTTGCCAAATCGCTGCCATCCGCCGTGACGGTCGAAAACGCTCCGCCACCGGCCTGTGCCAACGCGCGCAACCCAGCCAAATCCAGCTTGGCCGTGATCGTGCTGCCGTCTTGCGCCCTAATGGCATGCCCCTGCGCTGTTTGCAGATCGGCACCATCTGCCGTGCCAACCCCCAAAACACCCAGATCATAGCCCGCAGCCTTGGCCGCCGCCGCCGATTTCAGGCTGGCGGCGGGGTCCAACCCCGTATCATCAGCGAGCACCACAATGCGCCCGCCCACAGCCCCTGCCCGCGACAACACCCCTTGCGCCGCATCAATCGCCAGATCAAGCCGATTGCCCAGCACAGGCATTAACCCTGTCGACAACTCGGGCAGCATTTGGCGGATCACCTCGGCATCCGAGGTCAAGGGTGTGGCCACAAATGGCCGGTCGGCATAGATCACCAAGGCCACATCGCCGCCGGTGGCTTGGTCCAAAATATCGCGCAGCTTATGGCCCGCGCGGGCCATCCGGCTTGGTACCAAATCGGTGCTGTTCATCGATTGTGACAGGCTGAGAACAACCACCGTTGGCTGCACGCCGCCATAGACCGGAACCGGTAGCTTTTGCCACGCTGGTCCCGCCATTGCCAAAACCATACAGCCCAAACCAAGCCCAAGCGCCACAACCCATGCCCGCGCGGCCCGTGGCGGCACCCCTTGGACAGCAAGATGCGGCATCAAATGCGTGTCAACAATGCCAGCCCAACCGCCTCCAGAAATGGCACTCCATTGGTGCCACGCAAAGGCGATCACCATTGCCGCAGGGAAAAACGCCAGCAACCATTCGGGCCGCAGCAAATGAAACGATGTCGGGATCATTGCAAAACCTCCATACGACGGCGTGTGAGTTGGCCAAGCGGTGCATAGGCCAGCGCAAACACAGCTGCCAAAGCCAGCGCAAACCCAAGCGGCCAGAAGAACAGCGACACAGTCGGGTGCAAATACAAGGGCTTGTCCGAAATCGGCTCGACCTTATCAATCTGGCGGTAAATATCGGCCAAGCCGTCAAGGTTGGTCGCCCGAAAATACAGCCCACCTGTGGTTTTCGCGATCTGGGTCAGAGTCGCCTCATCCAAATCTTGCGACGGGTTCACAACCTGTTGGCCAAAGCCGTTGTTCACCACCATTCGGTCCGCACCCACCCCGATGGTATAGATTTTAACCCCCAGCTTTTGCGCCAAATCGGCGGCGGCAAGCGGGGTCATCGCGCCTGCATTGCTGGCACCATCCGTCAGCAACACCAACACGCGTTCGCCATTGGGCCGGTCTTTTAGCCGCTTCACCGCAATCGCAATCGCATCGCCAATCGCAGTTTCCGTTCCCGTCAGGCCAACTTGCGCTTGGTCCAACAAATCGCGTACCACATCGCGGTCAAAGGTCAGCGGCGCTTGCAAATAGGCGCGGTCGGAAAACAATACGAGGCCGATCCGGTCACCCGCCCGGCGTTCAATAAAATCTGCGGCCGTTTGTTTGACCACGCCAAGGCGCGTGCTGACCTGCCCGTTCAAAGCGAAATCTTCGCGGCCCATGCTGCCGGATAGGTCAATCGCCATCATAATGTCACGACCCTCAGCAGGCAGCGGCACGGCCTCGCCCACCATCGCGGGGCGGGCAAGGGCGGCCACCAACAGCACCCAAATCGCAGTGGCGAGCGCCAAGCCCAGCCAGCTTTGCGGCGATTTGCGCCCAGCGCCCGCGCCATTACCCTGCAACTGCCCGAAAAACGGCACCTTCAACGCGCCGAATGCCGATTGTGGGACCGGTTTTAAAGCCCCGCGCAGCAGGAACGGCACAGGCAGCGCCAAAAAGACGAGCGGCCACAGAAAGGTAATCATCAACGCCTCCTGATCCAAATGCCCGCCTCAAGCATCGCGTGGCTTAATAAGGTTTGATCGTCATCCCCCCCAGCGCGGGCATAGGGCGCGTTGCTAAGGTAGGTGGCAACGGCGGGGGAAAGCCCGCCGCGCCCTTGGGTCAAAGCATCGGCCCAGCTTGGCCCGCTTAATGTGGCCAGAGGGCCTGCTGCGGCATCGGTTAGCCAGACCCGCCGCAACAAAACCGCCAAATCGCGGGCGGTATCAGACGCTGCTGCCGTTCCAAGCTGTGCTTTTAACGCCGCCAACTCTCGCATCGCGGCAAAACGCACGGACCTGCGGCGGCGCAATTCGAATACTGAAACGCTGATCGCCAAGACGATCATAACAGTAATCAGCCCCCACCATCCCGGCGCAAGCGGCCACCACTCCACAGGCGCGGGCAGGCGAATATCGTGCAGCTTGGCCAGCTCGGCCTGAACCTCAGGAGACAGCGGTGTCATGCGGCGCTCCTTTTTGTCGGGCCCGCCGACCGCATGGGCTGCAACAGCTGCTTCGGGTCATCAGGCGTCGCAATACGGTGCAAAACCATACCGCTTTTGCGCGCAAGGGTTTCCAAACCGGCTTGGCGCCTTGCAAAATTATCGGCATGGCTGGCGATGTCAGCGCGGCCCATTTGGCCCAGACTTAGCACGGCGGCCCCATCGCTGAGGCGCCCCCCTTTTGGCGGCAAATGCTGTTCCATCGGGTCATGCACCGAAATCATCGTAATATGGGCGCGATGCGCCAGCCGCCGCAGCCCTGTCTCAACCTGCTGTCCAAAATCGGCAAAATCGCTGATGATAAAGGCCAGCGTTCCGGGCCTGCACGCATGGCGCAAATTGCGTAATGCCCCCGGCAGCGCAACCTCTTGGCCCGCAGTATGATCAACCCGTGTAGCATCAGAGGCGGCATGTAAAAACGTCAACATCGCCGTGCGCGTCCGTGCTGCCGGAAATTCCAGCAAGCCTCCGCGCGTCAGGATAAAGCCACCAATGCGGTCGCCCCCATCCAGCCCGACCCAAGCAAGCATTGCCGCAATCTCGGCCGCCAAATGCGCCTTGAACCGAACCTTGGTGCCAAACTGCATCGTGCCGCGCAGGTCCAGCAGCACATAGACGGGGCGTTCGCGTTCCTCATGGAACAGCTTGGTGTGCACCGCACCGCTGCGCGCGGTCAGCCGCCAGTCGATCGCGGGAATATCATCGCCGGGCTGATAGGCCCGCGATTCCGCATATTCCATGCCGCGCCCATGAAAAACCGACCGGTTCGCCTCCCCACATATGCGTGCTGACCCGCCCCCCCGGCGCAAAACCGGTCATATTGCGATTGGGGCGTGCGTGGATCAACGCGGTAGGGCTGATTTCAATTCCGCGACGGTATATGTGTTCTGCGGCCATGGCATCCCCCTTTCAGCTTACCGGAACTAGGGTGATCAATTCATCAATCAGCCCGTCTTTGGTCACACCATCGGCCTCGGCCTCAAAGGTTAGGATCAGACGGTGGCGCAACACATCATGCAGCACTGCCTGCACATCCAGCGGCGCGGCAAAGCTGGCACCGCGCATCCAGGCATGAACGCGGGTACAACGGTCCAGCGCGATCGTGCCGCGCGGACTGGCACCATAGGCGATTTTACCCAGCAGCGCCGCACCCAAAGGCGTCGTGCCACGAGTCGCGAAAATCAGTTGCAGCATGTAATCTTCAAGCGCCTCGGAAACATGCACCGACATCGCCTCGCGGCGCGCGGCCATAATCCCGTCTTCGGTCACATGCACTGAGACTGGGGCCGCCTCGCCCAATGCCTCGCCCCGCACCAAGCGCAAAATCAGCTTTTCCGCGGCGGGATCGGGATAGCCAATGCGCAGATGCATCAAAAACCGGTCGAGCTGCGCCTCGGGCAACGGGTAGGTGCCTTCTTGCTCAATCGGGTTTTGGGTGGCCATAACCATAAACAATTTCGGCAAAGGATAGGTCGTGCCGCCCACGGTGATCTGGCGTTCGGCCATCGCCTCTAACAGCGCCGATTGCACTTTGGCAGGGGCGCGGTTGATTTCATCGGCAAGGATCAGGCTGTGGAACAGCGGACCGCGCTGAAAGGTAAACGTCCCGTGTTCAGGCCTGTAAACCTCGGTTCCGGTCAAATCGCCAGGCAGCAGATCGGGCGTAAATTGAATGCGCTTTTCATCGCAGGCAATCGCCTGTGACAGCGTTGCAATCGCCTTGGTCTTTGCCAAACCAGGCGCGCCTTCAACAAGCACATGCCCATCCGCAAACAGCACAAGCAACAGACGGTCGACAAACGCGGTCTGACCCACGATCACAGAATTCAAATAACCCCGCAGGTCAGAAACCACAGGGTTAGCGGGGGCGGCGGTAGGCGGATTGGGTTGAATGTTCATTGCATCCTCGTCGATATCAGGGGCGATTGGCGGGTGTCAGACCTCTGCACGGGGTTCAACCTGGGGGGACGTTGTGGGGTTATGCCGCTTGGGACGGTATATTCGCCTTGTGCCCGTGCAGAGGATGGCTCTCACAGCCCGAACATCAGGGCCGTGTGAGATGGCTTTTTATTCGATGTTGCCCTGCGCGGGGATCGCATCAATGCCGAAATTACGCACGACGACCGAGTCCTCAATCGATTTCAGGGCAAGGTTGGCCGCAAAATACTCTTGGCCTTCCAGCAAATCGGTCGCCTGTTTCAGCTTGTCCAAGCTGCCTTGCTCTGGCAGCAAAGCGGCGGAAATATTCAGATCAACCGAGGCCACACGCAGCACTTCAATCGCCTTGTCTTTTTCGCCCGAGGTCATCAACCCTTTCGCCTCTTTCAAAGCCTTTTCGCTTTCTTGCGTCGGCTTGAACGTATCTGTCAGCGCCATCGACATATCAAACGGCAGGAATGCTTTGGCCGCATCGGCCTTATCTGAATCAGCAACCAACAGGGCCTTTAGATCGGTTTCGCCTGCGCTCAGGGCTTTGGTCGCGTCGGCGACATTGGCTTTGGCCTCGTCAATCTTGTTGTCAAACAAGGCCATACGGGCCGCGCGCACATGCGTAACCGTCGAAAGCGCCTCGTCCGCTGTCTTCAACAGCTCTTTTTGCGTGGCATAGGCGGCAGTGGGCGCCTTGGCATCCGTGCCTGCGGCATAGGCTGCAAAGCTGCCAAAGGAGCTGGTCGCCACAAGGCCTGCAAGTGCTGCGGCGATGAATTTATTCGAGGCTTTCATGGAAGTAATCCTTTCCAAAGTGGGGTTCGATGAAAAGATTATGCAGGTTAAACTTGTCCGCTGTTTTGTGTGAAGTTTACATTTTTGACAATTTCCGAAACCGCCGGAAACGTCAGAATAACCCGTAGGCCAGGCCGGTTGTCGGCCAATTGAACAGCAATGCCATGCCGCAAACAGATCGCCTTTACCAAGGCCAACCCAAGACCGCTACCCCCCGCTGTACGGCTGCTATCCAACCGGTAAAACGGATCGAACACCTTTGTCCGTTCCGCCTCGGGTATCCCCGGCCCTCGATCAGAAATCTCAACCACCACGGCTGCGCCCTGCCCTTGCAGGCGTATCACAATCTCATTTCCCGCCGCGCCGTGGCTCATCGCATTTTGCAGCAGGTTCACGATCATCTGCCGCAGCATTCGCGCATCGCCCAGCACCTCCGGCACCGAATGATTTGGGGGCTGACTTGGGGCAAAAACCACCAAACTCTGCCCGCGCTCTTCGGCCATTGGCACAAAGGTCTCGGCCAGATCCTCTAGCATCGGCAACAGTGCAAACGGCTCAAAACCGCTGTCTTGCCGCGCCGATTCAATGCGCGAAATGCGCAGAATCGTCTCGAAAATGCTGTTCAGATGGTCAAGCTCGGCTTCAGTTTCCTCAATCTCATCGCGGGGATTTTGGCCCTTGTCGATCAATAACAACGCGGCCTGCAATGACAAAGACGCGCGCGACAAAGGCGTTTTCAGATCATGTGCAATCGCCGCTGCCGTCGATTTCGTGGTCGCCATCAGCTCGGTCAGCCGTGTCAAATGGGCATTCACCTGCGTCGAAATGCGGTCAATCTGATCATCTTCGCGCGACACAGCCACCCGCGCGCTGACATCGCCACCGGCCACCCGGTCCAGCGTGTTTTCCAACGCCATCAGCTTGCGTAAACTTTTCCGGCTGGCAAGATAGCCGATCAACAAAATGGCCCCGCCCGAAATCACACCCGCAATCAGCAAGGCAATAATCAAGCGGTGTTCGGTCGTGGTGATCATCGTCATGTCATGCCCGACAATCAGCACGACCTCGCCCAGCAAGGTTGCATGCGCGTAATAGGGCAAAGGCCGGTCGGTGCCCGTCAAACGCAGATCCGCCTGCTGAAACCCGTCAAAATCCGGCGCGCGATAGATATTACCGGCCAGTTTTATCCCATCCAGCCCGAAAACGCCGATAGCGCGCTGTGACAAAGCAACCGGATTGTTGATCTCGGCAATCGTGCGGATCAATGCGGCCTTGCCACCTTTGTCGTAAATCTCGCGCAGCATCACCTGCTCGGATATCACCTGCCGCTGAATTTCGCTTTCCAAGGTTTGCTGCACAAAGATGAACGCCGCAACGGCCGTCAGAACCAACGTCGCCAAAACCGCCGCCGCAGCATGAACCGCTGTGCGAAAGGCCGCACCCGAAAAGACGTTAGCGTGGTCCATGCAGCGTGTACCCAGTGTTGCGCACCGTATGGATCAGCGCCACATCAAACGGCTTGTCAATCTTGGCGCGCAACCTGCTGACATGGGTTTCAACCACGGTCGAGTTTGGCTCGAAATTGAAATCCCAAACCCGTTCCAACAACATAGTGCGCGTCACCACCCGCCCCGCATTGCGCATCAAAATTTCCAGCAACGCGAATTCTTTGGATTGCAGTTCGATCCCTTTGCCTTGGCGGGTTGCCATACGGCCCAGCAGGTCCAGTTGCAGATCATGCACCTCTAGCGATGTTGCCTCTACCGCGCCTGTGCGCCGCCGCGACAATGCCGAAATTCGCGCTAGCAACTCGGAAAAGTGAAAGGGTTTTGTTAGATAATCATCAGCTCCGGCGTTAAAGCCTGCCAATTTATCATCTACATCGGCCAGCGCGGTCAGCAAGATCACCGGCATCTCATTTTTGGCCGCGCGCAGCGCCTTTAGCACCGACACCCCATCCATCCCAGGCATCATCCGGTCTAATATCGCAAGGTCACAGGTGTTGTACAAACAATAGCTTAGCGCGTCACGACCATCGGCCACGCAATCCACGCTATGACCTGCCTCTTGCAAGCCATTTGCCACAAACTTGGCAACCTTTTCATCGTCTTCCGCCAGAATGATCTTCATGCGATCTTTGCTTTTGGTATCCTGCAGAGGTTGCCAATCGGGTATCTATCAACGGATAAATTCGTCCCTTAGTCAGTTTACCACCCCAGCCGAAATCTTCACCTTACAAATTCGTAAACTTCGCGAAAGGACGTAGCTGTTGGGGTCGCGTAAAAGAACAGCAGAGCAGTCAAGGAACAGGCCGATGAAACCGCCCCACGCATCCGCAAAAAACAGTCTTGTTTTACAAGGCGGCGCATTGGTCGCGCATCAAGCTGGTGCCTATTCGGCGCTGTCCAACTTAACCTTAGGTCTGGGCGACGCCGTCCATGACTACCTTGCATAAGGCCGCCAAAATGCACACACGCCACGCCCTCATCACCCGCCTGTTTCACGCCAGCCTGGCGATTGCTGTTGTGGTGCAGCTGGGATCAAGCCAGTTCATGACCGATCATAATGGTGGCAATACGCTATTTTGGGTGCATCAATACGCAGGCCTTGTGGCCTTTGCATTGGTGCTTGGGTTTTGGGCTGTCGCCATTATGCGCAAGCGCGGTACGCCGCTTGGCGAATTGCTGCCATGGTTTTCGGCCCCCGCACGCCGCGCTGTGTGGGCCGATCTTAAACTGCACATCATCGCGTTGAAAAACCGTAAGATCCCCGCCGCACAAGAGCCTGCCCCCCTTGCTTCGGCGGTACACGGGCTTGGGCTTTTGCTGATCACAGGCATGACGATAACGGGCAGCTATTACTATTTTTTCAACACAGGCGTCGATCACGAAGGCGGACTGGTTGGCCTTGCCATGAACGCGCACCGTTTACTGGCAAATCTGGCGTGGGCCTATCTGATCGCCCACGCAGGCCTTGCCGTTGTTAATCACATCGCTGGCGCAATATCGCTGCGCACAATGTGGTCATTCAAAGCGGGTGAAAAATGAGAATTAAGGAGAAGGCCTGCATCGCTACGGGGCCCGCCACCGGCAGCGGCCTTGCCATTGCAAAACGTTATATCGCCTATCTCTTTGCCGGTTTTCGCAGCAACGCCCTGACGGGGCCATCCGTGGTCGCAAGCCTCGGCTGGTTTATGAACTAGGATAAAGCAATGCGTTCCTTGGTCGTCGCGTATTTCCAAACCAGCACCGCCGCCAACACAGCCAGAGAGGCGCTTTTGACCGCACCTTCGGCCTATTTGCCCGATGTGGCCGATGCGGTGATCGTGACAGCCAACAGCTATGGCGCGTTTCGTTTGGAACAGTTTGTTAACCTGTGGACGACAAAGCGCACCGCCGTGCCGCTGGTGCAAATCGTCCAAGATACGCTATTCCTTCAACCCTTACTCGGGGTGATGGAGCCAGCCACCGCCAACCCGTTGCGCGATGCGTTTGATGATTTTGGCATCAGCCCGACCTTTACCTCTGATATGCAAAACAACCTTGCCCAAGACAGCGCGGCATTGATCGTGTTCCCTCATTCAAAAAGCACAGCTTTTGTCGTTGATATCTTGGCAAAATTTTCTCCATCCCTTAGTCAAACCCCTGTCGATACACTGTTTGACGCAAATCTTTCGGCCGCATTCGAGGCGGCCCATCATGCGATCAGATTACAGCACGGCGCGTTAATAGGGGCTTAACAATGAAGAAACTGAAAAACCTGCTGCTCGTCGGTGTTGGGCTGGGCATTGGGGTCGGCCTCTATTTCTATTGGCAATATACCGATGCGCACCCCGCGTCGGATGATAGCTATTTGCAAGCGGGCATTCTGGCCATAGCACCGCAAGTTGGCGGGGCTGTTGCAACCGTCAACGTGGTCGAAAACCAAAAGGTTCAGCGCGGCGACATCTTGTTCACGATTGATACCGTCGCCTTGCAGGCCGCACAGCAGGCCGCAACGGCCCAGCTTGATCAGGCAAAACAGCAGGAAATCGCTTCAGCCGCCAATATCATCGCCGCCACTGCGCAATTGGTAAGCGCCACTGCCGCCCAAACCGAGGCCCAGCGCGATTTTGATCGCCAAGCGCCTTTGGCCAAAGCCGGCACCATTTCCAGCGCCACGATGGATCAGGCCCGCTCGGCTTTGGATGCGGCGAATGCAGGCGTGCAATCTGCCAAAGCCGCGATTGATGTGGCCCGCGCCCAGCACGGCGGTGATGGCAAGCGAAATGCCGGTGTACGCGCTGCCGAGGCCAACCTGACGCTGGCCAACACAAACTTGGCCTATGCCACAGTCACAGCACCAACATCGGGTTGGGTCAGCAATATTGACCTGCGGGTCGGGCAAATTCTAGCCTTTGGGCAGTCGCAATTCTCTATTGTCGCCGATGATGGCTGGTGGATTGAGGCGAATTTCAAGGAAACCGACCTGACCCGCATCCGCCCCGGTATGCCCGCATCAATCAGCGTGGATATGTACCCTTCGGTCACGTTGAATGGAACCGTGGGCAGCATCGGCGCGGGCTCTGGCGCGTCATTTTCCTTACTGCCCGCGCAGAATGCTACGGGCAACTGGGTCAAGGTCACGCAGCGCTTTCCCGTACGCATTGACCTGCTGGATGCGCCCAACGACCCCGCGCTGCAATTGCGCGTTGGTGCTAGCACCACCGTCACTATTGATACCACCAAGGGCACAAAGTGACCGCCGCCAACCCTACGGCTCCCGACCCTGCGGCGACCAGCGCCGAGGCCGCCAGCCCTGTGCGGTGGGCGGTGGTCTTGGCGGTCGTGCTGACGGCGGTCCTAGAGGTGCTGGACAGTACCATCGTCAACGTCGCCTTGCCGCACATGAAGGCGGCATTCGGCATCACCACAACCCAAACCACATGGATTTTGACCAGCTATATCGTAGCCTCGGTTGTCGTCATGCCGCTGACCGGTTTTTTCGTGCGCCGTTTTGGCCGCCGCCGTCTTATCACCACCGCGATCACCGGCTTTGCGGTTTTTTCCGCGCTGTGCGGGCTGTCGTGGAGCGTCGAAGTCATCGTATTTTGCCGCATCGGCCAAGGTGTCTTTGGCGCGTTCCTGATTCCGCTGTCACAGTCCATCCTGTTCGACAGCTTTCCCAAGGAAAAACGCGGCGAGGCAATGGCGCTGTTCGGGCTTGGTGTGATCGTCGCCCCCATCCTTGGCCCCACCATAGGCGCGATTTTAACCGAGGCGTTTTCTTGGAGGGCGGTGTTTTACGTCAACATGCCCATCGCGCTATTTGCCTTGCTGATGATTTCGGGCGAGCTGAAAAAGGAAGACCCCAAACCCGTCACCATTGATTGGGTGGGCCTGACGCTGATGATCGCAACCGTTGCGGCGCTGCAACTGATGCTGGATGTGGGCGAGGTCGAGGATTGGTTCGCCTCTCATCTGATCCAAGTCGCATTTTTGGTGTTTCTGGTGTGTGGCGTGGTGTTTGTGCTGCGCGGCCGCCGCATCGCCCATAACATCATCGATTTTTCGCTGTTCCGCGATCGCAGCTTTAGCGCGGCCAATGCTGCTATGCTGGGCTTTGGTTTGGCCATGTTCGGCACAATTTCGATATTGCCGATTTTCGTCCAAGGGTTGCTTGGCTTTGGCGTGCTGGATGCGGGCTATTTGTTCATGCCGCGCGGCTTGGCGGCGGGGGTGTCAATGGTGCTAACCGGTGCCGTGCTGCTAAAATTTTTCGACCCACGCATCCTTGTGGCCATCGGGCTTATGCTTACGGGGCTTGGCAATATCGCACTTGGCTGGGTCAACCTGAACGCCAGCTTTTGGCAACTGGCGCTGCCGGGGGTGTTGTCTGGCGTCGGTATGGGGCTGTTTTTTGTGCCAATGTCTACGGTGGCCTTTCAAAACATCGGCCAGGATCGTCAGGATGAGGCATCAGGTATCTACGGCGTTGTCCGCTCGCTCGGGTCATCCGTGGGGATTGCGATTGTGGGCTGGCAGGTCGCTAACCGGATTCAGTTTCACTGGACCGCCCTTGCCGAACATATAACCCCGTACAGCGCAAACACACTTGCCTATCTTGCGCCCTTGGGCCTGCGCCCCGACAGCGCAGCTGGTGCCTATTATGTGACCCAACAAATCGCCGCACAGGCCCAAATGCTGGCGTTTCAAGATGTTTTCTTGCTGACAGGCTGGGCAGCTTTCGCCATGCTTCCGGTAGTCTTGTTAATGCAGCGCCCGCAAAAGGGGCACAAAGCCGCCCCCGCCCATTAACCACCCGCCCCCCTTACCCCGCGCGAGGATCGAATGCCGCTTAAGATTTTGCTTGCCGAAGATGACAAACAAACAGCCGAGTTTATCCGCAAAGGGCTGATGCAGGCGGGACATAGCGTCGAGGCAGTGCATGACGGGCGCGATGCCTTGTCGTTTTGCCTCTATAACCCCTGCGACATCGTTATCTTGGACAGGATGATGCCAGGGATGGATGGGATGTCGGTCCTAAAGGCACTGCGCGCGGCAGGGCGTAAAATGCCGGTGATCTTTCTGACTGCCCGTGCCTCGGTCGAGGATCGGGTCGAAGGGCTACACGCCGGCGCCGATGATTACCTTGTCAAACCGTTTCAGTTTTCTGAACTGGATGCCCGTGTGGTTGCCCTGTCACGCCGCCCCGCCACCAGCCATGACGAAACCAAACTGACCGTGCATGATCTGGAATTGGATCTGATCACCCACAGCGCCCATCGCGCGGGCCAAAAGATCACCCTACAGGCCAAGGAATACGCCTTGCTAGAGGTGCTGATGCGCGCGCCGGGGCGGATTATGACCCGCACAATGCTACTGGAAAAGGTGTGGGATTTCAGCTTTGATCCGCAAACCACCGTAGTCGAAACCCATATGAGCCGCCTGCGTGCCAAAGTCGACAAACCCTTTGATATCGCCTTGATCCAAACCGTGCGCAACGCAGGCTATATGATCAGTGACCCAAGTTAGGCAGGCAGGATGCGCATGGTAAAAACCAACTCCTCGGCGGTTTCGCGCATTGGCAAAATGATGATGGCGTTAACCGTCGTGATCTTGGCGATCAGCGGCTATGCAATTTTTGTCAGCTCGGAACGGGTGATGCGGGCAGAATTGCAATCGGTGAACACAACCGACTTGGAAAGCCTAAGCGAGCTTTATGAAAGCTTCGGTCTGCATGGGCTAACCGACACCGTTACTGTGACGGCCTCAACCCCACTGGGGGTGCGGCAAATCATCGGGCTGTTTACCTTGGACGGCACATTCATTGCCGGCGATTTACAGACTGAACCCCCGGTTGACCAAATCGAAAACATCCGGCTGGCCCATACGCAGGGCGCGCCCGAAACCGTCTATGTCAGCAAACGCAAGCTGTTCCCCGATGCTGTGCTTTATGTCGGGCGGCCCAGCAAAATTATCAGCAGCACATTGGAAAACCTTGGCGTCATCATGCCAATCACGGCAGGCGTTATTCTGCTGATGATGGTTTTTACAGGGGCTTTTGCCGCCCGTATTTTAAGCCGACTCATGGATAGAATCCAAACCACCCTCGCCGCCTTTGGCGCGGGTGAAACGACGCGCCGCATTCCCTTAGGCCCCGATTTCGACGACAGGTTTCATGACATCAGCGTTAGCATCAATGACAATCTGAACCGCATAGAATCCGCAACCCAGACGCTTGAAAATACCACCATCGCGATCGCCCATGATTTGCGCACCCCTCTCACCCGCGCCTCGCTTGCGCTGCAAGCCTTTCAGGCCAACGCACAGCTGACCGAGGCCGAAACCGATCAGCTTGATCTGGCAACCGGCCAAATGGCGAAACTAAGTCAAACCTTTGATACCATTCTGCGCATTTCCAATATTGGCGCGCACAAAGGCGGCGCAGCCTTTGCCACATTTGATCTGAATGATCTGGTTCAGGATATCGCCGAAAGTTATGCGCCCGTACTAGAGGATGCGGGATTCGCGCTTATCGCAGACCGCATGCCGCCTGTGCCCATTCACGCCGATAAAAATATGCTGGGCCAATTGATCGTAAACCTGCTGGCCAACATCATGCGCTATTGCCCAATAGGCAGCACAGCCCATATTGATGTGTCGGATGAAGACGGCCCCCGCTTGTGCATTCGAGACAACGGCCCTGGTGTGCCGGACACAGCTACTGAGCGTATTTTCCAGCCATTTCAACGACTTGACGTCAGTCGCTCGACCGAAGGTACAGGCCTTGGTCTTGCCATGGTAATGGCGATAGCCAAGCACCACGGCGGGTCAATTATAGCTAAAAACCTAAACCCCGGCCTTTCCGTAACCATCTGTTTTCAAAAGACTGTTTAAATCGTTTTTGCCGCGCGTCGCTTTTTTCCAGCTTACCTAAATGTAAATCTCGGGCAAAGCAGACGACGACTCCAATGGGTAATTTCATTTTACAGGATGTGACCTGAAACCCATTACTCAAAGGACGATCAAAATGAAAACCTCAACCCACACTTCGATGCTTGCTATGACAGCTTTGTCTTTGTCCTTGTTGGCCGTACCAACATTCGCAAACACCGCCTCGGTAACAGAAATGCAGAACATTCTGACCGGCGAATTGTCTTCGGTTGGCATTGCACATGTCGATTACAGCAAGCTGACCTATTCGCAAATTTCCAGCCTGTCTGGCATCTTTGATACAAACGGCAAGCCAGACGATCAGAAAGCTGCCGCCGAGGCGATCATCAACGCCAAAGCCCGCGATATGACACTGGCCAAATCCACCGGTGATTTCCCCGAGGCCAAAGAACTGGCGACGATTGTAAACCAAGATCTGGCCTCGGTGGGCATTAAGGGCGTAAAAACTGGGGCTCTCAGCTTGGAAACCACCCAAGAGCTGGCTGGCGTGTTCTCAAGCAATGGTACTTCAAGTGATCAAAAAACCGCCGCAATGGCTATTCTTGATAAAGCCCCGCGTGAGGCCGTTATGATGAAATCGATCAAGGATTTCCCAGCCGCTGGCGAATTGGAAAACATCGTGGTGAATGATCTGAATTCGATCGGCATCAAACTTACCAACCCAGAAAAACTATCCCTCGAAAAGCTTGAGCAGATCTCGGGAGTCTTCAACGGGAACCACAACAGTGACGACCGCGCCGCCAAAGTTAAAGAGGTGCTGGCCAACTAAAACGCGGCGTAAGTTGTACGGATGAAATAGGGGGCAGGTATCGCACAGATACCTGCCCCCTAGCATTGCGCCCAGCCAAAAACGGCGCCCAAACTATTAACCGACATGCAAAGCAAAAGCTGCCAACATCCCGAACAAGGCCACGATCAGCGCCATCAACAACCCATCTGCGGCCAAAGCATCATCTTCCAGCATGGCCGACGCAGAAATGCGCGCCCGCACCCGGCGCAGGCGCAAAAAGGCAATCAAAATGACAACCGCGCCACTCATCAGCAGCAACGCCTCGGACCAACCAGAAACGGGGTCTGGCCCCAACCGCGTGGCGGCGACACCAAACCCGACCACGGCAATCGCAGTCCGTACCCAGGCCAAAAACGTGCGCTCATTGGCCGAATGATCGGCGTAATTAACAATCATTCCTTGCTCCCGTGCTTTTTCATACCCTTTACCCCGCGTGAAATTAGCAAGCTTACCTCATACAGCACCCGCGCCGCATCTAACCGCCCCGAACACGCAAGGTATTCCGGCGACCATTGCGGGTCGAATTTTTGCTTGAAACTGCGCAGCCCTTCGAATTTGTAGAATTGTTCGCCATGCGCAAACAAAAAACTGCCAACGCGGTGCCAAACTGGCGCCAAAGGTCGGCTTTCCAGCCCTGACAAAGGCGCTGCCCCCAGCGAAAACCATGTAAAGCCTTGCTCTTTGCCCCACATCAGCATCTCGGCAAACAGCGCGTCCATGCTTACGCCCGGCCCAGCTGGATCATAGCGCATCAAGTCCAACGACAACTCGGATTTATCACCGGCCTGCATCAGGTTCGCGAAGGCGGTAATGCGCCCTGTGTCATTATTGCGCAGCACGGCATAGTCGAAATTCTGCACATAATCGGGATGGAACCAACCCAAGGAAAACCCTTTCTCTTCGCTGTTCTTATGCGCCAACCACGCGTCTGACACCTCGCGCATATTGTCCATATGCGGGCCAATATCTGCCGCCTTTATCACCTCAAACCGGTAGCCATCGCGCCCGATGCGGGCCTTGGCATGGCGCCAATCTTTGCGGCGCGGGCCTTCCAATGAAAAGCTGCGCAAATCCACCCGCGCAACCTCGCCGATTTTCAACACTTGCAGCCCAAGGTCCAGATAGGTCGGCAAATAACGCTCGGACACGCCGTAAAATGCGCAACGCCGGCCCAGCCGATCGGCCAACTCGCGCAACTGCCAAATCACCGCGATGCCCGCCTCTTTCTCGCCCACCGGATCGCCCTTGCTAACCAAAGTGCTGCCGGTATCGGCATAGGCAATATAGGCCCGCGCATCGGCTGACAGAATAAACCGTTTGTCACCACTCAGCGAAATTCCGGCCTCGGCCACCGTCGATGCTGCCGTCAATCGCCGCACATCATCCGGGATGGGTTGGCGGCGCAGCCGTGTCGATTGCCGGCTTAACAGCATGTTCAACATGAACGCAGCCAACACCACAGCCACCGCAAACGTCGCCCGCAAAAACCGAGAGGCATCGCCGTGCCACGCAAACTGCCACCACAGCGCATCGGTGTATTGCACATTGGAATAGGCAAAGAACCCGATCCAACTTATAACCCCCGCCAACAGCGACACACTTAACAACCAGCCTAGGTTCAGCCGCAACCCCGCCGTCATATCGGCGCGGTAGAATGCGGGCCTAAACACCCAGAGCACGGCCATAGCACTGGCCAAAGCGGCGGCTTCTTCCCAATCAAAGCCCTTTAGCAAGGACGCCACCAAACCCGCTGCCAGCAGCCCCATCGCCACCAGCCACGCCCGAAACATCCGCCGGTACAATCCGCGCGCCACAATCATCAGCAGCACGCCAATCACGCTGCCCACCAGATGCGAGGTTTCAATAAACGACAGCGGCAGCATTTCCCGCAAAAAACCAAGCCGCGCCGGATCGGATGGTAGATTGCCCGACAACAGCAGCACCGCCCCCGAAAGCATTGCAAGCCCCGCCGCAATCAGCGGGATAATCGGCTTGGTTGCGGCATAGATTAACCGTGACGTCTTGGACGCGGCCTGCCGATTGGCCAAAACCCATGCAACCGCAAGCCCGATAACCGCCATAAAAAACGGCAGCACCATATAGATCACGCGGTACATCACCAGTGCGGCCAAGACATCCGGCCGTTCTGTCGCGCCCAATCCGGCAATCAGTGTCGCCTCAAACACGCCCAATCCGCCGGGCGAATGGCTTAGTATCCCCAGCCCGATTGCGGCCACAAACACCACAAAGAAAAACGGAAAGTTCAGCGTCAGATCGCTTGGCATCAGCACATACAGCGTCAATGCCGTGGCCGCCAAATCAACCACCGACACCGCTGTCAGCTTGATGCTTTGCTGCGCGCGCGGCAGTTCTACCCTATAGGCACCAAAGCCGATGCTGCGCTGCGCTGTGCCTGTCCAAACAAACAGCGCAACCAAGCCCGCCACAATCGCAACACCCGTCGCAGTTTCCAGCCCCGCTGGCATTGCAATCACCGCCGACAAGCCCGCCGGATGCAAAATCATCAGACTGCCGATAATCGCCATCAGCCCCAGAAAAAACGCAACCCAACTGGTCGCGATCAGGCGGGCCACCGCAGCAATATCAACCCCAAAGGCCGAATAGACACGATAACGGATTGCTGCCCCTGTCAGCCATGAAAACCCCAGCATATTCGACACCGCCAAGCTGCTAACCCCAGTCAGCATGGGCACAGCCAGCGGCAGCTTTACCGGCGTCACCGCCCGCAGAATAATTACATCATACAGGGACAGCGCCAGATAGCTAAAGCAGGTCGCCAAAAACGACGCCGCCAAAACGCCCAAAGGATAGGCCCGCGCGTTCTTTTTCACATCGGCCAAATTGATGCTTTGCGACATGTGATGCAGCAGCGCCAAGGCGATGCCCGTAATCACCAAAGGAACAGCCAATCGCACCAGCGGATGTGACTGAATACGCCGAAATAGGTGCGTTTCAGGGCGTGCGAGGGGTGCGCTTTGCATGGATAGCATCCTCTAACAAGTCAATTTGGATTTGCTGAAGCTCCGCCAACTTGTCCCATTGATGGGCCATTTGGTGATCTATCTTCTCATGCAATTGCCGGATTTCCAGCTCTGCCTTCAGATTAATTCGATAATCATTTTCGGCGCGCAGCCGGTCTTTGGTTTCCTGCCGCCGCTGGCTCATCATAATCACCGGCGCTTGCACGGCAGCAAGGCTGGACAGCACAAGGTTCAGCAAAATGAACGGGTAGACGTCAAACGGTTTAAAAAGCCAGCCGGTAATGTTCAGCCCCATCCAGACAAACAGCACCACGCAAAATGAAATGATGAATGTCCAAGAGCCGCCGAAGGTTGCAACCTTATCGGCGGCCCGCTCGCCAAAGCTGGCCTTTTCATCCACCACAGCACTGAGCGCTTGGGTGATAATCTCACCCTTCGCCAAGCTGTCGATGACATCGCGGTCCAGTTCGGTCAGCTCTCCGCGCTCGGTGCGCAGCATGGCCTCGACATAATCGGCGCGCGCATTGCGCAAGTCGTCAAAGCAAATCGCGGCCCCCGGCCCCCAAGTCGGAGCCTTTGCTGTGATCGCCTCGTTCAGGCTTGGGCGTACCACCTCATACTGGCGCAGGTTTTTTACTTTGAACGCCTTACCGCATACAGCACAAATCTGGGTCGTCGGTTTTGTTGTCACTTCTGGGGGTCCACACGCGACAAGGCCAAAAGCGCCAGCCCCGTTGTCAAAAGGTTAATCCCGAACAGCAGGCCAATCACCCAAGAGGATGCCTCGGGCCAGCCGATGAATACCAGAAAGCTAAGCGCCAAGGTCGCAATCGCACTGAGCATGGCCACAACCCAGCCTGCGTGATGCTCACGCAATGACAGTGCCATCGCAGCCCCTAACGCGCCTTCAACCAAGAAAATCGTTGCCATAATCATGGTCAGCGTGCGCGCACCCGCGATGGGCTGTACCAAAAAGACCAACCCTAACACCAGCGTTAATGCCGCCGCAGCCAAGCCCATCAAGCTGATCTGACCCGATTTAAACCGCAGCCAGAACAGCACGCCCAAAGCGCCGGACAAAACCAAAAACCATGCAATCAATTGCTCAACCGCGATGGTTGCAACCTCGGGCCAGATGATGCTTGCGGCACCAAGGCCAAGAAAGACCCAAGCCAAAGGTCGCAAGCGCTGAAAGGGCAATACTGGGGGCTGTTTGTTTTCCATGGCACAATTCCATTCTATCGGTCAGGTGTTCCCATCAAGCATATAGGGTTTACCAAGCCATACCTAGCGCCCAAACCTGTCACAAGGCCCTTCACAAACCTTAATAATTTGTAAGCTTGGCACAGCGCCTACAATCGTGCGCCCAATGAAAAACGGCCGCCGCAAAAGCGACGGCCGAAATGAAAAATCTGCTTAGCAAGGTTCAGGTCTTTAATACCCGATAAATCGCGGGAATGACCAACACTGTCAGCAGCGTTGAAGATGCCAAGCCGAACAACAGTGATATCGCAAGGCCTTGGAAAATCGGGTCGGTCAAAATCACCACCGCCCCGATCATTGCCGCAATCGCCGTTAGCAAGATCGGCTTAAACCGGATCGCCCCCGCCTCGATCAAAATCTCGACATCCGATTTCCCCGTGGCATCGGCATGGCGAATGAAATCGACCAGTAGAATCGAGTTGCGCACGATAATCCCCGCCAGTGCGATAAACCCGATCATCGACGTGGCCGAGAATGGCGCGCCAAACAGCCAATGCCCTGCGATGATGCCAAGGAACGTCAGAGGAATCGGTGTCAAAATCACCAGCGGCAGCCGGAACGACCCGAACTGCGCAACAACAAGGATATAAATCGCGAGCAGTGCCACCGCAAAGGCCGCACCCATATCGCGGAAGGTCACATAAGTTACCTCCCACTCGCCATCCCACAGCAAGGTGGTCGCCTCTTCATTGTCAGGCTGGCCATACAGGCTAATCACAGGCTTGGTCCCGGGTGCCCAATCCATCGAGTCAAGCGCTTTGCTGACGGCGATCATGCCATACAGCGGGGCCTCAAACTGGCCGGCCATTTCGGCGGTAACCATCTCGGCGTCACGCCCGTTATGGCGAAACACAGGGAAGGACGCACGCTCTTCGGCTACGCGGATCACATCGCCCAATTCCACCACACCCCGCGCACCGGGCAGCACATTGGCAGGGATCGGCGTCGACAAGAACCGCTCGTCCAACACTTTGTCACCTTTGGCGCGCGCAATCTCAATCGGGATCGGCTGGCGGCCCTCGCCTCGGTGCGAATACCCCACCCTACTGCCACCATTCAACGTGGCCAGCGTGTCAAACACATCGCTTTCTTCAACGCTGAAAAATTCCAGATCATCGGTACTGATCGTCGCCCGCAAGCGCCGTGGCTGGGTACCAAAACTATCATCGACATCAACGATATAAGGCACGGATTCAAAGGCTTGGCGGATTTTACCTGCGGCCTCACGCCGAGCATCGGCTGTTGGGCCATAAACCTCGGCCAGCAAGGTTGCAATCACCGGCGGGCCTGGGGGTGGCTCTACCGTTTTTACACTGCTGCCCGCAGGCATCGGCAAATCTGCCAACCGCTGACGGATTTCCAGCGCAATGTCATGGCTGGCGCGGTCACGGTCGGCCTTCGGCGACAAGGTAATTTGCACATCGCCCAAGTTCGGTTGCGCGCGCAGATAGTAATGCCGCACGAGGCCGTTAAAGTTGAACGGCGCCGCTGTGCCTGCATGGGTCTGCACTGACGTCACCTCGGGCAGTTGCAATACCTCACGTGCCACATCTTGCGCTACGCGGTCTGTCGCCTCTAACGACGCGCCTTCGGGCAGGTCAATCACCACCGACAATTCGGATTTATTGTCAAACGGCAGCAGTTTAACCGTCACATCCTCGGTATATAGCAGCCCGAGTGAGCCAAAAGACAAAGCCGCCGTTATCAGCAAAAACAGCCCACTGCGCAACTTGCTACCCAGAAGCGGCCGCGCCACCATGCAGTAGATGCGGCCCAAAAAGCCACCCGGCTGCGCCTCATCATGGCCATGCGCCGCCATCGGTGCACGGCCCGCCACCTTAACCATCAGCCAAGGCGTGATGATAACGGCGACAAAGAACGAAAAGATCATCGCCGCGCTGGCATTGGCGGGAATCGGGCTCATATACGGGCCCATAAGGCCGGAAACAAACAGCATCGGCAACAAGGCCGCGACAACGGTTAGCGTGGCGACAATCGTCGGGTTGCCCACCTCGGCCACCGCCTCGATCGCGCCATCCATCCGGCTGCGACCATCCTTCATGCCCCAATGCCGCGCGATGTTTTCGATCACGACAATCGCGTCATCGACCAAAATCCCGATCGAGAAAATCAGCGCAAACAGCGACACACGGTTCAGCGTATAGCCCATAATCCATGCGGCAAACAGCGTCAGCAAAATGGTCACCGGAATGACCACCGCGACCACAATCGCCTCACGCCAGCCAATCGCAACCCAGACCAGCACAACGATAGACAGCGTGGCAAGCCCAAGGTGGAACAGCAGCTCATTGGCCTTTTCATTGGCCGTATCGCCGTAATCACGGGTGACAATAACCCCAACTGTATCGGGGATCAGGGTGCCTTCCAGCGCCTCAACACGGTGCAAAATCGCCTCGGCCACCACAACCGCGTTGGAACCGGCACGTTTCGCCACGGCCAGCGTTACCGCAGGCGTGCGCACAACACCGCCACCCTCGGCACGGCTAACGTTTGAAACGATCAGATCCTCGCTGGAGGATACAAAGCTAACCTGCGCCACATCGGCCACATAGACAGGCCGCGCATCGCGGGTGGTCAGCAGCAGATTGCCGATTTGTTCGGGCGCAACCAATGTTTCGCCGACAACCAGATCAATCTGATCGCCCTTATCCGTCAATTTACCGGTGTTTTGGGACCGGTTGGCATTGGCCACCTTTGCCGCCAATTGCTGCAAGGTCACACCATATAGCGCCAGCTTTTCAGGGTCGGGCGCAATGCGGATCGTCTCGGGCACTTCGCCCACCAAATAGGTCAGCCCGACATCCTTGGTCTTGGCCACTTGGGTCCGCAATTCGCGGGCCATACGGGTCAGATCATTGGCGCTGATCCCCGTCGCACCCGATTTTGGCGCAAGCGTCAGCGATACAATCGCCACATCATCAATCCCGCGACCAACGATCAACGGTTCGGGGATGCCAACGGGAATCCGGTCCATATTGGCGCGGATTTTGTCATGCACCCGCAGCACCGCCGCATCGGACGAGGTGCCAACCTTAAACCGTACCGTAACCATCGAATAATCATCTTGGGTCTGGGAATAGACGTGTTCGACCCCGTCGATGCCCTTCACGATGCCTTCCATCGGCTCGGTCACCAGCTTGACCGCGTCTTCAGCGCGCAGGCCCGGCGCCTGAATGTGAATATCAACCAGCGGCACCGAGATTTGCGGCTCTTCCTCACGCGGGAGCGAGGTCAGCGCGACCAAACCCACGGCAATCGCCGCCAGAATGAACAGCGGTGTCAGGGAGGAGGCAATGAACGCACGGGTCAGCCGCCCGGCGATGCCAAGTTTAGGGGTTTTAGGGGCCTCACTCATTTGTCGAAACCACACGATCCCCAACCGCAAGGCCGGATAGAATTTCGATCATCGCAGCGCCGTCAACGGTTTGAGGCTGGCCCACAACGACCGTGCGCAAAACGGGGCCATCCGCCCCCACCACCTTCACAAAATCAAGTCCGGTTTGGGTGATAACAGCCGATGCAGGCACCATCAGCGCCATGCGGGTATCAACCGGCAACCGCACCAAAACCCGCGCGTCGATAAAGCTTTCGGGTAGGTCCGGCACCTCAACATCGGCGATCACGCGGCCATTCTCAATCAACGGATAAATCCGCGCCAAGGTGCCCTGGCCAGCACCCGCAGCTGTTTCAATCTCAATCGTCGCCCCTTCTTTTAAAAAGGCCGCATGGCGTTCGGGCACCGCGATGCGCAGGAATATCCCCCCGCCACCAATCGTCGCCACCGCCTCACCCGGCAAAATCACCGCACCCGCAGCGACGGGCACCGACAGCACCCGCCCCGCAATTGGTGCCAAAACAGCACCTTCAAGCTGTTGTTGTTCAACCACCCGCCGATCGGCAACCACGGCCGCAATCTGCCCGTTCAAAACATCCACTTGGGTGCGCAGCGCATCCAGCCGTTGTGCCGTTGTAACGCCGCGCGCCAGCAAATCCTCGCCGCGCGTCAGCTCTGTTTTGGCATTGTCCAACTGCGCCGTCAGGGCTTGCTGCTGCGCATCAATCGCAGCCAGCTGAAAATCGATCTTGGCATCAACAACCTGCGCCAAGACCTGCCCCGCCGTCACCACATCGCCTTCGACCACCGCAAGCGACACAACCGTGCCGCCCAAACGCGCCCGCGCGGGAATGCGACTGCGCGCCTCGACCCGGCCATAAACGGCCTTCCAATCAGTCACAGACACCTCGGCCAGCGGCGCATCCTGCGCAAATACTGGCGCCGAAAATGAGGCCATAACGGCGACTATGGCGATCAAATTTCTCATCTCTGTTCCATTCTATCTATTGTGGTCAATCTGTGGTGGCAAGGCTGCGCCTAAAATGCAGCGCCGGGCTTAACCCCAAGCCATTTGAACGCCGCTGCCGCCGGACAAAACCCGGTAAAGGCCGCCTGAATTTGGTTCACACCAACGAAAACCGTTAGCCAAACAAAATACGGCGAAACCCACAGCGTCAACGCAAGTGACAACAGCACCATAAAGCCCGCAAAGGCCATAACCATACGATCAAGTGACATCTTATTCTCCATTTTTTACTTTAGAGCCTTACGACTCCGGCTCAATCTTAACTTTTTTCAGCTTATCAATCCCCAGCGCCTGCATCGCGAGACGTTCATAAAACGGCTCGGACTCACCACTGCGAATTTTATGCAGAAAGTATTTCTCAAAACCGATCTTGGCCAAGTGGACCCATTTGCCCGAAGACGACCAGTTCACATTGCGCGGGGGAATCTGCGGCTGCGCCACAAACGCAATCCCGCTATCGCCAAAATCAGCAAGGCAAACAGCGTTCCATGTGGCCACCGCAGTCGGCGCTTTGCCTTTGATCAACTGATCAATGTTGTGCGCCGTCGCCGTCACCATCGATTCAATCATAAAGCCGGTTTTCGGCACGCCCACGGGCACCGGCGTCTTGCCAACCGGCGGAATGGCCACACAGACACCGATCGAAAACACCTCGGGGAAAGTCGGATTGCGCTGATGTTCATCGGCAAGGATAAATCCGCGCGGATTGGTCAAACCTTCAATGCCGCGCACCGCCTCAATCCCGCGAAACGCTGGCAGCATCATGGTGAAAACTTGTGGCACCTCATGGGATTTAAAAACAGAGCCATCCTCGGCGATCTCGGACACCAACATCTTGTCGGCCTCGATCTTGTCGACACGGGCGTTGCAGATCCACTTGATGTGATGCTCGCGCAACTCGCCTTCCAGCAGCCCTTTGGTATTACCCACACCGTCCAGCCCCAAATGGCCAACATAGGGTTCTGATGTCACAAAGGTCATCGGCACGCGGTCGCGCACTTTGGCATCGCGCAGCGCCTTATCAAGGATAAATGCAAACTCATAGGCTGGCCCATAGCACGATGCGCCCTGTACCGCGCCAATCACCACGGGTCCGGGGTTCGCGATCAACTTATCCACCGCCTGCTTGGCCATCAGCGCATGGTCAACATGGCACACCGATTGCGTATGCGCGTCGGGGCCAAAGCCCTCAATCTCATCAAAGGCCAGCTCGGGGCCGGTCGCGATGACCATATAGTCATAGGTAATCGATTCGCCGTCCATCAGCTCAATCCGGCGCTCGGCGGGGTGCAGGCGTTTGGCACCTTGGGCATGCAGCGCGATCTTGCGTTTGGCAAAGACCTTTACAAGATCCACCTCAATCGAGGCCCGATCACGCCAGCCTACGCCAACCCACGGATTTGACGGCACAAAATGAAAGGTGCTGCCTTTGTTAACAACTGAAACCTTATGCTCGGCACCCAGCTTATCACGCAATTCATAGGCGGCAATTGTGCCCCCCAACCCAGCGCCAACAACGACGACATGTGCCATAACACTCTCCCAGAGCTAACATACCAAGCCGATTTCAGGCACAGTACAAATACGATGCATCATATATTCATGTATTTGCAGGTGTGTCGTTGATCCAGATCATATTTGCGTCAGTACCCTTTTCATTCACACATTTTCTTCTAAACCCTAATACAGCGATCACGGGGATACCGCTGCCCCATCGCCCCTTTTAACCACCCATTTGTTGGAAAATACGCATGCCCCAAACTCTGCGCCGCAAAGGTAAACGCGCGTTCATTACGCTCTGGGCTTGGCGCATGCTGGGTGGCGCGTCATTGCTATTGGGGATAATCGGCGTTGCATTGCCGCTGCTGCCCACCACGCCATTTGTCATCCTTGCCGCCTTTGCTTTTGCCAAAAGCGCACCCGGTTTACATAAAAAGCTGCTGCAAAACCGGACATTTGGCCCGATGATTATGCAATGGGACGAAAAGGGCGCGATTGCGCCGCGGCATAAGGCGATGGCCGTAGGCATGATGGCGGCGGCCTTTGGCGCAGCGGTGCTGCTTGGCGCGCCACTTTATGTACTGCTTATTCAGCTGGTTTTCATGGGTGGGGCCGCTCTTTTTGTTCTCACGCGGCCCAACGGTTAGCATAAAAAGGCGTGGGGCAGCCATTACCCCACGCGGCGTGCTTTACACGCTATCAAGCCGCACCGGACCGCCGGTTTTCATCGACTGGGTCGCCGCTTCGGCCATCGCCAATGCCGCAATCCCATCAGCCAACGTGATTGGCATCGCCGTTTTGCCTTGCACAGCCGAAACGAACGCATCCCATTCGGCCGCATAGGCCGCCATATAACGCTGCAAAAAGAAATAGGTAGGCTTGGCGCCGGTCACGCCCGCAGCGGTTGATTTCACAACCAGATTTTCCAGCATATTTTGCGCCTGCAGCAGCCCTTCGGACCCAAGCAGTTCAAGCCGCTGATCATAGCCATATGCCGCCCGACGCGAGTTTTTGATAACGCACAGCCGGCCATCGGCATAGGTCAGCGTGACCACGGCAGTATCAACATCGCCTGCCAACCCGATTTCGGGATCAACGATCGAGGTGCCAACAGCCGAAACGGTAACTGGCGGCGTGCCCATGATGAAATTGGCCATGTCAAAATCATGGATCATCATATCGCGAAACAGCCCACCCGAGGTTTTGACATAAGACACAGGCGGCGGGGCCGGATCAAACGACGTGATCGACAGCAGCTCTGCCTTGCCAATCTCGCCCGCATCTGCCGCAGCCTTCAAAGAGGCAAAGCTTGGGTCAAAGCGACGGTTAAAGCCGATCATAATCGGTTGCCCATTGCCCGCCGTGGCCGCAGCACAGGCGCGCGCACGGGTCAATGACAGGTCAACCGGCTTTTCGCACAGCACCGCTTTGCCCGCCCGCGTCGCAGCTTCCATCAGGTCGGAATGGGTGTCGGTCGGGGTGGCGATCAGCACGGCATCGATATTTGGATCAGCGATAATCTCTTCGTTGCTGCGCGCAACACAGCCATATTTTGCCGCCAGCTTTTCGGCGTTCTCAGGCAGAAAATCCGAAACCGCAACCAATTTGCTGGTGGCGTGGGCGGCGATTGTAATCGCATGAACGGCGCCAATACGTCCTGCGCCAAGAAGGCCAACTCTAAGCATTTATTCGATCCTTGCATTGCGGACCGCTGGTCCGGCTGGGGGGCATGATCGCCAGTATTGCCGCAGAGGCATGCATTTTGCAAGCGGTTGCAGACAGGTGGATCGGCGCCGATTGGGCGGGACCAAATCGGTTCAACACTTGACAGTTGCGCAATCAAAAGAAAGAAACATGCAAGCCCGAATACATCGCGCCGCCATACCGTGCCGCCCACCGTTTGCCACAGGCCACCATCCTATCTGCGGCGCACCCGCAAGGAGAACTCACATGAAATTTCGCTTTCCTATCGTCATCATCGACGAAGACTTCCGGTCTGAAAACTCTTCTGGCCTTGGCATTCGTGCTATGGCTGAAGCGATTGAAAATGAAGGGTTTGAGGTGCTTGGTGTCACCAGCTATGGCGATTTGTCCAAGTTTGCACAGCAGCAATCGCGCGCCTCGGCCTTTGTTTTGTCGATTGATGATGAAGAGTTCAGCCCCGGCCCCGACTTGGACCCAGCCGTCGTAAACCTGCGCAATTTCATTGAAGAAGTGCGCTGGAAAAACGCAGATGTGCCGATTTACGTTTACGGCGAAACAAAAACCAGCCGCCACTTGCCGAACGATATTCTGCGCGAATTGCACGGCTTTATCCACGCATTTGAGGATACGCCTGAGTTCGTAGCCCGCCACATTGTGCGCGAGGCGAAAAGCTATCTTGAGGGCATCCAGCCGCCGTTTTTCAAGGCGCTTTTGGACTATGCCGAGGATGGGTCCTATTCATGGCACTGCCCCGGCCATTCCGGCGGCGTCGCGTTTTTAAAAAGCCCGATAGGCCAGATGTACCACCAGTTTTACGGCGAAAACATGCTGCGCGCCGATGTCTGCAACTCGGTTGAAGAACTGGGCCAGCTGCTGGACCATAACGGCGCGATTGGCGCGTCTGAACGCAATGCAGCGCGGATTTTCAACGCCGATCACTGTTTCTTTGTGACCAACGGCACGTCGACATCAAACAAAATGGTTTGGCATCATACGGTTGCACCAGGTGATGTGGTTGTGGTGGATCGCAACTGCCACAAGTCGATCCTGCACAGCATCATTATGACGGGTGCGATTCCGGTGTTTTTGAAACCGACGCGCAACCATTACGGCATCATCGGCCCGATCCCACGCGCCGAGTTTGAGATTGAGTCCATCAAGGCCAAAATCCGCGCAAACCCGTTGCTGGCGGGCGTTGATGCCGACACGGTAAAGCCGCGCATTATGACCCTGACGCAATCCACCTATGACGGGGTTTTGTACAACACCGAGACCATCAAAAACGTGCTCGATGGCTATGTCGACAACCTGCATTTTGATGAGGCTTGGCTGCCACACGCCGCCTTCCACCCCTTCTATGGCACCTATCACGCGATGGGCCGCAAACGTGACCGGCCGCGCCATTCGGTCACCTATGCCACACAATCCATTCACAAACTTCTGGCGGGTATCTCGCAAGCCAGCCAGGTTTTGGTGCAAGACAGCCAAACGACCCCGCTGGACCGTCACCTGTTCAACGAGGCGTATCTGATGCACTCGTCTACCAGCCCACAATACAGCATCATTGCCAGCTGTGACGTAGCCGCGGCGATGATGGAGCCCCCAGGCGGCCTTGCATTGGTTGAAGAAAGCATCATGGAGGCGCTCGATTTCCGCCGGGCAATGCGCAAAGTTGATGATGAATTTGGCGCGGATGACTGGTGGTTCCAAGTTTGGGGCCCCGATCATCTGGAAGAAGAGGGCATTGGCCGCACCAAAGATTGGGTGCTGCGCCGCACCGATGCCGATGGCGTACAGCAAGCCGATGGCGAAGATTCCTGGCACGGTTTTGGCGATATGGCCCCCGGTTTCAACATGCTTGACCCGATTAAGGCGACCATCATCACCCCCGGCCTTAACCTTGATGGCCGGTTCGAAGATACGGGCATCCCTGCCTCGATCGTTACGAAATACTTGGCCGAAAATGGTGTTGTGGTCGAGAAAACCGGCCTTTACAGCTTTTTCATCATGTTCACGATTGGCATCACCAAGGGCCGCTGGAACAGCCTGCTAACGGCGTTGCAGCAGTTCAAGGATGATTGCGATAAAAACCAGCCGATGTGGCGGGTGATGCCCGAATTCTGCGCCAAGCATCCGCGCTATGAAAAGATGGGTCTGCGCGATCTGTGCCAGCATGTGCATAAACTCTATGCCAAGTATGACGTGGCGATTTTGTCGACCGAGATGTACCTCAGCGATCACACCCCCGCGATGACACCGACCGATGCGTTTTCGCATATCGCCAAGCGCACCACGCAGCGCGTACCGATTGACGTGCTGGAAGGCCGCATCACCACCAGCCTTGTAACGCCCTATCCGCCCGGTATTCCTTTGTTGATCCCGGGTGAGGTGTTTAACAAGAAAATCGTTGAATATCTTAAGTTTAACCGCGAATTTGCGCGTGAATGCCCGGGGTTTGAAACCGATATTCACGGCTTGGTGCAAGAGACCGATCAACACGGTGTGGTGCATTACTTTGCCGATTGCGTGACCGACCAACACTAGGTCACGCGGAAAACAGGTCTTTCACTTGTCAACTGACTAGTGTATTGGGCCAGAATGAGAGACAAGCAACGCGATTCTACGCGCGAAAAGATTGTGGAAGCAGCCCTGGCGGCGATGACCGAAACCGGCTTTGATGCCGTTAGCACGCGGGCGATTGCCCAGCGGGCCGAGGTAAGCCAAGGGCTGCTGACCTACCATTTCGCATCGAAAGATGCGCTATGGCGGGCGGCGGCAGACCATCTGTTTGCCTTGCAAGAGGCGGCGGTCGGCGATGCGATGGCCAATGTCGGGCCGAATGACCCGCCCGAAAAGCGCCGCGAAGTTTTGCGCCGCTTGGTGCGGTTTAACGCCGAACACCCCGAGTTTTTCCGATTTTTGATGCTCCAAGGCCCAGAGGATGACGCCCGCCGTGCTTGGCTGGTCAAAACCCATCTGACGCCGATTTATGCGCGGTTTTGTCATCTGATGGGCAACCTGCCGCCCGCCGATATCCCGCATGCGTTTTATACCTTTGGTGGTGCCAGCAGTGTTATTTTCAGTGCTGCCACCAAATGCACAGATTTAACCGGAATTGACCCAAAATCCGAAGCCAGTATTCAGCGTCATGCCGAATATTTGGCCAACCTTATGGTGCCAGAATGATGCCTAGATTTACAAGAACGCGCCCCAATACACACGCCTTTGCGCTGGCCGTTGGTGCAGTGTTTGCGCTGCACACACCTGCCACAGCACAAACGCTGTTGCGCGTCTCCACCGTTACGGCGGAACGCATTGCCGCCGTAAGCACTTTTTCGCTGACGGGTGAAATCGTGGCGCGGGATACGCTGACAGCATCATTTCCGTTGGGCGGGCGGGTTACAGATGTGTTCGTGACCACCGGAGCCAAGGTGCAAAAAGGCGATGTTTTGGCCAAGCTGGACCAAGTGCAACAAGAACAATCCTTGCGGGCTGCACAGGCGGGGCTGGTCTCGGCCAAAGCCAGCCATCAGCAGGCCCGTGAAGAAAGCGTGCGCCAAGATGCGCTGCTGGAACGCGGCGCCACCACCCGCAGCGCCCGCGATACCGCCGCCGACCTGCTGCGCGCCGCCGAGGCCCAAGAGGCGCAGGCCGTGGCCGAGCAAGACCGTGCGAAAAAGGCGCTGGCCGATACCGTATTGCTGGCCCCGACCGCCGCAACTGTGACTGACCGTTTGGCCGAACCGGGGCAAGTGATCGGCGCGGCGCAAACCGTGGTAGAACTGGCCCTTGGCAGTGATTTTGACGCCGAGTTTGAAGTGCCCGAAGCCACGCTGACCTCAACCCCCAAATCGCCTGAGGTTGTGCTGTCGGTTCTAGCGGCACCTTCTAAAACCGGTGCGGGCATGATCCGCGAAGTCTCGCCTTTGGTCGACCCAGCCAAAGGCACGGTAAAGGTCACTGTTTCGGTTGAAACCCTGCCCGCAGGCCTAAGCTATGGCGACCCAGTGCGCGGCACAGTGACCATTCAAGATACCGACCGTGTGACGTTGCCATGGTCGTCGATCACGGCCCAAGCCAGCGGCCCCGCCGTCTGGCTGATTGACCCGCAAACCCACCAAGCCGCCCTGCGCGAGGTATCGGTTTTGCGCTATATCAGCGGTCAGGTGGTGCTTTCTTCGGGGGTTGAGGCGGGCGAAATTGTTGTGAGCAAAGGTGCGCAATTGCTGTACCCCGGCCAAACGGTCGATCTTGGGTCGGAGGCTAAGTGATGAAAAACGCTGGTTTAATTTTGACACTGTTCTTGTTGCCGCTGGCATCTTTTGCGCAAGAGGCAGCCCGACCTGTGGTGTCAGAGATTGTGACGCCGCAATCAGGTTTACGCCAATCTTGGGTCGGGACCGTGACCGCGCGGATTGAAACCGACTTAGGCTTTCCGCGCAGTGGCACCTTAGCGACACGTCCGGCCAGCCTTGGAGATGTTGTGGCTAAAGATCAGGTTTTGGCAGTGCAGGATCCGCAAGATCTGGATTCCAGCCTGCGCAGCGCCCAAGCCGGTGTTATTGTAGCGGAATCGCAAGCCAACTCGGCCCGAAATGCCGCCAACCGTGTGCAGGCGCTGGTAACCCGCGGCGTCGATAGCGAGGCGGCCTTGCAAAGCGCCACCGCGCAGCTTGCCGCCGCCGAAGCCAGTTTGGAACAGGCCAAAGCCAACCTTGTGGGGGCCGAAAATGCCCGCAACAACGCGGTTTTGCACGCCCCGCAAGACGGTGTCGTGACCCAAGTTTTTGCCGAACCGGGGGCAACCCTGACCGCAGGCGCCCCGGTTCTGCGGCTGGCGGGCACCCAAGACCGCGAGGTTATTATCGACCTGTCCGAAGGCGATGTGGCGGGGCTGGCCACTGGCAGCGTGTTTCGTGTGCGGCTAGAGGCGAACATGGCGCTGGAGGCAACAACGCGGCTAACCTCGATCGATCCGGTTGCCACACGCGAAACCCGTACACGCCAGTTACGCTTGGCGCTGGACGAAAACGCGCCCACCGGCTTTCGGCTGGGCGCGCTGGTGCAGGTAGAGCCGATGGCCGAAACGGCGGCGCAATTATCGCTGCCAGTGACGGCAATTATTGCGAACAGCGAGCCGCCACAGGTTTGGCGCGTCGACCCTGCGGGCCGCGAGGCCAGGCTTGTCACCATCGAGACTGGGGCCACCGCTGGCACGCGTGTTTTGGTGCTGAACGGGCTTTCGGATGGTGACGAGATTATCGTCAAAGGTGTTAACTCTATTGAGGACGGGCAAATCGTTGGCCCGCGCGTGCAAGAATGAAGCGTTTCAACCTGTCGGACTGGGCGCTAGAGCACCGCTCATTTGTGTGGTTTTTGATGATCATCAGCGTGGTCGCTGGCGTGTTGTCTTATGTGTCGATTGGCCGTGAGGAAGACCCCAATTTTGCGATCAAAACCATGGTTATCACGGCGGCTATGCCGGGCGCATCCATTGAGGATACCCGCCAGCAGGTCACCGACCGGATAGAGGAAAAGCTGGAGGAATTAGGGACGCTGGATTACACGCGGTCCATCACCCGCCCGGGCTATTCTATTGTTTATGTTAACCTTATGCCAAGCGTGCAGGGCGAGGCCGTGGCGCGCACATGGCTGACGGTGCGCAATATGATCAATGATATTGCGGGCGATATGCCCAATGAATTTACCGGATTCGGCTTTAACGACAACTTTGGCGATGTGTACGGCAACATCTATGCCTTTACCGCCGATGGCTTTACCCCGCGCGAGCTGCGCGATAGGGTTGAGTTGATCAAACGAGAGGTCCAAGCCCTTGATGATGCCGGAAAAGTTGAGATTTATGGCACGCGCGACGAGGTGGTGTATCTTGAGTTTTCGACCGAGCGGATGGCCGCACTTGGGCTGAATGAACAGGCTGTACAGGCCACGCTTCAGGCGCAAAACGCCATTTTGCCATCGGGGGTCATTGATGCGGGCCCTGAACGGATATTGGTGCGCGTGGGTGGCCAGTTCAAAGATGCGGCAAGCCTTGAGGACGTTAACTTTCATATCGACGATCGCTTCTTTCGTCTGACCGATGTGGCTGATATTAAGCGCGGGTATCAAGACCCGCCCTCTGTGCTGTTTCGCTATAAGGGCCAGCCTGCGATTGGTTTGGCCGTTGGGATGCGCCAAGGCGCCAATATCGTGACTTTTGGCGAAGAGCTATCAGCCGTCATGGAACGGGTGCAGGCCGAATTGCCGATTGGCATCGACATTCACCAAGTCGCCGATCAACCCCATGTGGTTGAGGAATCGGTGAACCACTTTTTACAAGCACTGCTAGAGGCGGTTCTAATCGTGCTGGCCGTCAGCTTTATCAGCCTTGGGATACGCGCGGGGCTGGTGGTGACGCTGACAATTCCGCTGGTTTTGGCGATTACCTTTGTGGTCATGGATTACGCGGGCTTTACCCTTCAGCGGATCTCATTAGGGGCGCTGATCATTGCGTTGGGCCTGTTGGTCGATGATGCGATGATCGCGATTGAGACGATGATTTCGCGGCTAGAGGCGGGTGAAAGCCTGCGCAAGGCGGCGTCCTATGCGTGGACATCGATTGCGTTTCCGATGCTGTCGGGGACGTTGGTCACCGTGGCGGGGTTTATCCCGATCGGGCTAAACTCTTCCTCGGCGGGCGAGTTTACGTTCTCATTGTTCGTGGTGATTGCGGTCTCACTGCTGGTCAGCTGGGTGGTGGCGGTGCTGTTTGCGCCGTTGCTGGGGGTGACGTTGTTGCCCGCAAAAATGGCCCATCACAACCCCGAACCGGGGCGGATGCGCCGCGCCTTTCATGGGGTGTTGCACGGGGCGATGCGGTTTCGCTGGTTGACGATTGGCGTCACGGTGGGGCTGTTCGTGCTGTCGATTTACAGCATGCGCTTTGTCGAACAACAGTTTTTTCCGAATTCGGACAGGCCGGAATTGGTGGTAGATTTTGCCTTGCCGCAAAATGCCTCTATTGCCGCCACACAGGCCGAGATGGACCGGTTTGAGGCGATTTTGGCCAAGGACGAAGATGTTTTGTTCTGGTCATCCTATGTCGGGCGGGGGGCGCCACGGTTCTTGCTGTCCTATGACACGATGGATCAGTTTGCCAACCTTGGACAGATCGTTATTCAAACGCCGTCAACCGATGCCCGCAACGCCTTGCGCAAGCGTTTGGAAACAGTGGCCGCGACCGAGTTTCCGGGCACCGATGTGTATGTAAAGTTTCTGGAAATCGGGCCGCCAGTTGGCCGCCCTGTGCAATACCGGATCAGCGGACCAGATATTAACGTGCTGCGCGACAATGCGCGCGATCTGGCGGCGGTTATCGGGTCAGACACGCGGACCAGCTCTATCGTGTTGGATTGGAATGAACCGGCACGGGTGGTGCGGGTTGATATTGTGCAAGATAAGGCGCGGCAGTTGGGGCTAACCTCGTCCGATATTGCATCGGGGTTGAACGCGATCTTTGCCGGACGGACCATTACCGAGCTGCGCGACAACACCTATCTGGTTGATATTATTGCACGCGGCAATGATTCCGACCGTGCATCACTAGAGGCGCTTTACGGGCTGCAACTTGCCGGTACGGGCGGCGATGCGATACCGCTGTCATCGGTCGCCGTGTTCCGGTTTGATACCGAGCAGCCGATGGTGAGCCAGCGCAACCGGATGCCGACCATCACGGTCAAGGCCGCGATTAACACCAAAGACCAGCCTGCAACGCTGGTGACCGCACTGGCCGATAAAATCGCGGCGTTCAATGCCGCATTGCCCGCAGGGTATGGCGTGGTCGTGGGTGGCACAGTTGAATCGAGCGCAGAAAGCCAAGCGCCGATTGCCGCTGTGGTGCCGTTAATGATGTTGGTTATGGTGACTTTGGTCATGGTGCAAATGCAGGGCTTCCGGCTTGCCTTTGTTGTGCTGTGCGCGGCGCCGCTTGGGCTGATCGGGGTTGTGGCTGCACTGGCATTGTCTGGCGCGCCTTTGGGCTTTGTCGCTATCTTAGGCATTCTGGCGCTGGTCGGGATTTTGATCCGCAACTCGATCATTCTGGTGAATGAGATTGAGGTGCTGCGCCGCGCGGGCCGCACCGCTTGGGATGCCGTTTTTGAGGCCTCCGACAGCCGCGCCCGCCCGATCTTGCTAACCGCTGCCGCTGCAAGTTTGGCGCTGATTCCGATTTCACGGCAAATCTTTTGGGGGCCTATGGCCTTTGCCATGATGGGCGGGATTATCGTCGGGACGCTGGTCACTTTGGTTTTCGTGCCGGCACTCTATGTAGCGGTCTTTAGGGTTCCGGCCGAGAAACGCCCCAAGGGCTAGGAATAGTCACATCCACGGCGCAACTTTACAACACTGAAACAATAGCGCAGAGGGGCCAGCCTTGGCCCTTCAATGTCGCGCGGCGGTGCTGTAAACTGTAAAAATGGAACAAACGCAAACACCACAGGATAGTTTTGCCACCGCCGATCTTACCGATCTGGTGGCTTGCCCTGTTTGCGACACGCTGTACCACTTTCCCTCCATCCCGTCGGGCGGTCAAGGTCGGTGTGCGCGCTGCCACCACCTGCTGATAGCGCCGCGCGCAAATGCGATGACACGGATTGTGATGCTGGCTGTAACTGCCACGATTTTGATGATTACGGCCGTCAGCTTTCCGTTTTTGACCATTTCAACACATGGCCTGAACCAGCAAGCGTCGGTTATTGATACAATTCTGGCCTATTCCGATGGGCTGATGGTGCCGCTTTCACTGGCAATGGCGGGTTTGATTGTGGTGCTGCCCCTCACACGCCTCAGCGCGATTTTATACGCTATTGCACCTATGGCCCTTGGGCACCGTCCGGCGCGCGGGGCGGCGCATGCCTTTCGGGTGGCAGAACAGCTAAAACCTTGGGCGATGGCCGAGGTGTTTATCGTTGGCGTGGCCGTGGCCTTGGTCAAGGTCGGTGGCTTGGCCACGCTAACAATCGGCCCCGCGTTCTGGGCATTCGCCGCATTGGTCGTTATCACCGTGCTTAAAGACAATTTTATGAGTAGTTTGATCATATGGAAAACGCTGGAAGCGCGCGGGGCTACCTGACCGCGCGTGATGCGGGTCTGGTCAATTGCACAACATGCGGGCGGGTTCATCCAGCCTCGGATACGGTATGCTTGCGGTGCGGTGCGGCTTTGGCCAGCCGCGACACCAAAAGCCTGCAAAAGGTTTGGGCGTGGTGGGTTGCGGGGATTATCGCGTTTATTCCGGCCAACACCTACCCGATGTTGAAAACCGCTACCTTGGGCAAGGAATCTGAGAGCACCCTGCTTGGCGGCATTGTCGAGCTGGTTCACCACGGCTCGATCGGGATTGCAGCAATCGTTTTCTTTGCCAGCATCATCATCCCCACCAGCAAATTTTTTGCCGTCGCCTATTTGGCGCTTGGCATCGGGCGGCCCAGCCGTTTGTCTGCGCACCGCCGCCATCAGGTTTATGAGGTGGTCGAATTCGTTGGCCGCTGGTCGATGATCGACGTCTTCGTCGTCGCCATTTTAACGGCGCTGGTCCAACTGGGATCAGCGGCAAGTATTCACCCCGGAATCGCGGCTGTTAGCTTTGCGCTTTCTGTGGCTTTCACAATGCTCTCGGCCCAAAGCTTTGACCCAAGGCAAATCTGGGACGCTGACAAGGAACACACTAAATGACTCAACCCACCCTGCCCGATATGGATATTCTACCCGCCAAGCACTCGCCATGGCGTAACCTGTCGTTTGTTTGGCTGGTGCCGATACTGGCGCTGTTGGTGTCGCTTGGGGTGGCGTGGCAAAACTATAGCAACAAGGGCACGCTGATTACCATTGTGTTTCAGGATGCGGCGGGGATTACGCCCAAAGATACCACGATCAAGTTTCGGGATGTGATTATTGGCGCGGTCGAGGACGTAACTTTCACCAAAGACATGTCGCATGTTGAGGTAACAGCCCGCATCGACAAGGATGTCGCCGACACGCTTAGCCCCGACACCCTGTTTTGGGTCGTCCGCCCCGAAGTCAGCGCGCGTGGGATTAGCGGCCTGTCGACTGTGCTGTCGGGTGTTTATCTTGATGCCGCATGGACGCCGGTCACAGGCTCAAACGCCCGCATCTTTGAAGGCTTAAAGGCGGCGCCGCTTATCCGCCCCGGCCACGAAGGCACGCGTATCAAAATCCGGTCCAAGAATGGCACCAGCCTGACTCCCGGCGCGCCGGTGTTTTTCCGTGGCATGGAGGTGGGCCAATTGGACACGCCGAAACTGTCGGAAACCGGCGATAGCACCGATGTTGAGGCCTTTATCAACGCACCTTATGACAAATTTCTGACCACAGACTCGCGGTTTTGGAACTTGGCCGGTTTTTCCGTGACACTTGGGCCAGCCGGTCTTGATCTGAACGTCGCAAGCCTTGGGTCCTTGCTGACCGGCGGCGTGTCGTTTGAAAACATCGTTTCGGGTGGCGCACCGGTGACCGAAGACACAATGTTCCGCCTGTTCGCCAATGAGGCGGCGGCACGCGACAGTATCTTTACCCAACTTAGCGCCAATTCGATCAAGATGTCGGTCATCTTCGCAGAGTCGGTCAGCGGCTTGGCCTCGGGCGCACCGGTTGAATATCGCGGCTTGCGGATTGGCCAAATCACCGGCATCGGCGCTTTCATTGCGAAATCAGCAACCGGCAGCAGTAAAGTGAATATGCGGGCCTTGATCTCGATCGACCCGCAGACCTTGGGGTTAGAGGCCGATGCAGACGCGCAGGCCACCCTTAATTTCATCGAAAAGCTGGTGAAAGACGGTATGCGGGCGCGACTTGCCACGACCAGTATTTTCAGCGCGGCCCTAAAGATTGAGCTGGCTGATATGCCCGAGGCAGCGCCTGCCGTATTGGCCAATGATGCGGACGGCACACCGATAATCCCCAGTGTTAAATCTGAACTGCCCGACTTTACCGCAACAGCCGAAGGCGTGTTGCAGCGCGTGAATAACCTGCCGATTGAAGAGGTTATGAACCAAGCCGTTTCGCTTATGGCTGCGATTGAAACCATCGCCAGCGCCCCCGGCACCCAACGCGCCCCCGATGCGATTTTGGGCCTGGTCGAAGATGCGCGCGGGTTGATTGGCAAGGAAGATACCCAAGCCATTCCGGGCGAACTGCGCGGTGTGATCGCCGATTTGCGCAGTATCGTAGCCGATTTGAAAGAACAGGGTGCGGCCGATCAACTGGCCAGTGCCTTGAAAAGCTTTGATAAAGCCTCGGCTGATATTGCGGCAGCATCGGGTGACTTGCCTGCTTTGATCACCGATTTGCGCGCAATCGCAACCAAGGTGAATGACCTGAAGGCCGAAGAGCTGATCGCCGCTGTGACCCGTGTGATGGATAGCACCGATGCCCTGATCAGCACCGACGGCGCAAAAAGCATCCCACCTGCCCTTTCTGCGGCGCTGACCGAGGTAGAGGCTGCGTTGAAAGAGCTGCGCGAAGGTGGGGCAGTTGCCAATACCAATGCGGCGCTGGCCTCGGCCCGCGATGCCGCCGATGCGGTCGCTGTTGCGGCGAAAGCCTTTCCCGATGTCACGGCGCAACTCGACGCTGTGATATCCAAAGCCGATGCGCTATTGTCGACCTATGGCGCGAAATCCACCTTCAATTCCGAAACGCTTGATCTGCTGCGAGAGCTGAAAGCTGCGGCAAAATCCGTCAACCAGCTGGCCCGCACGATTGAGCGCAACCCAAACTCTCTTATCCTAGGACGTTGATGTGAATATTCGTATAGTTGCCATCGCCCTCGCTGCCGCCCTACCGCTCGCCTCTTGTGGCGATAAGGATGCGCGGTTTCCAATTGCTGCCGAAACCGTGCCCGCTGTTGCCAAAACACAGGTTGCGGTCAGGACGGTTGAGGTACGCGAAGTATCGCTCCCCGCCTATGCTGCCGCCTCGGAAATCGTGGTTGAGCAGATGGGCGGCGCGCTAACAGTGGTGCCCAAGGCGATCTGGGCCGATGATCCGGTGCGCGGTGTGACTGGCGCGTTGGCACGGAGCCTTGATCTGCGTTCGACCGCATCTGTCGCCGCCGAACCTTGGCCTTTGGCAGATTCCGCCGATGTAAGGATCGAAGTGCGGGTTGACCGCATGATCGCCAAGCTGAACGGCAACTTTGAGCTGACTGGCCAATTTGCCATTGCGGCACCAAATGGGGCCATGCGCGAGTCTGTGCAGCGTTTTACCGTAACAGCGCCCTTGGCTGATAACTCGCCCGGCTCGGTTGCCCAAGCCACAGGTGTGGCCATTGACAGCCTAGCCGCCGACATTGTGAAAAAGCTGCGGCGCTAAGATATTGTCGCAAATAAAAAAGGCCCGCTTATCAAAGCGGGCCTTTTTCATGTTAATCGGTTGTTAAGCCTTAGCTGAACAACATACCGCCGTTGATGTCGACGTTGGCACCGGTGATGAAAGCCGAGTCTTCACAGGCCAAGAACAGCACCAAATTCGCCACGTCCACAGGCAAGCCTTGGCGTCTTACTGGGGCCGAGGCCTCTAGATTGCGGCGCACTTCGTCTTTGGTGTGAATGTTGTGGAAATCGGTGTCGATCATGCCGGGGCACAGCGCGTTAACGCGGATATTCGGGCCAAGTTCTTTGGCCAAACCGCGCGTCATGGTCATCACAGCACCTTTGGAGGCTGCATAAGCCACCGAGCCGCCGCCACCACCATCACGACCAGCTTGGCTGGCAAGGTTCACAATCGCGCCGGTTTTCATATGCGCGATGCAAGCCTTGATCATCAAGAACGTGCTGGTCAGGTTCAGATCCATCACCGCATTCCAATGTTCCAGCGACATTTCCGCGATCGTTTTGCGGGCAATCAAACCGCCGGTATTGTTGACCAAAATATCAAGGCTACCAAATTCGGCGATGGTTTTGTTAACCAGCGCGTCAACACCGGCTTGGCTGTTCAGATCGCCTTGCAGCGCAAATGCATTGCCGCCAGCGGCTTTGATCTCGGCAACGGCGGCATCAGCTCCTTCGCTGCTCGAGAAGTAGTTGATGGCGACATTCGCGCCCTCGGAGGCCAGTTTGATAGCGCAGGCGCGACCGATGTCACGACCACCGCCAGTAACAATGGCCGTTTTTCCCAGAAGTTTCATAGTATGTATCGTCCTTGTTATCTGATCTTGTGTGGGGTCGTTTGTCTTACTTGCCCAGTTTCAAGAAATAGTCAAAGATTTCAGGAACGTTGCCTTCGCCCAAGCCTGCATCTACGGCAGCCTGAAGGTTGTGCGACGTGCCTTCAGCGATTTCGGCGCGTGTGCCCAGATCCTTGGCCATCTCTAGGAAATAACCCAGATCTTTGTTGGCATTGTTGATCGAGAACCCCAGATCGCTTACGCCGTCTACGGCGTAGTTCTTGCAGAACTTCATGAACGGAGAATTCGATGGGCCAGCCGACATGATGTCGAACAGCTGTTGGCGATCAACGCCCGCACGGTCAGCCACGGCAAAGGCTTGGCTCATTGTGCAGACGGTCGTCATGCCCATGAAGTTGTTGATAAGTTTGGTCGTATGGCCAGCACCAAGCGCACCAAGATAGAACACGTTTTCGCCCTGCTCATCCAGCACTGGCTTCATTTTATCAAAGGTCTCTTTGTCGCCGCCGACCATGATGTTCAGCAGGCCATCTTTGGCATGTGCTGGCGTGCGCCCAAGCGGCGCATCAAGCATACCCGCGCCTTTTGCAGCCAAGTCAGCGCCGATTTTACGGGTCGATGCCGGGATAGACGTGCCGAAATCGATCAGAACGGCACCTTTTTTGATACCAGCCAAGATGCCGTCTTCGCTATAGACGATCTTTTCAACAACCTCAGACTTGGTGAGGCAGAACATCACGATATCACTGGCCTCGGCCAGTTCTTTGGGTGAGGTGGCTTCGCGCGCGTTACCACGGGCAATGACCGTGTTAACAACATCTTTGTTGAGGTCCATCACGACCAGCTCAAAGCCCCTTTTTTGCAGGTTCTCCACCATATTGCCGCCCATAAGGCCAAGTCCGATGAAACCGATGACAGGTTTGGTCATGCCGATGTACTCCATTTAGGTATTCTTAAGGATTGGGTATTCAAAGGAAATCTTCGCGTTTAGGCGTAAAGATATCCAACAGCTTACCTGCCTCAAGGCAGGTTGCGCCGTGTACGATATTGGGTTGTTTATACAGCGAGTCCCCTGCGGAAATCACATATGTCTCATCGCCGACCACGAATTCAAACCGGCCCGAGATGACATAGGTAATCTGCTCGTGCGGGTGGCTGTGAAGCGCCGCGACGGTGCCGGTTTCAAAATGCACCTCAACGCACATGACATTGTCATTGTAGGCGGCAACTTTTCTTGTCAGTCCGCCACCGGCGTCAACAAGTTTGTTTTCCTTGCCGGGAAATAGGTTTTTTACGGTCATATTAGATCTCCGTCATGTGTCTTGCGTTCAGGCACCGGCCAGATGGTGGCCGGTGCCCCTATTCGCCGCAGGTCAGGTATTCGCCAGTTTTTTCATTACTACGCGGAAGGTGTTTTCGTCCGAGTCGGTGAAATACAGGTCGGCGTCATAGCCTTGGTCATCGAGGAAATTGAAAATCCGCTTTGGATCATCCAATTTGTAAGGCACCAGCAGGGTCGCAATCCGGTGGCGCGTTGACGCCGGATAATGCGCTTTCAAGCAAGTGCTGACAGGCAGGCCTTCGTATTCGCTAGGGTCCACGCCGGGAAAGCCGGTTTCTTGGGTCAACACGGGCTTGCCCGCCTCGGACCAAACCACTTGGCCGTAGAAGCCCGCTTTTTCACCCGTGTTGCGGAACGACGAACCGCCCAGATCAAACGGCTGGTTCGCGTGCAGCAACCAGTCAATCGTGACTGGCGTTTTTGCATCAACCTTATCGACGATCACGAAGTAGCTGTTGCGCACGAAATAGATTTCACGCTCGGCCAGTGTGACCTCGGGAGACAGGGACTGATAGGCCGCCGTGGCATCGCCTTTGATGTAGATATGGTCTTCGCGCTGTTCAGCGGCCAAAATCTGGCCCGTTGCGGCCATTGCCTTGGATTTATCCTTATCAGCATATTGGCCTTTACCATTGATAAGAATAGCGTTTTTCGAGATCGTCTGGCGACGCCATTTTTGGTGCATGGTCGAGTTGAAGGCGACGTAATAGCCGGACTGGATCGCCATATCCTCGCCGTAGGCGCCCATGCAAAAGGCGTTTTGGTCACCGTGGCTGTGGCTGATCGAACCGAAAGGCGACGATTTCATCACAAACTGGATGTGGTTTTCGGGGTCGGCCATCGCGTGCTGAATACCAACCCAACCGATGCCTTTGAACCAACGGAAACCGCTTTCGGGCGCAGTTGCTTCGACCAACGGGTAATCGGTCAGATAGGTCAGCTCGTCAAAATTGGTATCCCACCAGCCCCAGTTATAAAACGCCATTTCGGTGTTGGGGTTCAGGCGGGCAAGTTCCTCGTTATACCATTGATAGGCACCGTTTCCGGTAACGCCTGCATATTGCCGCAGGTTGATGCCGGTTTTGATACAGGGCAAATCGCCTTGCGTACTATCATCCCCAAAGAACACGCGGCGGCTGTTAGGCGCTTTGCAAAACAGCGGAAAATCACCGGTGTTGCGGAAGAAAGGCCGCTTATACAGATCAATTCCGGTATAGGATTTCAGGCGGTTCGCTGCCTCAATCAGATAGGCCATGCCCATCATCCAATAGTTTGTGCCCTCGGCCCAGCCGCCATCGCTGTCACCCCAAGGAGAGTAGACAGTGGACAGAAACTCGATGCAATAATCCAGCCATTCGGCGGCCTTGTCGTCAGGTTCATCGCTGCGCAGGGCAATCAGCGCCGGAATAAGCGTCAGGGAAACCGAACGGACGGCATGGCTGTCATAGGGGAACAGGTGGATCTTGGCACCGATGATCGCATGTTCAGCAATATCGCGGGTACGCTCCATCAGTGCGGCCCGAACGCGGGCGCGCTCGTCCTCGGTCATCTCATTATACAGCCAGTCATAGCCCCATGTCAGCGCGTTGGTCACGCGGTAGGCCCATTCATCGGTATAGGCGCGCGAGGTGGTACCCATCGGGTCCCATTCAGCGACAGACAGCAACCATTCTTTGGCGCGGGCAATCATTTTCGGATCTTGTGTCACTTGGCCACCAATCGCCAAATGGCGGATGGCATACATCGCCTCTTGCAATTCAATATAGGTTTTGCGCCACACAGGGGCGGTCCGCTGGTGGTTAGGATAGCCCACAGGCTCGGGCAAAATCTCGCGGTCCATCCACGGCAGAACCGATTTCGCGTAGAAATTGGCCCATGTGCAATGGTCTGGATCGGCCTTTACCGCCTTGCGGAAGTCATCCAAGCGATCGGATGTCAGCCACAGACGCGGGTGACTAAGGGTGGAATTGGCATAGCGGGTCGCCCGTGACGGCAGCGCGGTTTCGGGCACGCCTTCGGGGATTGTGAAACTGCGAGTGCTGCTAAATGCGGTGGTGGGTTTGCCAGCGGCATCGCAAACGGCATAAGACCAGTAATGGTCTCCCAATTCCAGCGCGACATCAGGCGTGAAAAAGTTCAGCGGGATGCCGGTGAAAACCTTGGTTGTCTTGGCGGGAAAACTCGCATCTGAGGAGATACGCAGCACATAGCGCGCCTCATCCTCGATCACCGGCAGCCATGTAAACCGTGGCGGATTCTCGGTGATGTGGGTCTCGGCGGTCGGCGCGTATTGAATCGTCAAACGGCCTGCTTTGGGTTCATCAAGTACGGGGAGGGTTTTGCCGGTCATTGGACGTGCTTTCTAGTAAATTAGGGGCGCGCTTTGATAGACGTGGCCAATACTGGCCACGCCCTTTTTTTTCGGTTAGCCCAATGGGCTTACTTTCCGTACTGGCGCTTGTAGGCCGAGTTCATGACTTCGATGACCTGCTCGTAACCCATTTTATCGAGGGTTTTGATGTAGTCATCCCAATCAGCCTTCACGTCGCCTGTACCAAGGATCCAAGCCTGCTGACGCTCCAGCATGTAGGTTTGCATCGACGGCCAGTACTTGTCGTAAACAGCCTGCTCGTCTTTGTTGAACGCAACGCCGAGGAACTGTTCGATCAGCAGGTCGTTTGCATCATAAAGCTCGATGCCTTTGCGGGCTTCTTCCGATGTCCACTGCCATTCGTAGCGGTAATCCTGGAAGTAGCCGCGATAGATTTGCGCGCCTTCCAGATACATTTGGCTGTTCACCGGCGAGTCGCTGGTCAGGACTTCTGGTTTAAAGGTGGGTTCACCGTTGACCATATCCCAAGTTTTGCCCTCAACACCAAAGTTAGACAGGTTGCGGCCTGCCTCGGTGAACCAGAAGTCAAAGTACTTGATTGTCTCAATAGGGTGCTTGTTTGTATAGCTGATTGCCCAGCCATCTGGCTTGATCGGAATGCGGCGATGCTCTTCCATGCGCACGCCTGCAGCCGATGCTGGCGGCAAGAACGGGACAAAGTTAAAGCCTTCGACCTTGTCTTTCAGCGCAGCGTTATAGCCCGAAGTCGAGGCAAACCAGTCATGGGTAGAGCCACCAAGGTTTTCCGACAACAGATAGTCACGCGAAGACGAACCACGGGTGAAAATCTCGGGGTCGATCAGGCCTTCTTTGTACCACGCAGCCAAATTCGCCATTGCATCGCGATACGCGTCTTGTGCGTAAGGGTGTGCGATTGCACCGTCTTTGACATAGAAATCATGGTACGAGTCAGAGCCGGAGGTCCGTGCATCCCAAAGCGTCAGCAAGCGCAGAACTTCTTCCCAATCGCGGGCAAAGTAAGGCACTTCGTCTTTCATACCGTTGCCGTTCGGGTCTTGATCGCGGAACGCGGTCAGAACAGCGTGGTATTCTTCGACGTTCTGCGGCTGTTGCAAGCCCAGTTTATCCAACCAGTCCTGACGGACATACCAAGCGCGGCCGAACTTACCATCTGGCAGATATGGAATGTAGTAATAGTTGCCGTCATAGGCCGAAATCGCCTGTTGCAGGCCGGGGTGGGTATCCCAGAACGCCTGAATATGCGGCGCATATTCTTTAACCAAATCGTTCAAAGGCACGAACGCACCTTCTGGGCCGTATTGGTTCACAGGCTGCTGGATTTTGTTACCACCAACGATGTCTGGCAGATCGCCCGTCGCCAAAAGCAAGTTCATGGCTTCGTTGTTGTCTTTGGTGTTCTTACCCGAGGTTTTATCAACCAGCGAGATGCCGGTCATTTCGCGCGCGGCGGTTTCAACCGGATAGATTTTGGTTACATCGCCACCAACGCCGTAGCCTTGGGCGCGGGGCCAGTGCATGTGGATCGTCAGCTCTAGCGGCTTTTCAACGATCTTCAGGTTCTCTTGAGCGAATGCCGGCGCAGTGATTGCCGTCGTCCCTAGAATGGCGAGTGCCACTGAGAGTTTCTTCATAGTATCCTCCTCTAAATAAACAGTTATTCTTTCACACCACCCAGCAAGATACCTTTGCTGAAGTACTTTTGCAGGAACGGGTAGATGAGCAGAATTGGAATAATCGAACACACGATGATCGCAGCGCTGACCGTCTCAAACGAATAGGCGGCAGATAGCAGGCTGTTGGCGAATTCTTCGTCGTCCGAAAGATCGGCGATGACCTGACGCAGGTACACCTGAAGCGGGATTTTGCTGCTATCTTGCAACAAGACCATAGCCCAGAAAAACCCGTTCCAGCGCGACACGATGCAAAACAGCGTAACGGTGGCGATGGCAGGCTTGGACAGCGGCATATACACTTTCCAAAGCACCTGAAACTCATTGGCCCCGTCCATCCGTGCCGCTTCTTCAAACGACTGCGGGATGCCTTCAAAGAAGTTGCGCAGCAGGATGATGTTAAAGCCGCTGACCGCAAAGCCGATGATGATGCCGAAATAGCTGTCGAGCAAACCAAGATCGCGCATGTTCAAAAAGAACGGGATCATCCCTGCGTGGAACCACATGGTGAACGCCACCATCAAGTTCCAGAACCGCCGACCGTAAAGCTGGGGCCGCGACAATGCGTAGGCGCCGGGGATGATGAACGCGAGGCTCATCAATGTGCCGCCGATGGTATAAATGAAGGTGTTTTTATACGAGTTCCAAAAGGCCGGCTCGGACAAAACGCGCTTATAGGCTTCTAGCGTGAAACCAACTGGCGTTAGCAGCACGTTGCCTGCGCGGGCCTCAAACCCCGTACTCATCGACAAAGACGCGATGTAGATGAACGGATACAGGGCCGAGAGGGTGAAGATCCCGAGCAGGATCATGTTGAGGATGACGAAAAGTTTGTCACCACGCGAATAAAGATTCATGTTGGTCATAATACGGCCCCCCTCACCACAGCGATGTGCGCGAATAGCGCTTGGATATCGTGTTTGCGGTCATCACCAAGACAAAGGCGACGAAAGCGTTGAACAGGCCCGCAGCCGCAGCAAGATCGTATTGGCCACCCTGAATACCCTGACGATAGATGAACGTGTTAACCACATCGGCGGTCTGGTAGGTTGCAGGCTGGTACAGCAGGATGATCATCTCAAACGACACTTCCAGCATGTTACCTATACGAATGATCAGCATGATGATGATCGTCGGCAAGATCGACGGGACAGTGATTTTCCACACCATTTGCCAACGCGACGCACCATCGACCACAGCACTTTCGTACAGGGTTGGCGATACACCAGCGATAGCGGCAAGGTAGACGATCGACTGGAAGCCTGCCTCTTGCCAGATACCGGTGCCGACAAAGATCGGGCGGAACCATTCGGGTTTGGTCAGGAAATAGACGGAATCATAGCCAAACCAGCCCAACACCGTGTTCACAATACCCGCCGATGGCGAAAAGGCCGTGATAACGATACCCGCGATAATCACAGACGAGATGAAGTGCGGCAGATAAACGATCGTCTGCGCCGTTTTCTTAAAGGTTTGGTTCAGAATTTCGTTGAACATCAGCGCCAGAATGATCGGCATCGGAAAGCCGAAAATCAAACCGTAAAAGCTAAGGATAATGGTGTTTTTCAGCGCGCGCAGGAATTGATCGTTGCCAAAAAGCGTGTGGAAGTGTTCAAGACCCACCCACGGGCTGTTCGCAACACCGCGAAACACGCTGAAATCTTTGAACGCGATTTGCAGGCCGTACATCGGCTTGTACAAGAACACGAGCAACCAAAGGATCGTCGGCAGCAGCATCACGTAAAGCTGCCATTCGCGTTTCAGGTGCTCGATAACCCGCTGCATTTTGTCAGAGCCGCTGGTGGCTCGCGCCTTATGGGCAGTGTCGGTTTTTCCTTGGGTCATTGCTCTATCACCTGACCCGGGAACGTCATGCCCGTTTTCGCATCAAACACGCGGATCAAGTTAGGCTCGATCGTAAAGCCCGGAAAGCCGTTCAGAATGTGCATCTGGCCAACGGTTTCGGTACGGATAACAAACGGCTGGCCTGAAAGCGTGGCGTGGATAAGCGCCTCGGACCCGAGCGTTTCGATCAAATCAAGCTCGATCTTGACACAATCAGGCGCATCTTCGGCGACAACTTTTACAAATTCGGGACGGATACCCAAAATAACATCGCGGCCAACAGCGTTTTGCAGCGATGGAATGGCAGCAAGCTGAATCGACTGGCCTTCAAATTCGGCGACGGGGCCTTTTTCGCCCTTGGCGATCTTGGCCTTGACCATGTTCATGGGCGGTGAGCCCAAGAAGCCGGCAACAAAGGTGTTGATCGGGTTCAAGAACAACTCCATCGGGGTGCCGACCTGCTCAATCCGACCGGCGTTCATAACGACGATACGGTCGGCAAGGGTCATCGCCTCTACCTGATCATGGGTCACATAGATGCTGGTCACGCCCAAGCGTTTGTGCAACCGCTTGATTTCGGCGCGCATTTGCGTGCGCAGCTTGGCATCAAGGTTGGAAAGCGGCTCGTCAAACAAAAAGACCTTGGGGCGGCGCACAATAGCACGGCCCATAGCAACACGCTGGCGCTGACCACCCGAAAGATCAGCAGGGCGGCGCTCCAGATACTCGGTCAGCCCCAAAATACCGCTGACTTCTTCAACTGCGGCGGCGATATTTTCTTTGCTTTCCTTACGGATACGCAACCCAAAGGCGATGTTTTCGGAAACGTTCAAATGCGGGTAAAGCGCATAGTTTTGAAACACCATCGCCACATCGCGGTCTTTTGGCGCAACGCGGTTCACATGGCGATCATCGATGGTCAAATCACCGTCCGAAATCTCTTCGAGACCGGCGATCATGCGCAATGTCGTGGATTTACCGCAACCAGACGGCCCAACGAGAACGACAAACTCTTTCTCTTGAACTTCTAGGTCAATGCCGTGCACGACCTTCACCGCGCCATAGGCTTTTACGATGCCCTGTAAACGAACCCCTGACATATCGTCTCCCTTTGTCATGGCTCGTTCTGGCACTCCTCCCAGTCCGAGCGTATCCGCATTTATCTGCATGCTTTCTGCCCACTGCCGAAAACAAATGATTCGTGATAAATTTAGACTAGCATACTAGTTGAACATCTAGAATACTAGTATCAAATATCGACATCAAACTGAGTCGGTGAGGTTATGAAAAGATCGTCAGATGGAGCTTCGCTCAACATTCTGTCGCCCACATTCGCCCTCAATTTCCGTTCAGTCAACTGAAATTGGAAAAACCTTTTTGACCATTTGATCGGAAACGCCTTGGTTAAGAAGTGCCAACAAAATAAGAGACTGCTAGCTTTAATGCCGATTTAACGCTATTCAAACGACGCTCTGGAGGATGCCTAAGTGATGCCGATGAACCACGTCCGTGACCGTCGAACGACTGTCGACGAGATTTATGACTATTTGCACGACGAGATAAGCTCTCTGCGTCTGCGGCCTGGTGACAAAATATCCGAGGCCGATATTGCCGCGCAATTTGGCGTTTCACGACAGCCTGTGCGCGATGCGTTTAGCCGGCTGGCAAACCTTGACCTGTTGCTTATTCGCCCGCAACGCGCCACCGAGGTAAAGCGCTTCTCAACCCGTGAGATTGAAAAATCACGGTTCGTTCGCGCCGCAGTTGAGGCAAAAGTGCTGCAATTTGCCGCCGAAAAATGCGATAAGCACGGCGCTGACATCCTTGAGACCTGCCTTGAGCAGCAGCGCAAAGTGATCGACAAGGGTGACTACCACAAATTTGGTGCGCTTGACTATGCATTTCACAAAGCGTTGTGCCAGATCGCCGGCGTTGATTTTGCCTTTGAGGTGATTTCCCAAGAAAAAGCCAAGGTTGACCGGCTGTGCGTTCTGGGTCTGTTCAAAGATGAACGAATGCCGCTGTTGCTGGAAGATCATGAGGCAATCGCCCACGCTGTAATCCACCACGATCCGGTGGCCGCGGTGGATGCAGGCATGTTGCATTTGACGCGGCTTGACGGAACACTTTTGGACATTGCCGAAACCAATGCCGATTATTTTGAACAAGATACTGACCAAGCCCACTAATTGGCGCTTGGTCAGAAAAGCTTACTGAAACGACGTGTTCGCGTGGGTTAGCGCCGCCATAACGCCGCGCATTTCCGCAAGCCCGCGCATCCGCCCGATCAGTGGATAACCGGGGTGCGTGCCCGAGCCGATATCGCCCAGCAATTCATGCCCGTGGTCCGGCCGCCATGGCAGGTTGCAATCGGTGCGCCCTGCCTCTTTGCGGCGTTTTTCCTCGGCTAGCAGGACGGCGACCAAGGCAACCATATCGGTATCACCCTCCAGATGCGCCGCCTCCTCAAACGAGCCATCGGGGTCTTTGCGCACGTTGCGCAGATGGACAAAGTGGATCCGGTCGGCGAATTGCTTGGCAATCGCAGGCACATCATTGCGCGGCCCAGCGCCAAGCGACCCCGAGCATAGCGTCAGCCCGTTTTCCACCGCGCCCTGTTGCTCCATCACCCACGCGATATCTTCGGCACAGCTTACGATCCGCGGCAGGCCAAAAATATCACGCGGCGGGTCATCGGGGTGCACGCAAAACTTCATCCCCAAATCTTGCGCGGCGGGGATGATTTCGGCCAAAAAGCGGGCGTAGTTCGTCTTAATCTCGGCGCGACCAATGCCATCATACAGCTTTAGGGCCTCGCGCAGCGCGGGCACGTCATAGCGGTCATAAGCACCCGGCAGGCCTGCCATGATGGCGTCGACAAGGCCCGAACGGTCGTCTTCAGTTGAGGCGTCAAACCATGCTTTTGCGCGGGTTTTCACATCTTGCGCATAGTCTTGATCGGCACCGTCGCGGCCCAGCATATGAATTTCAAGCGCGCAGATATGCACTTGGTCAAACCGCAGTGCATTGCCGCCGTGTGGTAAGGGTTGGCGCAGCGCTGTACGCGACCAATCAATCAGCGGCATAAAGTTGTAGCAGATGGTTTTGACACCTTCGGCCGCCAAATTCGCCATAGATTGCCGATAGTTGGCGAATAGCGCGGTCAGGTCGCCGTCGCCGCGCTTGATGCGTTCATGGATAGGCAGGCTTTCAACCACCAGCCATTCCTGGCCATGCCCCGCATCTACCAGCAGCTTTTTGCGGGCGGCGATTGCGGCACCCGACCACACCTCGCCATAAGGGATTTCGTGCAGTGAGGTAACAATACCCCGCGCGCCTGTTTGCGCGACTTGCGGCAGTTCGATTTTATCCAACGGCCCGTACCAGCGCCAACTTTCCTGCATGCTTTTTGCTCCGTGATTAAAGCCGCCCTGCCCCGCGCCGGTCTGTGGCACAGGATTCGGGGAGGGTATTAGCACATCAATCACTTGCAAGCTAGTATGGAAGTATGGCAGGTTGCCATGAGGGGGAATCACAGTGGCACACATGGACAGCATCACAACGCTAGACCCAATGCGGCCGATCACCCCGCAGATCACCCGCCTTTTGCGCGCCCGTATCATCAAGAACCATCTGGTTCCCGGAAATCGCATTTCAGAAACGGAAATCGCGACAAGCTATAAGGTCAGCCGCCAGCCGGTGCGCGAAGCCTTTATCAAGCTGCAAGAGCAAGGGCTGCTCATGGTGCTGCCGCAACGCGGAACCTTTGTGTCCAAGATTGCCTATCAGGCGGTGCTCGACGCCCAGTTTCTGCGCGAAGCGATAGAGGCCGACATCTTGCTGATGCTTTCGACGGCCCCGCCCCCTCCCCTTGTAGACGAGCTACGCAGTCAGCTGGAAACCCAACGTGCACTTGGGTCAAATGACCCCGAAAGCTTTATTCATCTTGATGAAACCTTTCACCGCACCTTGGCTGAGGCGGCGGGCAAAGGCGGTGCTTGGCGGCAGATCGAAGGCTTGAAATCGCAGATGGATCGGGTCAGATTTCTCGCCATGACGCAGTTTCCGGTGGATAAACTTATCCATCAACACAGCCAGATCGTCGATGCGTTGGCCCTGAAAAACCCGATCCTTGCCCAACGGGCGCTGCGCCTGCATCTGCGCGAAGTTCTTACCGACCTGCCGCATATTATGACTGCACGACCCGATTTTTTTGACCTGCCAGATGGCGAAATGCCAGCCCCACATAACACGCCTCTGCCGGGCTAACACCCTATGCCCAAAGGAAAATGCAATGGCCCTGCTAGATGAAAACCGACTGTTTCCAACCGAGCCTGCCCTGCGTGACATGGCGCGCGAGCTGTATAATGGCGTCCGTGATCTGCCGATCATCAGCCCGCATGGCCACACCGACCCGCGCTGGTTTGCCGAAAACGAGGCTTTTCCAGACCCTGCACAACTGTTTGTAACACCCGATCACTATGTGTTTCGGATGCTGCATTCCCAAGGCATCCCGCTTGAAGCTATGGGTGTGCCGCGCGTTGATGGCGGCACGGTTGAGCAAGACCCGCGCAAAATCTGGCGGTTGTTTGCGGAAAACTTTTATTTGTTTCGTGGCACGCCCTCACGCATCTGGGTGGACCACGCGTTCCAAGAGGTGTTTGGCGTCACCCAACGCTTTTCGGCCACCACGGCCGACGCGATCTATGACCATATTGCCGATTGCCTGACCCGCCCCGAATTTCGCCCCCGCGCACTGTTTGAACGGTTCAAGATTGAGGCGATTTCCACCACAGAAAGTGCGCTGGATGATCTGCGCTGGCACAAAATGATCCGCGACAGTGGGTGGTCGGGCAAGGTTGTGACCGCCTACCGCCCCGATGCCGTGGTAGACCCCGAATTTGACGGCTTTGCCGCGAATGTTGAACAGTTAGGCGCGCTTACCGGCGAAGATACCACCACTTGGACCGGCTATCTTGCGGCCCATCGCAGCCGCCGCGCGTTCTTTAAAACCTTTGGGGCCACCTCATCTGATCACGGCCACCCCACCGCCCGCACCGAAGATTTGCCGCAAGACGTGGCCGCCAAGCTGTTTGACCGTGCGCTGCAAGGCAAATGCACGACAGATGAGGCCGATATGTTTCGCGGCCAGATGCTGACCGAAATGGCAAGGATGAGCCTTGATGACGGGTTGGTTTTGCAAATCCACCCAGGATCTTTGCGCAACCATTCTGCCGATATCATGGCCCGTTTTGGCCGGGATAAGGGCTATGACATCCCGACTCGCACCGAATATGTCCATGCGCTGCGGCCGCTGCTGAATGCGGTTGGTGGGCGGCCTGACATGACAATCATCGTCTTTACCTTGGATGAAACCACCATTGCGCGCGAATTGGCCCCGCTGGCGGGCGTTTACCCGGCGCTAAAACTGGGGCCGCCGTGGTGGTTCCATGACAGCGCCGAAGGGATGCGCCGGTTCCGCGAAAATGCGACCGAGACGGCGGGGTTTTACAACACCGTCGGCTTTAACGATGACACCCGCGCTTTTTGCTCTATCCCCGCGCGTCACGATGTTGCGCGCCGCGTTGATTGCGCGTTTTTGGCGACCTTGGTGGCCTCTGGCCGCCTTGCCGCTGATGAGGCCCCCGAGGTTGCGGGCGACCTCGCATACCATTTGGCGAAACGCGCCTATAAATTGTGATGCCCAATCCACCTGCCACGACGATTTTCTATAACCGAAAGGCCCCTAAATGCTGACCGTTGAAACCCGCCACGCCATTCACCAAGACCATGCCAAGGGCATGGACACCGCCGCTTTGCGCAAAAATTTTCTGACCGAGGGGTTGTTTGCTGACGGTGAAATCCGGCTGGTCTATACCCATTACGACCGCTTTGTGATGGGCGCGGCTGTGCCGGCAGGCGGCAGCCTAACGCTTGATAAAGTTGTCGAATCCGGCACACCATCTTTTCTCGATCGCCGCGAAATGGGGATTGTGAACATCGGAAGCGCGGGCACCGTGCAGGCTGGTGGCGAAACCTATGCAATGGATAACGGCGATGTGCTGTATCTTGGGATGGGTGCGGGCGCGGTGACGTTTTCGGGCGCAGGCCGGTTCTACATCACCTCTGCCCCTGCACACCGTGCTTGCCCAGCGCGGCTTGTCACTGTGGCGCAGGCGAAAGAGGTTAATCTTGGCGCGCCAGAAACCTCAAACCAGCGGACAATCCGCCAGTTTATCCACCCGCAAATCATGGACAGCTGCCAGTTGGTTTTGGGCTACACCACGCTGCTGAACGGCAGTGTTTGGAACACCATGCCCGCCCACACACATGACCGCCGGATGGAGGCCTATTTGTACCACGGCATGGCACCGGAATCGCGCGTTTTGCACCTGATGGGTGAACCCGCCGAGACCCGCCATATGTTTATTGCCAATGAGCAAGGGGCTTTGTCGCCACCGTGGTCTATCCATGCGGGCGCGGGCATCGGGGCCTATACGTTTATATGGGCCATGGCCGGTGATAACGTCGATTTCACCGATATGGACATGCTGACACCGGGGGATTTGAAATGAGCAATCCTTTTTCGCTAGACTGCCGCCGCGCTTTGGTAACTGGCGCCAATACCGGCATTGGTCAGGCCATTGCAGTGGGTCTTGCCGCCGCTGGCGCCACCGTGGTGTGCGCTGGTCGTCGGGCCTGTGATGAAACGGTGGGCTTGATTACGGATGCAGGTGGCACCGCGTCGTCGCTGTTGGTCGATTTCGCAGACCCGATGGCAGGGCAATCCCTGTTTGCAGGCCAAGGCTTTGATATTTTGATCAATAACGCAGGTATCATCCGCCGCAATGACGCCGTTGATTTCACGGAATCCGATTGGGATGATGTGATGGACGTTAACCTGAAGGCGCTATTTTTCACCACCCAAGCCTTTGGCCGCGAGATTTTGGCCAATGGTGGCACAGGCCGCGTGGTCAATATCGCATCCTTGCTGTCGTTCCAAGGCGGCATTCGTGTGCCATCCTATACCGCGTCCAAGCATGGCGTGGCAGGGCTGACCAAGCTGTTGGCGAATGAATGGGCGGCGCGCGGTATCAACGTGAACGCCGTGGCACCGGGCTATATTGAGACAAACAACACCGAGGCCCTGCGCGCCGACCCCGACCGCAACAAGGCAATCCTTGACCGTATTCCTGCGGGCCGTTGGGGCGATGCCGCCGATATTGCGGGCGCTGCGACCTATCTTTGCACCCCCGCGTCGGCCTATATCCACGGCGCTATTTTGAACGTTGATGGAGGCTGGCTTGCCCGCTAATCGCTTAACCCCCAGCAACGCTGCCCGGCCGGGTGTTGGCATTGTCCACCTTGGCCTCGGCGCGTTTTACCGTGCCTTTGGCGCGATTTATGTGGCCGAGGCAATGGCTGCCAAAGGTGGCGATTGGGGCATCATCGGTGTATCCCTGAAAAGCCCGACCACCCGTGACGCGCTCGCCCCACAAGATTGGGCCTATACCTCTGTCACGCTGGCCCCCGAAGGCGAGCAGGCCGATGTGATCGAGGTACTGCAAGATGTGCTGGTTGCCCCCGAAAACCCCGCAGCGGTTATTGCGGCAATGGCGGATGCGGGGGTTAAGATTGTGTCCCTCACCGTTACCGAAAAGGGCTATTGCCACAATCCGGCAACGGGGGCATTAAACCCAGATCATCCTGATATTCAGCATGACTTGGCCAATGCTCTGCCCGTCTCGGCCCCCGGCTTTTTGGTCCGCGCGCTGGCGGCCCGCCGTGCGGCTGGGCTTGCCCCGTTTACGGTTTTGACCTGTGACAACCTGCCCGAAAACGGCAAGCTGGTGCGTGGTGTGGTTTTGGAATTGGCCCGCCTGATCGACCCCGCTCTGGCCGATTGGATTGCCGAGGACGCCCGTTTTCCAGCCACGATGGTCGACCGTATCACCCCTGCCACGACCGATGCAAACATCGCCCGCGTGACCGAGTTGACGGGGAAATTTGACGCGGCCCCCGTGCTGCACGAACCTTTCCGCCAATGGGTGATTGAAGATGATTTTGTCGGCGGCCTGCGCCCCGATTTTGCCGCCGTTGGTGTTCAAATGGTCCATGACGTTACCGCGTTTGAGCATATGAAACTGCGGATGCTGAACGGCACGCATTCTTCGCTGGCCTATCTGGGGTATTTGGCGGGGCATGAAACCATCTCGGATACCGTGGCGAACCCCGCCTTTTCGGATTTTGTCGAACGGCTGTGGAATGAGATCATGCCCACAGTCGCCACCCCGCCGGGCGTTAGCCTGCCCGATTACGCCCGCGCGCTGAAGGCCCGCTATGAAAACCCCGCGATCCGCCACCGCACGTGGCAAATCGCGATGGATGGTAGCCAAAAATTGCCGCAACGGCTGCTGGGCACTTTGGCGCAAAACCTTGCCGCGGGCCGTGACAGCCCCGGCCTCTGCCTCGCGGTTGCGGCGTGGATGCGTTATGTTGGTGGCGTAGATGAAGCGGGTGCCGCGATTGATGTGCGCGACCCGTTGGCGGCCAAGCTGCGCAGTATTTCTGATGCAGCCAAGACGCCAGCCGATAAGGTTGAAGCACTTTTGGCGATGGACGAGGTCTTTCCGCCCGCATTGGCCGCCCAGTTGCGCGCACCCGTAACGGCTGCAGCGTCCCTGCTTTGGGAAAAGGGTGCCCAAGCCGCTGTTGCCCAAACTGCGGCCTCTTAACGGGTATGCTAGCATTGGGGCCCGACTGTGTAGGTCGGGCCCGCTTTTACATGGTCTTCATCTGCCCCACCAACTCGCGGACGCGTTCGGCATTATCAGCAGCCACGGTTCCATCGGCATTCAAACGGTTGTTTTCAAACCCGATCCGCGCCTTGCCGCCGTGGCGCATTGCCTCGATCAGACAGGCCGTTTCCTGCGCGCCAAAGGCACAAGCGCCCCAATCGACGCCCGGAACCGTTGCGCCAAGCACCTGCGCAAGTGCGCTGACATCGGATGGCGCGCTCACTTGCCCCACCGAATAACGCCCCAAAACGATCAGCGCCATCAACCCCTCGCGCGCAATATCACCCGCTGCAACCATCCGCCCCAGATGCGCGACGTCGGCAGCATCATATAGGATGTGCTGCACCCCGATCCCTGCCTCGGCACAGGTCGCAAAAAACCGCCGCGTCACGGCTTCATCCTGCTCGGCTGTAATCTCGCGCAGGGCAACCGACACGGCAGCAGGGCGTAAATCCTGCACCAAACGGCGCTGCTCAGTTGGCGTATAGCGGCCCACGGCCTCGGATGTGATTTGCACATAAAGCTGGGGGGCACGGCTGCGCAGCTCGGCCAGTAATTCGGCATATAGCCCCGCGTCCAGAACATGCCGCTGCTCGGCATCACGCACATGGGCGTGCAACCCATCCGCCCCCGCAGCACAGCAATCCACCGCACAGGCGACGGTTTCAGCAATCGTCACGGGCAAGGCCGGATGATCGGCGCTGGTCAGCTTGGCACCGTTCGGGGCGACCATGATCTGTGGCAACGGCATCATGCTGCAAGCGCCTTTGTGATCGCGGTCGAAAGCTTGCCAACCAATTCATCGATTTGCGCGTCTTCAATAATGAACGGCGGGGCGAGCAAGATGTGATCGCCGTTTTGCCCGTCAATCGTGCCCGACATCGGATAGCATATCAAACCGGCTGCAAAGGCCTCTTTTTTAACCCGCGCCGCCAGTCCGCGCTTGGGGTCAAAGGTCGCTTTCGTCTCACGGTTTGCCACCAATTCAATGCCGCGAAACAGCCCGCGCCCGCGAATATCACCCACATGTGGGTGCTGGCCAAACTCCGCCCGCAGCGCCGCATCCAGCTTTGTCCCCTGCTCGCGCACCCGCCCCAAAAGGCCACCATCGAGGATTTCACCCAGCACCGCATTGGCCGCTGTGGCCGCCATCGCGTGCCCCATATAGGTGTGGCCATGCTGAAAAAACCCGCTGCCCGCTGCAATGGCTTCATAGATTTTGCCCGAGGTTAGCAGCGCACCAATCGGCTGATAGCCCGCGCCAAGACCTTTGGCGATGGTCAGCATATCGGGGGAAACGCCATCCTCGAGACAGGCAAAAATATGCCCTGTGCGGCCCATGCCACACATCACCTCATCCAAAATCAACAGCACGCCGTATTGGTCACAAATTTCGCGAATCCGCTTTAGATACCCCGGCACAGCAGGCACCGCACCCGAGGTCGCGCCCACCACAGGTTCGGCAATAAACGCCATCACCGTTTTGGGGCCAAGCCGCAAAATCTCGGCCTCCAGCTCGTTGGCAACGCGCAACCCGTAGGCCGTTTGGCTTTCGCCATCGTGGCGGTCGCGGTATTCATAGCAAGGGCTGATATGGGTCGTATCGGCCAGCAGCGGTGCAAACTGCGCCCGCCGCCAGGCATTGCCACCCGCCGCCAGCGCGCCCAGCGTGTTGCCGTGATAGCTTTGCCGCCGAGCGATCACGCGGTGGCGGTTGGGTTCGCCTATCTCAAGGAAATACTGCCGCGCCAGCTTGATCGAGGCCTCAACAGCCTCGGACCCGCCCGACACCAGATAGACTCGATCAATCCCCGCAGGCGCATTTGCAATCAACCGATCAGCCAGCATTTCCGCCGGTTCCGAGGTGAAAAAACCTGTATGGGCAAAGGCAAGCCGGTCAATCTGACCATGCAGCGCCGCACGCACCGCCGCGTTAGAATGCCCAAGACAAGAAACTGCCGCCCCGCCCGACCCATCGAGATAGCGCCGATCCTCGGCGTCAATCAAATAGCAGCCATCCCCAGCCACTGCGACAGGAAGAACGCCCTTGGTAGATCGGCCGAAAATATGACTGGTCATGCCCGAAATCTTTCCTGGTTTGGCGCGACTCATGGGCCGCGCGCTGACAACAATTCGATTGTATTATTTTATGTCAGACTATAATACAAGTGCATTATCTCCCTTTTGCCAAAGCTATGGACCCGATGAAGCAGCCAAACACTATCCGCAGCCAGTTGGCTGATCTTTGCGCCCACGGCACGCCCACCCTGCGTGGTTTTGCAGCTTGGGTTTTGGACAACTTGCCGCTTGTTGCCTTTCATTCCATACGCGGCCTTGCCAAACAGGCCGAGGTGAACCCCAACACCGTGACCCGTTTGGCCAAAGAACTAGGTTACGCCGGTTTTGATGCCTTCCGCGCCGATGTGCAGACCACGCTGCAAACGCCTGCCCCAAGCTATGCCGACCGCGCCCGCGCATTGCGAAACCGCAGCGGCCATGATGCGTTTGCCGCAGTGATCAACGCCAATCACCAAAATACCGCAGCCCTTTTTTCGGCCGAGACGTTGGACCTGCTGGAAAGCTGCATCGCCCCGCTGCTCGGCGCGCGCAAAGTCCATACCGTTGGCGTGCGCAGCTGCTATTCGGTTGCGCATTACTTTAGCTATGTCGGCGGCATGGCTTTTGCGAACTTTGTCGAACTGCCGTCCCTATCTGGCGCAATCGCCGACCAGATATCACAGGTAGGCCCCGACGATATTGTCATCGGAATCACCTATGAACATTATTCAACCGAGGTCGTGCGCGCCTGCGAAATTGCCCGTGCAAACGGCGCGCGCGTGCTTGCCTTAACCGACAGCTATGCGTCACCCATTGCAGTTGGGGCGTGGAAAACGTTGCGATTACCTATGGCTGGCCCGCATTTCATGCCCTCGCTGAACTCGGCCTTTCTGGCGGTAGAGATGTTGCTGGTCGGCATGGCGGCGCGATCGGATGGTGCTGCGGAAAAGGTGGCCACATTCGAAGCCCGCATCCGGCAGTTTGGCGGCTATGCGGGAACGACAGGCAACCGCGACTAGCCGCTTAGATGCACGGCTTATCGTAGGCACAATTCATTTGCCACCAGACCTCGGTATGGCATAAGTGACATGGAAACTTGACGCAACGTCACTTATTTTTTATGCGGAGTGAACAAAAAATCGTCATAAGAGCAACACACCCAACACAATGCACCCAGAGGTTGAAATTTGTTGCGAAAGACTTTACAATAGCAAGTATACGAACGAAATTGTTGCAACAGATATTAAAAGGTTTGAACCATGATTTTCTGGCCGATCGTATCATTGATTTACATCGCAGTAACGGTTTTTGCCGTGTACATGACCTATCAAGAGCAACGCCGTCAGGGCCGCTCGAGCCCGATGTATAACCTGATCGGCTATTTGCTCTGTACCGTCTGGCCGGTTTTAGTTGCCGCTTTTCTGGTGATGGCACGATTCGGCCCAGACGCAGGGCTTGCGGCAAAACAGGACTGATAGGCCCTGCGCTAGAATGCAACCACGATCATCGCCCCGCATTACAGTTGCGGCACTGCGGTCAATGGCGGAACAATTCCAAAACTCATAAGATTGCTTCGATATTAGAAACAGCATTGTGCAGCCTCCATGCATGCCGAAGGTCACGACCAAACAGATCGACCCAGATTTCGGACAGCAACACAGGTTAAACCTGCTCAAACAGTCTCCGGCGCAGCGATTCGCCCCCGTAGCCGATAGCGCCCGCGACGAGTAAATTTGCCAGCTCGGAGCTGGCCATCGTCACAGGGTAAATCACAACCGAATGCGGCCACTCATTCAAGCAAAATAACCCAGCATAAATATTGCGACGGCTGCGCGCCCAATTTGATTTTGTGCCTTCTGCCTTCGGCAGGTCCATTATGGACAAGGGGCCGCACGGCTGGATAAACCCAGTTTGTACGCTGCCGGCACATGCACCAAGCCGACGCAGTTATGGCGCGAAACATATAAAAATCTAAATAACGAGCGCTGTCCCGACGGGTCTGTGATCCGCATTCGGGGGCGGACCGATGTAAAAAATCACACCCGCAGGGCCGCCAGCACCGCCTTTCATTCACGCATCGCAAGTAAAACGGGCTTTTCCGAACTTTCCTGCATCTTAAACGTGAAAAATTGTGATTAATTACGCTTTCCCTAGGGTAAATGGATTGTCGCCTTGGTAAAGAATCGGTAAAGCTGCCATAAGAAAAGACAAGATTCGTATGTTATTTTTTGAACATAGGCCTATTTTTTGCTCACAGGCCGATTTTTTGATCGCGCCAAGGGTGAGTGGCTCTTGCTGTCGAATTGTTGAACAACAAAGGTGAGAAACGAAATGACTGTGCATTATAAACAGATATTATCGACCGACGCCGACATATCACCCCGCCCGTCGTCTAAAACAAAAACCCCCTCATCTAGGGTATACCGCCGTTTTGGCAAGCGCTTGATTGACGTGACCACTATTCTGCTGGCTGCGCCTGCGATTCTGATTATTGTGGCTATTTTGGCTGTTCTTGTCGCTTTTGATGGTGGCAAGCCGTTCTATGTCCAAAAGCGGGTGGGCCGGAATGGCCGCATCTATACTATGTGGAAGCTGCGCTCGATGGTATCTGATGCTGATGCGAAGCTGGAAACCTATCTGAGCCAGAACCCCGAGGCCCGCATTGAATGGGACCGCGACCAAAAGCTGAAGTCCGATCCGCGCATTACCGCCTTTGGCCGCTTCTTGCGCAAATCCTCGTTGGATGAGTTGCCGCAGCTTTGGAACGTGCTAAAGGGCGAAATGAGCTTGGTCGGCCCTCGCCCCATGATGCCGTCGCAGATGGCGATGTATCCGGGTACCGATTATTATGATCTGTTGCCGGGCATTACTGGAATGTGGCAGGTTTCAGCACGCAACAATTCAAGCTTTGCCGACCGTGCCCGATTTGATGCGGATTACAACCAGTCTTTGTCATTGGGCACCGATATACAATTGCTGAAAGCCACGGTTCGTGTCGTTTTACGCGCCACAGGGCACTAAAAACAGCGGCCGAACGGCTCTTTTTCATCACGTTGTTCCGATTTGAGGCAGTGCCAGCAATGGCGCTGCCTCAATCAATTTATAGGCACAAGTCTGAGGTGCAGGCGGTTTGCTCAACGCTCTGGATTAGGCGTTTATAAGGCGATTTTTCTTGGTTGAGCGGGCTGTCGATGACATAGACGCCTTTGACCACCCGCAGCGCAAACACGTTGGGAACGGAATGCAGTCACCGCCCCCCTTCGAACAGCCGCAAAAACTGAAACGTGTCGAGGGAAACCGGGGCTTGTGTGGATGCCCCCGGTTTTGCAAGCTGATTTTTCGACATTTCGGCTGGGCTTCAATCGGTCGTGTGTCAGGCCTC
>NZ_JBGQOQ010000020.1:0-75369 GCF_052119765.1 Pseudorhodobacter sp. W20_MBD10_FR17 | reverse complement strand
CACCTTCCGCCACGGGCTCCAATACTTCAAATCCCTCGCCCACGGATGGAGGCTCCGAAATGTGTGAATCGCCTAGTGCGTCGGGGGGGAGGCTGCTGCGAGGGATTTGGGGCGCAGAGGCATGGCGCGCTGTGCCCCAGACCGAGACGTGCATTTCGGCGCGGCCATCGTGGGCAAGATGCTCGGGCGTTAACCCCACAATCCGCACGCGTAAATGCTCGTCGTTCCGCAAATTGGGCGCCAGTACCATAGCGGCGTGGGCATCTAGGTAGCCAACGTGACGCAGAACCGAACGGCGGATAAACAATCGGCGCCGGAGGATGTGGGCATAAACGGCGACGCGGTGATCGTCGCCCAAGCGCAGCTCGGCGGTGTCACCGATGGACAGACCGGTCGATTTAAGCGCCATGGTCAGGTCGCACACGGCAGCCTGATGGAGGATCGGCTCGATAATGTCCTGCATCTGTGACCTTTGGCTTTTGGGGCGGTTTACCCCCCAAGTGCGGCAAAAGGGTGGGGCGGCACAAGCAGCCATTGGCCATTGCCATGCCGTGCCACGTCATCCCGCCGAAACCGTGGTGCCTTTTGGGCGGGCAGGCGCCGAGAGGCCCGTGGTTTGGGGAGATGCGCGGTTTTGTGCCGGTTGGCGCGTTGCGGGGTCAGACGTCTTTTAGCGAAGCCAATGCCTCGCTGCGAAGGCGGGCGCATACCTCGGGGGAAACGCCAAGGGTTTGCTGAACCAATGTGACAATTTCGTCTTGGGATTCATGGAGTATGCCATCAGAATAAATCACCTGCCAAACCGCCAACAAGGTGGCCTCGCGTTCTGGCAGGTCGATCGCATCATGCAAAACGGCCAGCAATTTATCGGCTTCAGGGATTTCATCAAGCAAACGTTCGCAGCTGGCGCGCAGTTTTGCAGCCTCCAGCTGGTTCAGGCCGAAGCGTTTGGCAAGGATTCGGTCGATCTGCTCAACCTCTTGGAACAGATAGGCGTGATCGACCTGCGCCACACGCACCAACAGTGCACCCAAAGCGTGCTTTGCATCGGCGGCTGGCAGGGGCGTGCGGTAATTGTGGCTGGGGGAAAAGAGTTGCAAGATGCGTTCAAACATGGCGCCGGCCTTTTGTTGATGTGTTGTAAGAAGCTAAGGGGCGGTGCCCCGTGCTGCAAGTGGTTCCTATGCTGCAAGTTGTAAGGTGCTTTGGGCGGTCTTGCTATTTGGGTAGGGTCTGCCTATATGAGGGCTGCGACGCTTTCTTTTTCGACTTCTGTTTCCCTTACGGCTTCAGTCTTTCGATCTTGATCTGACAGAGCCGGACCGCCGCAAAATGTGGGTGGTGAAACTTTAGGAGTATACACGATGGCCACTGGCACCGTGAAATGGTTCAACGCAACCAAAGGTTTTGGATTTATCGCACCAGCAGGCGGCGCTCGTGACGTGTTTGTACACGTTTCGGCACTGGAACGCGCTGGCATCCGTCAGCTTGACGATGGTCAAGCCGTGACGTTCGACATCGAAGCAGGCCGTGATGGCCGCGAGTCGGCTGTGAACCTCGTATTGGCATAATCTGCCCTTTACGCGATTTAAGATGGGGGTAGCCAGTGATGGCTGCCCCCATTTTTATTGGCCCTGTTTCAGGGAAACTGTGTCTTAGCCAAGCAGGGCATTATAGACTTGCGACGCACCTCTGGCATTGCCAAGCGCATCTTGCTTGCCAGCGACGCGGGCGAATTCATAGAGCGCTTGGTGGGTGCGCGGGCCAAATGCACCGTCGAGCGTGCCGTTGTAATAGCCGAACTCGGCCAGTTTGCGTTGGATGGCAACGCGCTGATAGGGCGAGTAGCTGTTGAACACCTGTGCTGCCGTTGTGTCATTCACGCCCGAACCATAGGCCGAGGTCTGCCCGATCACGCGGCCGGTCTTTTGTTGCGGCTGTTGATAGACCGGCGCATCATAAGATTTAATCGGTGCTTGGTCATAGCGGTTGGCGTTGCTTGCGGCTTGGTCGCGCCGGTCTTGGTGGCTGGGCTGTTGGTAAACAGGCGGTTGCACGGCTGGCTGGCGATACACGGGTTTTGGGGTGGGCTGCGGTTTTGGCGCCTTGCTCTTTTGCCCCTGATGGATCAGCGCGCCCACAACCAGTGCTGCGGCAATCACCTTCAGCGTGTTCTGTTCGCTGCGGCCCCAGGCATGGGCTGGAACGGCGGCACCGAGGGTCAAAGACAGCACTGTGGCAGCGGCGATGGATTTGGATTTCAGCAACATGGTTGGTTTCCCTTTTGTGACGTTCCCCGAATGGTCGGGCTGATGGGAAAACCATGGGATGTGGCGCCGTGTTAGGCAAAAACGCAGCGCTGTTATGCGATAACAATCCGGCAAGATACTGATTTTATAAGACTTATGGCGGAAACAATTTTGCGCTGCCCGAAGGATTCGTTTTGCGCCCTTTCAGAGATTGCTATCGCGGCCAAATGCGTGCCGCACACTGAACGCGATGACCGTCAAGCTGATCACCAGCCAAAGCCCGCCCCAAAATAGGGTTGGCCCGCCGAATTGCTCGGCCAGCATATAGGCGTCAGAGCGAAGCCCTGATCGGGCAATCGTGTCATCGAAAATATCAAAAGGCACATAGATCATGCTGGTCAACCCAATGACCCGCAGAACGAGGTCATTGATCGGACGGTTCAGAAACCAAGCGGTTGCCAGCATCGCCAGACCTGTGAGGGTACAAAAGATCAAAGGAAAGCCGTCGCGGATGTAGAGGGCGGTCACCAGCAGGGTGATCACTCCGAACAGGCCCAAGGTGGCGCGATCTGCGTGGGTCCTTAGCGCAATCAGTAACAAGATCACCCCAAGCACGAGCGACCCCAGATAGCCCGCCGACAAAATAATAAACCCGTTCCCGCCACGGGTGATCGCATGCCCGCCCTCCTGCACCGACAGCGATATGGCCTCGATCGATCCGCCTGTGAACACGGCGGCCAATCCATGGGAAAGCTCGTGTAGAAAGATCACCAGAATTTTCAGCGGAAAGACCACGGGGGTGCGCCAAAGGGCAAACACCACGACGGTGATTAAAATCAGTTGCCAGTGGCCTTTGAGCATTTTCATCTGCTGACCACAGACGACCTAGACTGAGTTGTCAATTCCATAGGCATTGAGAATCGCATGCCACCGTGAAGGCTGTACATAAAATGGCTGCCTTGCGCCCAATTGTCTGTCTTTTTCGGGTTGGCGAGTGGCAGCATCTTGAATGTGATGTCAAATTGCCAAAAAACGCGCGCATTTTTCGATATGCATAAATAATAAGCATTGGTGAAAACTTAAACCCAATTATTGGGCAAAAATCTCGTTGCATTGGGATTCGGACCCGCAAACGCAGCGCTGGGTTGGAAATGCCAAAGCCCCCCGAATAGCCTGTCCAAGACATAAGATTGGAGAGCTTTCGATGATTCACAAAACCCTTGCGACCCTTGCAGCGATCTCGCTCGCGTCAGCGGCATTTGCCGAAACCGACGTGCCATTCGCGTTAGATTGGAAGTTTGAGGGGCCATCCGCACCCTATTTCCAGGCCCTTGATGCAGGCTATTTTGCCGAAGCGGGCCTAAACGTTACCATTAGCGAAGGTGCCGGTTCCCTTGATGCCATTCCAAAGGTTGCGACAGGCGCCTATCCAATGGGATTTGCCGATATCAACTCGCTGATGCGTTTCCTTGACCAAAACCCCGGCGCCCCTGTAACCGCTGTGATGATGGTCTATGATAAGCCGCCTTTCGCCGTTATCGGGCGCAAATCCTTGGGCATCAACGAACCTTCTGACCTGCAAGGAAAGGTTCTGGGCGCTCCGCCGCCTGATGGTGCTTGGGCACAATTCCCGATCTTTGCGGCAGAAGCTGGCATCGATTCGGCTGCTGTGACGGTAGAGCCGGTCGGCTTTCCAACGCGCGAACCGATGCTTGCCGAAGGTAAGGTTGCCGCGATCACCGGATTCTCGTTTTCGTCGGTTTTGAACCTAGAGCGGTTGGGCGTTCCAAGCGATGATATTTCTGTACTGCTTATGGCCGATTATGGCGTTGATCTGTACGGCAACGCAATCATCGTGAACACCGATTTTGCGGCCAAGAACCCCGAGGCCGTAACAGGCTTTCTATCTGCTGTTGGCAAAGGCTGGAAAGATGCAATTGCCGCACCTGATGTCGCGATTGAGGCCTTGATGAAGCGCAATCCTGCGGCGGATGCGGCGCTTGAAACGCAACGTTTACAAATGGCGATCGATGCCAACGTCCTAACGGATTATGTTGCGGCAAACGGCATGGGCATGGTCGACCCAGAGCGGATGGCCAGCGCGATTGAACAAACCAAGACGGTTTATGAGTTCAAAACAGCACCTGATGCGTCCTTGTATTTTGACAGCAGCTACTTGCCGACTGATGGCACGTTGACGTTGAAATAAACGCTCTAGAAAATCTTACAGGCCACCGGCTTGGTCGGTGGCCTGTGGCGTTTGAGCGCCCGTAACGTTTGGGAGCATATCATCGAAAACCTAATTGAAATCAAAAATGTAGCGCATTCCTACGTTACAGCTAGCGGTCCATTGCCTGTGCTGGACGGCCTTAATCTTAGCGTTCCTACAGGAACGTTTGCTGCTGTCGTTGGGCCTTCGGGCTGCGGAAAATCCACGCTGACGCGTCTTGTGGCTGGCCTGCTAAAGCCCGATCAGGGTGAGGTTTGGTTGCATGGCGAACAGGTTAAGGGGCCGCGCAACACAGTTGGCATGGCCTTTCAGAACCCAGTCTTGCTAGAATGGCGGTCTATCCTCGATAATATCATTCTGCCGTTAGAGATCGTCGCGCCCAAGATGTCGCGCAAAGACTGCGTAGCGCGCGCGATGGATTTGCTCGACATGGTCGGCCTGACCGGATTTCAGGATAAACGCCCATCCGAGCTGTCCGGCGGCATGCGCCAACGCGCATCGCTGTGCCGGTCAATCGTTCACAAACCGGACGTGCTCATCATGGATGAGCCCTTTGGCGCGCTGGATGCATTTACACGCGAAGATCTTTGGCAAACGATGCGCGATCTGCGCAGGGCAGAGCCTTTTACCGCCGTTCTCATCACCCATGACCTGCGCGAAAGTGTGTTTTTGGGCGATCAGGTGGTGGTTCTGTCGGGCCGTCCCGCGCGGACGCAATATGTGATGGACGTTGACCTTGCCGAAGACCGGAGCCTTGATGTCTTGTATACGCCCAAGGTGGCCGACATGCTGCATATCCTGCGTGATCAGATCAAGATTGCCCAAGGGCGCGACGAGGATAAACACTGATGTTCAGAAAAATCGCTGTCCCGCTTTTTGCAATTGTCGTATTCTTGGGCCTATGGGAGGCCTTGGTTTGGGTCAATGATTGGCCGAATTACAAGATGGCCTCGCCTTCGGACCTGCCACCTGCCTTTTGGAAATACAAAGGCCTGTTTCTAACGATGGGGTGGCAAACCCTGTGGCGTACCGTCGTCGGGCTTATGCTCGCCGTTGTTTTTGGGACGTTCCTTGGCATGATCATCGGGTTTTCAAAGATCGCGCGCGATGCGCTTTACCCGTTGCTTGTCGGTTTTAATGCCATTCCCAAAGCGACTTTGGTGCCTGTTATTTCTTTGATCTTTATTGGCCAGCACGATTTTAACACGGTTCTGATGGCTTTCATGATTTCGTTCTTTCCAATCGCCGTTTCCGTCGGCATCGGCCTGTCGACGCTAGAGCCGGAATACCGTGATATTCTGCGCGCGCTGGGCGCCTCTCGCTTTACAATCTTTCGCAAAATAGCCTTGCCAAAGACCCTGCCAGAGTTTTTTGGCGCGCTGAAAGTTGCGGCCACTTTGGCCTTTATCGGCACCAATCTGGTTGAGATTGTCAGCCCGCATGGCAAAGGCCTGGGGGCGCTGTTCAAGTCGGGTGAAACCAATGGTGACTACCCGTTAATGTTTGCCGTCCTTATCGCTTTGGCTTTTTTGGGGATCGTTTTGTACTACGCCGTGATTGTGCTTGAGCGTTACTTCGCAGGCTGGGCCGAACGCGAGGCAGGGTGAGGCAGCTTTCATAAGCGGAGGGGCTGCGGCGGGTCAGATGCTCTGGCTGCGCGTCCGTTCATCGGTATGCTTGGATGGCATAAGGCGCTTGTTGGCTTAAACGCGGTTCCAACAAGCGCCCTGATACTGTTCTAATAAGGCAATCGGCCTGATTGTTAACTATTGTTTTACATCAGAAAATCATACCGACAGGCAGATGTATTTCATTTCGAGATAGTCTTCCATGCCGTGATGGCTGCCTTCACGGCCAAGGCCGGATTGCTTGACGCCGCCAAAGGGGGCGACCTCGGTGGAAATGATGCCGGTGTTCACGCCGACGATGCCGTATTCCAGCCCCTCTTGCACGCGGGTCACGCGGCCGATGTTTTGGGCATAGAAATAGGCGGCAAGGCCAAAGATCGTGTCATTGGCGTAACCGATCACTTCTTCTTCGGTGTCGAATTTGAACAAAGGCGCCATCGGGCCAAAGGTTTCTTCTTTGGAGACGATCATGTCTTGGGTCACGCCAGTCACGATGGTTGGTTCAAAATACGACCCGCCCAGCGCGTGACGTTTGCCACCGGCAATCACCTTGCCGCCTTTGGCAATGGCATCGGCGATGTGTTCTTCGACTTTTTCCACCGCAGCGACATTGACCAACGGGCCAAATTCAACGGCTTCGGTCAGGCCATCGCCGACCTTAGTTTTGGCCAAAGCAGCGCTGAGTTTCGCGGCAAAGGCATCATAGACGCCCGCCTGCACGTAAATGCGGTTCGCACAAACGCAGGTTTGGCCGTTGTTGCGGAATTTCGACGCCATCGCGCCCAGCACAGCGGCATCCAGATCGGCATCATCAAACACGATAAACGGCGCGTTGCCGCCCAGCTCCATCGAGCATTTCATCACTTGATCAGCGGCCTGTTTCAGCAAGATGCGGCCCACGTTGGTCGAGCCGGTGAAGGTCAGTTTTCGCACCGCGTGGTTTTCGCAGAACTCTTTGCCGATGTCGGAGGACTTGGTCGAGGTGATAACCGAGAAGATGCCCTTAGGCAGGCCCGCGCGTTCGGCCAACACAGCAATTGCCAGCGCCGAAAGTGGCGTCTCAGCAGCAGGGCGGGCGACAAAGCCACAGCCAGCGGCCAGTGCGGGGCCGCATTTGCGGGTGATCATCGCGTTTGGAAAGTTCCACGGTGTGATCGACCCGACAACCCCGATCGGCTGCTTCAGCACAGTGATACGCTTGTCTTTCATATGGCCGGGGATAGTTTCGCCGTAAACGCGCTTGGCCTCTTCGGCAAACCACTCGATGAAACTGGCACCATAGGCGACCTCGCCTTTGGCCTCGGCCAGCGGCTTGCCCATTTCAGCGGTAAGAATCGCGCCAAGATCGTCTTGGTTGGCCATCATCAGGTTGTACCAAGCACGCAGAATGTTCGCGCGCTCTTTGGCTGTGCGGCTTGCCCAGTCTTTCATCGCCACTTCAGCGGCAGCAATGGCGCGTGCGGTTTCAGCGCGGCCAAGGTCTGGCACTGTGCAAATCACATCGTTGCGCGCGGGGTTTGTGACGTCAAAGGTCGTGCCATCATCGGCGTCAATCCATTCGCCGGCAACATAAGCCTTGGTCACCAGCAAGCTGGGGTCTTTAAGCATCGCGCGCAGGTCCGTTACTGTATCTAGCATTGAAGGCTCCCATTTTGGTTTGGCATATGCAAATCATGGGCGGGCGGGGATGTCCAGTTCCCAGCCACCCACTGTGATGAAACTGCGGCGAATAGGAATAACTATGGATATCGATCTGGCCTATGCCAATGGCGCGTTTATCGCGGGGGCCGATGGGTTCGTGCCGCGGTGGGAGGCGAAGGCGGCTGCGTTTCGGGAGGGCCTGGGGGGGCGGGCAACAACGGCCGCATATGGCCCCGGCGCACGGCATCAGTTTGATCTGTTTGTCCCCGAGGGCACGCCGCGTGGCTGTGTTACCTTTATCCACGGCGGCTATTGGATGGCATTTGACCGCAGCCAATGGTCGCATTTGGCTGCGGGTGTTTTGGCGCGGGGCTGGGCCTGTGCGATGCCGTCTTATACTTTGGCGCCAGACGCGCGTATCGCGGGTATGACGGCGGAAATGGTGGCGGCGATTGGTGTTATTGCGCAACATGTGGCGGGCCCAGTGGTGGTGACGGGCCATTCGGCCGGCGGGCATCTCAGTGCGCGGATGGGGTGCGCAGACATTGCGCTACCGCAAGTGGTGCGGGTTGTGCCGATTTCGCCCCTGTCAGACCTAGAGCCGATCGCCCAGACCAAGATGCAACAGGTGCTGTATTTGGATGCGGCTGAAATTACCGCCGAATCGCCTGCGCGTCTGGCCCTGCGCAATGGCGTGCAAGCGCATGTCTGGGTCGGCGGCCAAGAACGCCCCAGTTTCCTGTGGCAAGCCCGTCTGCTATCCGAAGCGTGGAACTGCGATTGGACCGTCAGCCCCGGCAAGCACCATTTTGACGTGATCGACGGCCTCGAAGATCCGGCCTCGCCACTGGTTCAGGCCTTGATCGGCGGGCTCTAACCGCTTTCTCTTTGGCGAAAATATCCTCGCCGAAGGCCAGCGGCGTTAGCCGCTACGCTTTATCTGACGCATCCGAAACACCAACAGGCCCAGTACATAAGTCAGCAGCACAAACGCGAAAACGCCCGCAACAAACAGCATAAACGCCGCTGCCATGGGCTCCAGTTGCAGCAGTCCTGCCAATGGCGCAAACACCGCACCCGTCACTATCAACCAACCAAGTGTCAGGGCAAACCACGCGGCAAGTGCCAAGGCTGCGCCGGTTAGAATGGCCCGCGACCGGCGGGCGGCTGCTTTGCGGCTGCTAAGGCCACGGCGTATCGCGCGGAATTGGCGGCCTATATCGGCTTGCACGGCCAGAATTGCGGGGACCAGTACCAACACCAGCACCAATCCGAAACCAAGCCCGTAGACCAAAGTAATCACCGTTGGTCGCAGAAATTCCGCCTGTGACGACCGCTCATACAGCAAGGGCGCAAGCCCCAATACCGTGGTCGCAGTGGTCAAAAACACAGGGCGCAAGCGGTCGGCCACGGCGTCAATGATCGCGGGATAAAGACCGCGTTTTTCAGAGTATTCATCGATGGTCGATACCAACACGATAGAATCGTTGATGATAATCCCTGTCATCCCGATCATGCCGACAATGGAAAACATCGACAGCGGCACCCCCCAAAGGTCATGCCCGTAAATCGCGCCGATCAGGCCAAAGGGGATGACGGCCATCACCACCACAGGCCTCGCCCAGCTGGCGAAGACCCAGGCCAGCACCATATAGATGCCCAGCAAGCAAAAGATCAGCCCAAGCATGGCATCGCCCAAAAAGTCGCGTTGCTGCTCAGCCAGACCGGATTGGTGGGTGATGACGCCGAAATCTTGTTCCAGCTTCGGCAATATCTCTTCGGTCAGGGCGCGCTGTACCTCGGCGGCGCGGGCGGGGTCATCCTCGGCGATGTCGCCGGAAACGGTGACAATGCGCAGGCCGTTTTCGCGGCGAATGGTGGAAAAGCCCGACCTGCGCTCAACCGTTACAATATCGCCCAGCGGCACATAAACGCCGGGGCCGGCGCGCAGCAGGGTGCTTTCCAAAAAGTCGGCGGTCAACTCGGATTGCGGCAGTTCCACGCCAATGGTGGCCGAGCGTGGACCATCAGGGAAGGTTGCAGCCTCTATGCCGTTCAGGCGTTCGCGCAGAGTGTTGCCTAAGGATTCAATTGAAAAACCAAGGGTTTGGCCTTGGGGCGTAAGCGAGAGGATCAGCTCTTCTTTGTCATAGGCAAGGCTGTCTTCCAACGCTGATACCTCGGGGAAGGGAGCCATCGCGGTTTTCAGCGCCTCGGCCGCGGCTTTCAACGTGGGGGCATCCGCGCCGGAAATATCAACCGACAGCGCATCGCCACCGGGGCCAAAACGGCCACCGCGAAAGCTCAACTCTTCGAGCAGCGGATGGGGGCGGACCTCATCTTGTAGGTCGGCGACGAAGGCCGAAGATGAGTAGCTGCGGTCATCTGGGTCGATCAGCTCCATTGAGATGCCACCCAGCAGGTCGGCGTCTTTGGCTTCGGCGCTGGACAATCCGCGCCCTGACCCGCCGCCAAGCTCGGCCATGACAAAGGTCGCAGGCGAGCGCCCGTGTTCGACGGTATAACGCGCGATCACCGCATCACCGGCGCGTTGCAATTCGCGCATCATGGCCAAGGTGTCGTCGCGCGTGGCCGAGGGCAGCATGGAAAAGTTGCCGTTAACCGAGGCTTGCTCGGGCGAGTTGAAAAACCGGAATTTAAGGTCGCCGCTGATGAACAGCGCGGCTTGGGTGGCCAGCAGTAAAATCGCCAGCGCGATGGTGGCGGCCCGCGCGCGGATAACCAGCGCCGTAAAGGGGCGAATGACCACGCGGATCAGCCAGCCAAGGCCCTTGTTCATTTGGCGCGAGGGCCAGTCGTACCAACGTTCAACCGTTGCCGCGCGCAGGGCATGAGCCATGTGGTTGGGCAAAATCAGAAAACATTCCACAAGGCTGGCCAGCAAAACCGTGATCACCGTGAACGGAATATCGGCAATCAGCGTGCCAAACCGCCCGCCAATGGTGACCAACCCGCCAAAAGCGATGATCGTGGTCAAAGTTGACGCAATCACCGGCATTGCCATGCGGGATGCTGCGTTCTCTGACGCCTCGGTCGCACCTTCTCCAAGGTGGCGGGCTCGGAAATCGGCGTGCTCGCCCACGACGATCGCATCATCCACCACGATACCAAGCGTGATGATCAAGGCAAACAGCGAGATCATGTTCAGCGTCAGGCCAAAGGCATACATCATGGCAATTGCAGCCAGCAACGATACGGGAATGCCCGCAGCCACCCAAAGCGCGGTGCGGGCATTCAGGAACAAGAACAGCAGCAGCACAACAAGGCCAAGCCCCATAGCGGCGTTATCCAGCAGCAATTCCAGACGTGCCGATATATATTCGGCGCGGGCGCGGACCAGTTCTACCGTCACATCGGGCGGCAACAGCGGGGCCATTTTATCAACCACCGCTTGCACATTGCTTTGCATACGGATGGCATCGCCCGTGTCGTTTCGGTCAATCCGCACGGTTATCGCGGGGTTTGGCCCGACATAGGTGGCGCGGCCACGGTCGGCGGGTTCATTGCGCACGGTTGCCACATCGCCTACCGTCAGGGTGGTGCCGCCAGTCGACTGGCGCAGCACAATCGCGCGGATTTGGGCCGGTGTGCGGGCCTCTTGCCCAGTGCGCACGCGGGAGGCGCCACCGCCGACATCACCCGCAGGGGCTGATTGCGTTTCAGACGCAATCGCGCTTGCTATTTGGGCCAAGGTCACATCATGGCGGATCAGGTTGACCGAGGCGACCTCGACCATGATTTCAGGATCGGCAAAACCGGAAATCGTGGTGCGGGTGATGCCAATGTCAAACAGGCGGGTAACAAATTCATCGGCAAAACGGCCCAGTTGCCCCACGCCAACAGGGCCAGAGATGACGACATCGGTTACCCGATCACGCCAGGCACCGCGTTTGACCACAGGGTCATCGGCATCTGACGGTAAAGTGTTCAGCGCATCCACGGCCGATTGTACATCTTCGGCGGCTTGCGACAGGTCGGTGCCGGGTTCAAATTCCAGCGTGATACGGGCCGAGCCCTCAGAGGCGAGCGAAGTCGCATCCGTGACGCCATCAACCGTCAGCAAGGCCGGTTCCAGCACTTGCACAATCGCGTGGTCCACATCTTCGGCGCCGGCACCATCCCATTTGGTGGTGATTGTCACTTCGGATATAATCACATCGGGGAAAAACTGTGCGCGGATGCGGCTGGCGGCGGCAATCCCTGCGACAATCATCACTGCAAGCAGCAGGTTAGACAGGGTGTTGTGGCGGGTGAAATAGGACAAAAGGCCTTTGGCCTGTGGAAGCTGCCGTGCCATGCGTTAGCCCCCCATCCGGCTTTCCAGCCGTTTTATCACGCTTGCGGGGACGGTCTCTTCGGCCAGTTGGGCAAGGATGCGGGTTTTGGCATCGGCGGGCATACGGTCGTTGCCTTTAACAAACGCAATCAGGGCGGCGCGGCGCTCATCGGTTAGGGTGATCATTTCGGGCTGGGCTGCGGCATCGTCGGCTGGGGCTGCGGTATTGGGGCGGATAGGGTTTACCTTGATGCCCGCGCCCAGCAGCGGCGACAGTTCGCGCACCACATCGCGGCCTTCAAGGCCAGTGCTGGCCAAGATTACGTTGTCGCCTTGGCGGCGCAACAGCTGCACGGGCAGCGATTCAAGCCGGTCATCTTGCCCCAGCACCAGAACGGTACCATCGGCATTATAGGCTGTGGCAGGCAAGGCAATCGCTGCGGGCAGGGCGGGTTCCGCGATGCGGATGGTGACAAAATCGCCGGGGCGAAAGCCGGGGGCGGCGGTTAGCGTGGCATAGAGCAGACGGCCGGTTTGGCCCGCACCCACAGCGGCCCCCACGCGCGAAAGCTGGCCTGTGGCGATCAGCTCGGCATCCGACACCTCCAGTGCGGCGGTAACATCGGCAGGGATCAGCGCGCCCTCAGCATCGATCAGGCGGGCGTATTGGGCGGTGGAAATACGAAAAGCGACCTCTAACGCGTTGGGGTCAATCAGGTCGCCAAGGCGCTCGTTGCTGCCAAGGATGCGACCTTGGACGGTGGTAAATTCACTAAGAACACCGTCAAATTCAGCAAAAAGTGCGGTGTCGCGCAAGGCGCGTTCGGCCTCGGCCAATGTGATCGCCTGACGCGACAATGCGGTTTCGGCTTGGGTCACGCGGGCTTCGGCTGTGGCAAGGGCCGAGCGGCGCGACAACACGGCCTGATCGGCAGCCGAGGCGGCAAGGGCTGCGGTTTCAACGGCCGAGGCAGAGCCGACTTTGCGGGTTTGCAGGTCATTCTGGCGGTCAAGCGCTTGTTTGCGCAGATCGGCCTGCGTTTGGGCGGCGGCGACATCATCATGCGCAAGCAAGAGCGCGGCCTTGGCATCGGCCAGTTCTGCGGTGGCGCGGGTCATATCGGATTGTGCCAGATCGCGGGCGGTGGTGGCATCGGCGGGGTCTAGGCGCAGCAAAAGCTGGCCTGCGGTGACGGTTGCACCATCCTCAACCCCTGCGCCAATTTCAATCACGGTGCCTGTACTGGGCGCGCGCAATTCTAACGTGCGGCGGGCGCGGATTTCGCCAAAGGCGGTGAGGGTGGGGGTGAAAGCAGTGGCTTCGGCCCGTACCACATTCGCGGAAAACACCCGCTCACGGGCGGGTTGGGCGGGACGATTGCCTGCCAGCTTTGCCTCAAACGCGGTGCGGATGGTTTGGCCTGCCATCGCCAACAAGCCCAGCGTAATCGCCAAAAGCATAAGGCCGGTAAGGGACCGTCTGAAAAACCGCATATGTACACTCCGCTTGGGGTCTTTGTATTATACGCCCAAAGCGGGCTTTTGGATGCCGTAAGTAGGTCTTTGGGTATGGTGCCTTGAAAAGGTGGCATTGCGCAGCACGGGTGGCAAAGAAACTTTGCGTTACTTGCGGCGCAGGTGCTCATCAAGGCGGGGCATGATTTCGACAAAGTTGCAGGGGCGGTGGCGGTAGTCGAGCTGCCATTGCAAGATCTCATCCCAAGCATCGCGGCACGCCCCCGGGCTGCCGGGCAGCGCGAACAGGTAGGTGCCATTTGCTACGCCGCCCGTGGCGCGGCTTTGCACTGCCGAGGTGCCGATTTTCTGCATGGAAACGATGGTGAAGACGGTGCCAAAGGCCTCGATTTCTTTCTCGTACACATCGCGGTGCGCCTCAACCGTGACATCGCGGCCCGTTAGGCCGGTTCCGCCGGTTGATAGGATCAAGTCAATATCGGGGTCTGCGCACCAGTCGCGCAGCTGGCTGGCGATCTCGGCGCGCTCATCGCGGATAATCGTGCGGGCGGCAAGGATGTGGCCTGCATCTGTAATACGGGCGACAAGGGTATCGCCGGATTTGTCATCGCTGGTTTGGCGGGTATCGGATACGGTCAGAACCGCGATACGGACAGGCAGGAAGGGTTTGGTTTCGTCAATTTTAGACATGGTTTCAGGCCTTTGGCAAAAGGGCGAGGCGCAGCGCGAGGGCGGCGAATATCCCCGCGCTAACCCGCCCGAGGTTTCGGGCAAAGCGGGGCGAAGTGGCAAGGTGGCGGCCAAGGGTGGAGGCAAAGATGCCAACGGTCGCATTGACGACCATGCCGCCAAACCCAAGGACCGCGCCGAAGATCAGAAATTGCGCCAGCACGGCACCGCGCGACGGGTCTACGAACTGCGGGATAAAGGCGAGGGTAAACAAGATGACCTTAGGGTTGGTCAGGTTCACCAATGCGCCATCACGAAATGCCTTCGGCACCGAGAGGGCAGGCGCGTTGGACCGGTTCAGGCTGGTTTGGCGCAAGGATTGCACAGCAAGCCACAGCAGGTAGGCAACCCCGACCCAGCGGATCGCACCAAACAGGCTAGGGTGGGTGGCGACAACGGCACCTAGGCCAAGCCCCGCAAGTGTTACATGCACCATGCCGCCCGCCGTAATACCTGCCGACGCAGCAATCGCCGCCCGCGGGCCCGAGCGCAAGCCTTGACCCAAGCTGAACATCATATCCGCGCCGGGGGTAAGGTTAAGCGCAAGCGCCGCAGGGGCAAAGGTAAGCAGGGTGAGCGGATCAACCAGCATTACGGTTTCAGTTTGGACTGAACGGCAAGCAGATCGGCCCATGCCTCTCGCTTGGCGGCGTGGTTTTTTAGCAGATAGGCAGGATGCGTCATGGGCATGATCGGTGTGCCTTGGATGTCGGCCCAAGTGCCGCGCAGCCGCAAAACGCCGCTTTGGCCCAAAAGGACAGTGCAGGCGGTATTGCCCATGGCGATGATTGCACGCGGTTTGGTCAGCGCGATATGGCGCAGCAGGAACGGACGGATCATCGCGATCTCATCGTCGGCAGGCGCGCGATCGGCAGGTGGGCGCCATGGCAGGGCAGGGATAAGATAGGCCGATGTGGCGGCGGCATCGCTGTCGCGGGCATGGCCAATGGCGGCAAGCATTTTATCCAGCAGCTGGCCGGTGCGGCCTGCAAAAGGGCGGCCCTCTATGTCGTCTTCGCGGTTCGGGGCCTCGCCTATAATCATCAAGGGGGCTGCGGGGTTGCCCTCGGCAAAAACCAGATTGCGCGCGCCTTTTTTCAATTCGCAATGGTCAAACGCGCCAAGGGCTGTGCGCAGGGCCTCAAGGTCGGCGCAGGCCGCCGCTCCTGTTTGGGCGGCCAATGCGGTATCTACTTTTGGCGCTTCATGGATAACGGGCGTTGTGGGCTTGGCCTTGGCAATGACGGGTTCCTGCTTTTCGGGCAGCTCGTAGCGGTCTATCGCGGCCTCAACCATCACCTCGGTCACGCCCAATTCGACCTGCCACGCAAGGGCGGCAAGGGCGGCGTTCCAATCGTAATCGGCGATATGCGTGTTGATTCCCATTCTGGCAGAGTATGGCGGGGTATGAGGCGGGGCAAGATGGCGATTGTCGCAGCCTTTGCGAGGTATTTGGGCCAAGATGAACTGGGGAGTTGCCCCCTGCGCGCCGCTTTGCCATAAGCAAGGCAGCCAAACTTAGGGGAGATGCACATGAGTTTTCGCGCACGTCATTTGCTGGGGATCCAGCATCTTGCCCCCGATGAGATACGCGCCGTTCTGGATTTGGCGGATAAATATGTCGATCTGAACCGCCGTTCGATTAAGAAATCGGACGCGCTGGCGGGGATGACGCAAATCAACATGTTCTTTGAAAACTCGACCCGCACGCAGGCAAGCTTTGAGCTGGCAGGCAAGCGGTTGGGCGCGGATGTGATGAACATGTCGGTCGCGCAGTCGAGTGTGAAAAAGGGTGAGACGCTGATCGATACCGCGCTGACGCTGAATGCGATGCACCCCGATTTGCTGGTGGTGCGGCATGGGGCATCTGGGGCGGTGAACCTGTTGGCGGAAAAGGTGAATTGCGCGGTGCTGAATGCAGGCGACGGGCGGCATGAGCACCCGACGCAGGCGCTGCTGGATGCGCTGACCATTCGGCGCGCTAAAGGGCGGATTCAGCGGTTGACCGTGGCGATCTGTGGCGATGTGGCACACAGCCGCGTGGCGCGCTCGAACCTGATTCTGCTGGGAAAAATGGAAAACCGCGTGCGGCTGATCGCACCGCCGACGCTTATGCCTGCGGGCGTGGCCGAGTTTGGGTGTGAAGTGTTTGACGACATGCGCAAAGGGCTGGAAGGTGCCGATGTGGTTATGATGCTCCGGCTGCAAAAAGAGCGGATGGATGGTGGGTTTATCCCATCCGAGCGCGAGTATTACCACCGTTACGGGTTGGATGCAGACAAGCTGTCACATGCGAAACCCGATGCGATTGTCATGCACCCCGGCCCGATGAACAGGGGCGTGGAAATTGACGGCGAGATTGCGGATGATATCAACCGCAGCGTCATTCAAGAGCAGGTCGAGATGGGTGTAGCCGTGCGCATGGCCTGCATGGATCTGTTAGCGCGTAATTTGCGGGCCGAACGTGGGGCCAAGGCGACTGGGGTTATGGTATAAGGTCATGGCGGCGCTAACCGGCTGGGACGGCATTCTGGACGACGGAGAAGAGATACTCTGGCAGGGTGCGCCGGACGATGGCTTGGATTTTGGCAGTTTTTGGTCGGTGCAAACGGTCTCTGCTGTTTTTTTCGCAGGGTTTTCGCTGTTCTGGATGGCGATGGCCTTTCATATCACAAGCGGGATGAAGGACGGGTTCGGTCAGGTTTTGAACATCGTGTTTCCGCTGTTTGGGCTGCCGTTTTTTGGGGCTGGTGTGTACATGCTATTGGGCCGGTTTTGGGCGGAGGCGCGGCTGCGGCGCAACAGTCATTATACCCTGACCAACCGCGCGGCCTATATCGGGTTGGATGCCAAGGGCAAACGCAGCTTGGAACGGTATGCGATTGGGCCTGACATGCGGCTGACCCTGGAGGATGGCGATTTGGGAGCGGTGTGGTTCGCCAGTAAAGTGAATACGATGCCACGCCGCGCGCCAAGTATGGGCCGCAGTAGGGCGCGCATAGGTGGGGCCACGTTTTCGACGCAAACCATCGGGTTTGAACGGATTGCGAATGCACGCGCGGTCTATGCTATGATGCGCAAGCTGCAGATAGAGCGTGCCGAGATTGAAGGGGACAAAGATGCCTGAACTACCACGCGATAGCGTTATGGGAACTGCGGTGATGGCTCCGCTGCGCCCGAATGAGGTAATGCTGGCCGAGTGGCCCGCCGATAAGGGCAGCTATTGGCGCAGTCATGGGATTATGGCCGTGCTGGGCGGGCTTATTGCCGGTGTGGCCTTGGTGGCGATTGGCAACCCGACCCCTTGGGTTGGGCCCGTCGCGGCTGTGGCGGCGATGGGCGCGCGCGGCTGGTACTTGGCGTCCGAGGCGCTGACGGCGCATTGGCGACTGACCGACCAGCGCTTGCAAGGTCCCGGCGGGCGCGAGATTCCTCTGGCGCAGATAAAAGCCGCGCGGCCTTTCCTTGGCGATGTACAAGTGGTCACACGCTCAGGCGATAAGCATTTGATGAAATACATGGCCGATAAAGCCGCTGTCGTTTCCACGATAGAGGCCGCATGCGGCGGGCGGGGCGCATGAAATCGAATGGCGCTTGCACTGACCTTGGATTTCATCTTGGCACAAATACCTTCTTTCTTTTTCTGTCGTCGTCACCCGACACATTGCACTGGTAGGCCCCTATGACTGTTTTTCTGCAAAACGCCCGCATCATCGACCCCGAGGCCGGTACCGAGACGATTGGCAACCTCATCCTTGATGGTGGGATGATCGCGGCAATCGGTGCAGCAGCCGCGCCCAAAGGGGCCCGCGTGATTGATTGCATGGGGAAATGCCTTGCCCCCGGTATCGTCGATATTGGGGTGAAAATCGGAGAGCCGGGCGAGCGCCACCGCGAGAGTTTCCGCTCGGCTGGTCTTGCGGCGGCGGCGGGCGGGGTAACAACAATCGTTGCACGGCCCGATACCAACCCTGCGATTGACACGCCCGAAGTGCTGGAATTCGTAACCCGCCGTGCGTCCGAGGCGCCTGTGCGCATCCATCACATGGCCGCCCTGACAAAGGGCCGTGAGGGGCGCGAGATGGTCGAGATCAGTTTTATGCTCGACGCTGGTGCTTTGGCCTTTACCGATGTCGACCATGTGGTCACTGATACCAAGGTTCTGGGTCGCGCGCTGACCTATGCGCGCAGTCTGGGGGCGCTGGTGATCGGGCATCCGCAAGATCCGGGCCTGTCAAAAGGCGCGGCCGTGACCAGTGGCAAGTTCGCGTCACTTTTGGGCTTGCCGGGGGTGCATCCGATGGCGGAACGCATCGGGCTGGACCGTGATCTTGGCATGGTCGAGATGACGGGCGTGCGCTATCACGCCGATCAGATCACTTGTGCGCGGTCTCTGCCTGCACTGGCGCGCGCTAAGCGCAACGGGCTGGATGTGACGGCTGGGGTGTCTATTCACCATTTGACGTTGAATGATCTGGACGTGGGCGACTATCGCAGTTTCTTTAAATTTACCCCACCGTTGCGGCCCGAAGATGACCGTTTGGCGGTGGTCGAGGCTGTGGCCTCGGGGTTGATCGATATCATTTGTTCCATGCACACGCCTGCCGATGAAGAAAGCAAACGCTTGCCATTTGAAGAGGCGGCGGCGGGGGCCGTGGCGCTGGAGACGTTCTTGCCTGCGGCAATGCGGCTGTACCATGCGGGGGCGCTGGATTTGCCGGCATTGTTCCGCGCTATGGCGTTGAACCCTGCGAAACGGCTGGGCCTGCCGCAAGGGCGGATTGCCGAGGGTGCACCAGCCGATTTGGTGCTGTTTGATCCGGACGCGCCCTTTATGCTGGACCGTAGCAAGCTTCAGTCGAAATCAAAGAATACACCGTTTGATGGGCAGCGGATGGAGGGGCGGGTGATCGCGACCTTTGTTGCGGGCCGTCAAGTTTTTGGAGAAGGGATTGCACATGCCTGAGGTAACATCTGGCCCGTTGGTTTTGATACTGGTTGCGGTTTTGGCTTATTTGCTGGGGTCGGTGCCCTTTGGTTTGGTGATCACGCGGGCGCTGGGCCTTGGCGATTTGCGCAAGATCGGGTCGGGCAATATTGGCGCTACGAATGTGCTGCGGACGGGGAACAAGCCCGCCGCCTTTGCGACCCTTTTGTTGGATGCGGGCAAGGGCGGCATAGCGGTGCTGATCGCGCGGGCGCTGGTCGGCAATGACGCGGCGCAGCTTGCGGCTTTGGCCTCATTCCTTGGGCATATTTTTCCGGTTTGGTTGGGGTTTAAGGGCGGCAAAGGCGTAGCCACGTTTTTGGGCACCTTGCTTGCATTGGCTTGGCCTGTGGGCCTGGCGGCCTGCGGCAGTTGGTTGGTGGCGGCGGCGATCTGGCGGATTTCATCACTGGCGGCATTGATTGCGGCGGCGTCTTCAACGCTTTGGATGCTTGCGTTTGGCCATGGGCAGATGATGATCTTGGGCGCCATTTTAACGCTGGTCGTGTATTGGCGGCACGCCGAGAATATCAAGCGGATTAAGGCGGGGACAGAGCCGAAGATTGGCAAGAAGGGCTAACGCTAGCCGCGATTTTTCAACGAAAAAGCAGGTTCTAGGGCGGGTCTGGCTTGGCTTGCGTTTTGCGGGCTGACAGGCTGGATGGATATTTGTGAACAGATGATGACAGGCGGCGGTTCAGGTTATCCGCTTAAGGCGTTGAGGTAGGCGCGGGTGCAGGTGGTGACGTGGCGAAAGCGGTCGCCGCCAAGATGAGTGCCGCCGTACCAGCGGGTGACGGTGATGATGTGGTCGGTTAGACCTTCGCGCTCAATCATGCGCAAGATTGCGGCGGCGGCGCCTGACTCGCCATCGTCATGGCGCAGCTGGCCTTCGGTCGTAAGAATTGCGGCCCAGCTGTTATGGGTGGCTTTCGCGAATTTCTTGTTTGATTTTAGGGTTTTGAGGAAGGCGTCAATATCGGCCTTGCTGTGAACTGGCGCTCCCGAGACCGCGTATCGCGAGCCTTTGTCGCTGACGACATTCAAGATTTGGAGCATGCTGCGCCTTTGTGGCTAGGGTTACACGTGGCGCGGCCGGTTGGGTTGGCTGTGGCTGGCAATGTCGGTCGACACGGCATTGAGGGCCGCGATCTCATGCGGCAACAGTTTGGGAAGGCAGCGTTCCATCGCTTGGGCCGAGTGGGTATGTGCGAGTTTGCCAAACAGCGGTGGTGCAATATTTGCCAAGGCCAACAGCGATTTTTGTAACCGGATTTGGACGGCAAAGATCGCGGCACCATCGCGGGCGATGGGGGGGAATACATCTTCCATCATGTCGGCAAGGGTGAGTGCGGGGGCCCAGACATTGGGGTAGCGCAGATCCACCTCGTGCGGGTCGGCCAACGGAGCCAAAAGCCGGACGGCGCGGGTAAGGATGTCAATCGCGGTTCCTGGGTCATTTACAGCGGGCGACAGTGCACGCTCGGCTATTTCTGACAGGACGGCGAGGCCAAAGCGGGGGTCTTGTTCAAAGCTGCGGGTGGCACCGATAGAAAAGGCGCGTGCGATTTTTGTTTCATCCTCGGGCAAATCGCCCAGAAGATACGCGATGGGCGCGTTGGGGTAGACGAATGCGCCCGGCAGCGCAGCGAGGTAAATCTGGCAGCCCAGCCCTTCGGCGACGTCTTGCAGCCAATCCATATGGACATAGCGGACATAGCCGATCTTGTCTTGGGTGATGGGGTGCGCGTCGGGCGGCGGTGGGCCGTTGTGGCCGTGACCGCCGAGGTAGGGGGCATCAATCCGGTTTGTCAGGGCGCGTTTGGTGGCGGTTTCGACCTTTTCAATCGAGTTACTCATCAGGCCAAAGACGGTAAGATGTGCGATCCAGCGCAGGATGGCGATGACCACGATGGCAACGACCAGAATGGTGACCACAAACAACACAAAGCGGTCATTATCCGTCAGCAGGCCGGTATTCAGCGAAATGATCCCGATCAGGCTGTACAGAAAGGAACCGAGGAAAATGGCAAGCACCCGCTGGGTCGTACGGTCGGTTTTCAGCAGGGCCGTGACACGCGGGGTAACGGCAGCGGCGGCCCCTGCAAAGGCGGAGACCATAATCCCAAGCGAGAAGGTGACGACCGATAGCATCGAACTGGCAAGAATGGTCAGGACAGCCGAGACCGAGCCCGCCCCAAGAGAGGCGCCCAAGCCTGCGGGCAAAAGCGGGCCGATTACGATGGCAGCGCCATTGGTCAGCAAGGCGAGGGCGGCGTAGAGAACGGCGACGAACCAGAGCTGTTCAAACAGTTCCTTTAGAAAGAGTCGCCATTTTGAGAACATCGTCGCCCCTGTGCCTTTGGATCTGCGCCCAACCTGCCTGTTGCAGCCGTGGCAAGCAAGGGGTTAGCGCAGGGCCCCCACAGCTTTGGCCACCGTCGCGCGGCGGGCGGCGTTGGGGGGATGGCTGCCAAGGAACGCATCCCCCGGATCAGGCAGGCGATCAAAGAAAGCCGCGCCGCGCAGGGCGTCAAAGCCTGCCAGCTCGGTGATTTCGGTGCCAAGGGCATCAGCCTCTAGCTCAAACCCTTTGGAAAAACGGCGTGCGCCGACCGAGGCCCCGATTTTCTGGGCTTGCTGCACCGCCGCTTCGCCGCCGCCGCCCACTGCGACCAACAACCCCGCCAACAGTGCACCTTCGGTGGCGCTTTGCTGTTGTTGCGGGATGTGGCCTGCGATGTGATGCGCCGCCTCATGCCCCATGACAAAGGCCAGTTCATCGACGTTTTGCGCATCGGCGATCAGGGCTAGGTTAAAGGCCAAGATCGGGCGGCCGTAATCATCCACCGTTTGAAAGGCGTTGGGCGCTTGGTCGGCACGATCATCAATGGCAATTTGGAAATCGCAGTTGATGCCGCGCGTCCGTTCGCGGCAGATGCGCTCGGCCACGGGTTCAACACCGTTCACGGCCGCAATGAAATTGCGGGCGGCTTGGGTTGCGGCCAAGGATTGGGCGGCTTGTGAGGGCTGTCTGGGGGCCGGTTGCTGGATAGGGGCAATCGGTGCCACGCAACCCGCGAGCGTAACTGACAGCAGAATGGCGGCGAACAGGCGCATTTTCGTCTCTTTTAAATGGTTATCACTACTTAGCAGATCAGGTCTTAAGGAAAAGCCCCGATCACGCAGGCTTGTTGTGCAAGTGGGATTGCCCAAAGCCGCGCACTAGGCCTAGAGTGACCTATGTTTACCATTGAGCACGAATTCGACGCAACGGTTGTGACCCTGATTGATGAGGGCGGACCAAGCTTGACCGAAGATGTGACCATCTCGGCCTTTGAAGATTGTGTGACGCTTGTGCAAATGGACCCGCGCAGTGGCGCGCCGGTGACCGTGACCTTGTCGATGGTGCAGGTGAATGACCTGATGGCGGCGCTGGATTTGCCCGAAGGCAGCTATCGGTTGATGCGGCAAGGGCCGGAAGCTTAGGATCAATCGAGGCGGAACTGCTTGTCGCGGCCGGTTGCACCGCGGATCAGGGTTATCCGCGATTTGGCAACGCCAAGCGATTTCGCCAAAAGCTTGATAACGGCCGCTGTTGCCTTGCCGTCTTCGGGAATGGTGGTCACATAAACGCGGATCGCGCCATCCTCGGTTGTGATGGTGTTGCGAGAGGCGTTGGGGGTGACGCGCACCGCAAATTCGCTGCCCGATGTAATGTTTAAGGTAACTTTAGCCATATTCCGCTTTCCTATCGGACAAGGGCACTATTGCGCTGTTTGCATAGGTGGGACAAGGCGTTAGAATAGGCCTAGCCAAAAGGCTGGGCGTTAGGGAGGCTGCGATGCGATATTTGGTCCTGTTTCCAGTTTTGGCCGCCTTAGTGGGCTGTGGCACCCCACAAGAGCGTTGCATCGCGGGGGCCACGCGTGACATGCGGATCGTCGACAGGCTGATCGCCGAGACGCAGGGCAACCTTGATCGGGGCTATGCGTTGGAAGAGGTCGAACGCACCGGCGTGCGTTGGGAGACTTGCCGCCGTGGCCCACCGCAAAAGGACGGCAAGCCAAGTAGACCCGATTTGTGCCTGCAAGAGTACACCTTTACGGTGACAAAGCCGCGCGCGATTAACCTTGCTGACGCGCGCCAGACCTTGGCCGAGCTACAAAAGAAACGTGCGGCGCAGGCGCGGGTGGCCGCACCTTTAGTGGCCAGTTGCAAGGCCACCCACCCCGAATAAGTGTTTAATGCGCGGGGGCTGCTGCGGCGTCGATCAGGCCGCGGCCACCGTCCAGCGTGACGATTTGGCCGGTCATAAACCCCGAAGCATCGGATGCCAGATATTGTACGGTTTCCGACAACTCATCCGCGCCTGCAATCCGGCGCATCGGGGTGGCGGCGGCAATGGCATCGCGGTAATCGGGGTTTTCTTTTAGGGCGCTTTGCAGACTCGCGCTCATCAACGAGCCAAAAGACACGGCGTTTACGCGGATACGTTTGGGCGCAAGGGCCACGGCGAGCGAACGGGTCATTTGTTCAACCGCAGCACAGGAAATCGAATAGCCCAGCAATTCGGGCTGGGTGCGGCGGGCGGCGATCGAGGACATATTGATGATTGAGCCGATGTTGCCATCGGTATTGCCTGCCTTTTCGGCCTGTGAAATCATGCGCTTGGCCGTCATTTGCGACAGGCGGAGGCTGGTCATCAGGTTTTGTTGCCACATCAGTTCGACGGCGTCTTCATCGGGGTTCAGCGGGTCCGATGGCTGCATTTGGCGGCTGGCATTGACCAAAATATCAACGCGGTCAAAGGCGTCTATAGTGGCCGAAAGCAGGTTGGCGATGGTCAGCTTTTCGCGCAAATCCCCGCCAAAATAGCGCAATGCGCCTTCGGCTTTGGCCTCGACGCTGCATTCGCTGTCCAGCTTGGTTTCATCTATATCGGCGAACATGACATTCGCGCCTTTGGCCAAAAAATGCCTTGCCACAGCAAGGCCGATGCCCGCAGCCGAGCCGGTGACGATCGCGGTTTTGCCAGAAATGGAAAACGACATGGGAATACTCCTGCGGGGTTATTGCCGGATGGGGCGTGCGGCGCGGGTGATGCGAAAGCGCGGGTCGCTGCCGATGTCTTCGACCTCCCGAAATAGGGCGGCGAGGGTTTTTTGATAGGGCAAGTGACGGTTGGCCACCAGCCACAGCGTGCCATGCGAGGCCAAAAGCCGGGCGGCAGATTGGATAAAGGCGGTTCCAAGCGCGGGATCAGGGTCGCGCGCGGTGTGAAACGGCGGATTGCAGACCACGGTATCCACGCCGCGATCCAGTTTAAAGCTGGTGGCATCGGCCCAATGAAACTGCGCGCGCGGATCGGTGATGTTCAGGCGGGCGCAGTTTAGGGCAATCGCCTCGGCTTCGACCAAATGCAGCTCTTTCACAGTGGAACGCGTCAGGATGGCACGGCCAAGATAGCCCCAGCCAGCCCCCAAATCGATCACACGTGTGCCAAGTTTTTCGGGCAGATTTGCGGCCAACAGTGCCGAGCCCGCATCGGGCGCATCGGCCGAAAACACGCCGGGCAGGGTTTGAAAACCGCCGTCGATGATTTGGGGTTTTGCCGCCCAATCCAGCATCTGATCATCATGCGGGGTAAAGATGAACAGCTTGCCATGTGCCTTGGACACCGGTTCCGAGATTGTAAAACGCTGGCGCAAATCACGCAGCAGGCTGTCGATTCCATCGGTTTTTTGACCATCAACAATGATCAGGCCGTTCGGCCCTGTGGCGGCAGCGGCATCAGCCAGCATGGCGCGGGCCTCGGCCTTGGCGCGCGGCACGCAGACAAGCACGGCGGCAAAACGCTTCGACGCAGGGCGTTCGGCCACGACCTGATAGCCGCGGGCGCTGAAATCATCATAATCGGGGCGCATGGATTGTTGCACGGTCAGCCGCGCCTTGGGCAGCATCGAGAAACTGTCGCCGCCACGCGGGCGCAAAGCCAAAATTTCACCGCTGTCGGGCAAGGCCAACTGGTTGTTTCGCAAAGCGAATGTCAGACGTTCTGAGCGCATGGGCAGCCGGAGTTACGGCCTTGATCCTTTGTATGGGGGCTTTGGAGCCACAAGAGGTGCACCCTTACTCTTTTTCCATGGTACATTGCAACGGATGCTGATGCCTGCGCGCAAAATCCATCACTTGGGCGACTTTGGTTTCGGCAATTTCGTGCGAGAACACACCCACCACGGCCAAACCTTTTTTATGAACGGTCAGCATGATTTCAAACGCTTGGCCATGGTTCAGCCCGAAAAACCGTTCTAAAATATGCACGACAAATTCCATCGGTGTGAAATCATCGTTCAAAAGCATTACTTTATACATCGGCGGGCGTTGGGTTTTCGGTTTAGGTTTGGTTAACAGTGCCGGGTCGTCGCTATTCCCGTCTGGCTTTTCCGAGAGCGTGAAAGGCTGTTGTGGCACGGCAATGCTCCGTCTTGTATGTGGATGCTTGGGATTCGGCTTTTGGCTATTCGCGGTATAATATAGTGTTTTTCCCACAGGCGCAAAGGGGCCCATGTGTTGGCTTTTGTGTTTGGCCTTTGGATGTGCAATTGGGGGCTAAATTGGGGGTAACGATGCGGGATATCTTAACGGTTGGTTTTGATGCGGATGATACGCTGTGGCAAAATGAGGCATTCTTTCGGCTGACTCAGGCGCAGTTTACCGACTTGCTGGCCGATTATGCGGCGCCCGACCATCTGCACGAACGCCTGCTTGCGGCCGAGCGGCGCAATATCGGGCATTATGGCTATGGTATCAAAGGCTTTGTGCTGTCGATGATCGAGACCGCGATTGAGGTGACCGAGGGGCGCGTAGCTGCCACCGTGATTGCCGAGATTATGGCCGCAGGGCGCGACATGCTGGCCCATCCCATCGAACTGCTGCCCCATGCACGCGAAGCGGTGATCGAGGCGGCACGCGACCATCAGGTGTTGCTGATCACCAAAGGCGATTTGCTGGACCAAGAACGCAAGCTGGCGCAATCAGGGCTGGGCGAGTTGTTTCACGGGGTCGAAATTGTGTCGGATAAAACGCCTGAAGCCTATGAAAAGGTGTTTGCGCGGCATGGCGGGCGGGCGGATCGTGCGCTGATGGTGGGCAATTCGATGAAATCTGATGTGCTGCCGGTGATCGCCGCGGGCGGCTGGGGCGTGCATATCCCGCATGGGCTGACATGGGCTTTGGAACATGCCGAACCCCCAACAGGACATGTGCGGTTCTACAGCTTGCCCGATCTGGGGGGCTTGGCCGATTTATTGGCAACGTTGCATATCGGCACTACCCACTAGGGGCCAGTGGTTGGGGTGTGTTTGGGGCTTTCCCCTAAATATAGGCGGTAAAGCGCCATATTAAGAATGCTGGTAAACCCGTTGATAAAAATCAGAAGTTTTGGGCTTTTCGCTTGAGGGCTGAGCGTGCTACGTTTTGCCTAGCAGTTTAAGCCCCACAAAAACAATCGGGGCATCACGAGGCAGGATAAGGAACAGCGACGTGGCATCGCTTACGGGGCTTTTCGCCCGAATTTTTCTTTTGATCGCATTAGCGGCAACGTTTTCCGTTTCGTCTGTCCGTATTGGGCAGGCAGCGCCTTATGCTGCCTTTGTGATTGATGCGCGAAGTGGCGAGACGTTGTACGAGCAGAACGCAGATGCGCGTTTGCACCCGGCCTCACTGACCAAAATGATGACGCTTTACATCACCTTCGACGCGATTCGTCGGGGTGAGATTTCGTTGGATTCGATGATTACTGTGTCCAAGAACGCGGCCTCGAAGCCACCATCGAAATTGGGCCTGCGGGCAGGGCAAAAGATTGCGCTGCGCTATTTGATTCGCGCAGCGGCGGTAAAATCTGCAAATGATGCGGCCTCGGCGATCGGCGACGCTTTGGGCGGGAATGAGGCGCGCTGGGCCGACAGGATGAACCGCACGGCCAAGGCGCTGGGTATGCGCAATTCAACCTTCAAGAACGCGAACGGGCTGACCATGCCGGGGCATCTTTCGACCGCGCGCGATATGACCACGCTGGGGCGGCGCCTGTTTTACGACTTTCCCGAATATTACAATATTTTCTCACGTCGTGAAACGGATGCGGGCATGGCCAAGGTGCGCAACACCAACCGCCGCTTTTTGGATTCCTACGCGGGCGCGGACGGTATCAAAACCGGCTATACCTCGGCGGCGGGATTTAACCTGACGGCTTCGGCCGAGCGGGGGAACAAGCGTATCATTGCGACGGTTTTTGGCGGCCAATCCACCGCGCACCGCAATGCCAAAATGGCCTCGTTGTTGGATCTTGGCTTTGGCGCGGCCAAGAATAATGTGGCCGTGCGCAAGCCTGCTCCGCCGAACTTGCAGGGCGGGGATGTCGAGATTGTGTCCGATAGCGGCGGCAGCAGTGTCGAGGACGACGAGGACGAAGGCGAAGGTCTCAGCGCAGGCAAAACGATCCGGCTTGTGACCTCGTTGAAAACCTCGCCCCGTCCGGCGCCGCGCCCTGTCAGTGATGAAAAGGTGGCCGAAACCGCCGTGGCTGTTATGGCGATGCAAGATGATATTGCAGGGATTTTGGCCGAGGTCTCTGTGCCGCCAACGCCTGCTGAACCGATCATGGACGTTGCCGCCGCTCTGCCTGAGGTTCGCCCAGAGCCCAAGCCAGCCGAGCTTGCACCCGAGCCTGTTGATATTACGCCAACTGCGATGCAGATTGCTGCAAGTCCCGAGGCAAAGCCTATAACCGAAAGCCCCGAGGCTGTGGCGTCGGATGTTCCGAACGTTGATGTCACACCGCGCAAACGATCGACCAAACTGCTTTTGGCCTCGGCAGAGCCTGCGAAAACCGAAGTACCTGCACCTGTGGTCGTGTCACGGGTATCAACCTCGGGCGGGCGGCATTGGGGTGTGAACCTTGGGCGTTATCCATCGCGCAGCACGGCAGAACGGGCGTTGATGCAAACGGCCTTGTCCGAAAGTGCGACATTGCGGGATGGGTTGCGCAAGGTTGTAGAACGCAAAGGCGGTTATGACGCCAATTACATGGGCCTAAGCCAAGAGCAGGCGGATTTGGCATGCCGCCGGTTGCAAGCCCGCGCTGTGCAATGCTTTACGATTGGGCCATAAGCCGTTGGTACTGATAGACCGCTGTTAGGCGTGGCCTGCCGTACCTGAAAGCGCCATCGGGTTTACGCCAATATGGCGCAGCGCGGCCCCCCATTTGCTTGCGGGTTCTGCCTCAAAGATCAAATCCGCAGGCGCGTCCGCGGTCAGCCAGTCATTGCGCAAAATCTCGGCTTCCAACTGTCCTTCGCCCCAACCGGCATACCCAAGCGCCATGAGCGCGGTTTGCGGCCCTTCGCCGCGACCCAAGGCGCGCAGGATATCTTGGGTTGCGGTCATGCCAAACTGGCCCGCAATATCCATAGTGCCGTCTTTGGCGTGGTAGTCGGGCGAATGCAGGACGAAGCCGCGCCCGCGTTCCACAGGCCCGCCGAAATGCACCGAAATGTTGCGGCTTTCAGGCAGATGGGGGATGCCAAGCTGCTCTAGCAGGGTTTCGAAGCTCAGATCATCGACGGGTTTGTTGACGATCAGCCCCATCGCGCCCTGACTTGAATGGGCGCAGATTAAGATGACCGAGGCTTCAAAACGCGGATCCTCCATCCCCGGCATGGCGATGAGGAGTTTTCCCGTGAGATCCATTTCAACTGTGTTTTCCATACGCTTAACATGGTGCGGGGCGCACGATAGCTCAACCCCCATTTGTACGAACGGTACCGATAGAAGGTAGATAACGGCGGGATCGCTGCAATGTGCCCATCTGTGCGAAACGCACAGATAACGGCGGGATCGCTGCAATGTGATTGTGCAGCCGCAGTGATACGGATTATTGAAGGGTATGATGTATAAAACCCGCCCCAATTTTTCTGATCTGTCTCGTTCGGCGCGCATTCTGTCAGCGCTTGCCGTGCTTGCATGTTTTTCCATCGCCACCCCAGCGGTGGCACAACCCGAGGTGCTGCAAGCCAACCTGCGGGAAGGGTGGAAGTTGACCAATGGCAACCAAATGGCAGCGTTTCAGTTGCAGTTGCAGGACGGTTGGAAAACCTATTGGCGTGCGCCGGGAGATAATGGGATTCCGCCCAGTTTTGATTGGTCTGGCTCACGCAACGTGAAATCTGTGCTGTTTCATTGGCCAAGGCCCAAGGTGTTCTCGGTCGGCGGGATGCAGACGATTGGTTATAGCCACGAATTGGTTCTGCCGGTGGAAATTGTCCCACAAGACCCCACTCTGCCGGTCGAGCTGAAGGCGGTCGTAGATCTGGGGGTCTGCTCGGATATCTGTGTGCCTGCATCCTTTAACGTGGCGGCAATTTTGCCGCATACGATTGGCAAGGATGAAACGATTGAACGGGCCTTGCGTCAGCGACCATCAACGCCAAAAGAAGCAGGCGTTGCTCGCGCCACATGCGAAATCATGCCGAATAAAGGTGGCATGCAACTGACGGCTGTGCTGCAAATGCCATCGGCTGGCGGGGATGAGGTGGTGGTGGTCGAGACCGGTCTGCCGGGGGTTTGGGTGTCGCCTGCCGATGTGGAACGGCGGGGCACTGAGTTGCGGGCAGTTGTTGATATGGTCGGGCCTGCGGGGGCGGCCATAGCGCTGCAACGTGGCGCGGTGCGGATTACCGTTTTGGGCAAACATCGCGCGGTCGACGTGCTGGGCTGCGCTTCCCCGTAAACTGTGGGCCAGGCTGCCAGCCCCACCCCACGCGACAATCGCCCCAATGCATTTCGCCGTTGGGCCGAAGTTACTGAAAAAGCCAGCATTATAGGCTTTGAAGACTTTCAGCATTTCCGCGCAGTCGAACAGGATACTTGCATTGGCCTTGTTAGGTTGTGGTGCTGTGCATACGCTCAATATAGGCACGCATTTCCTCGGCCTCATGGCGGGACTCGCGCAGACCTTCCATCGCGGCGCGCAGCTCGGCCTCGGACTGGCTGATTTGATTGGTCAGCTCTGCCTCGCGTTGCTCAAGATAAAGAATCGCCTGATCGCGCATTTCCTCGGCCTCATGCAGCGATTTTGCAAGGTTATCCACCTCGTTCACATCACCGCCCGCAACACGGGTAAAGCGATGCAAAAGCCAATGGGTGAACCACCCCAGCATGAAGGCCACGAAGAGGATGATTGTTGTGGCGATGATGAATTCTGTACGGTTCATATATGCACTTTTCGTTGGGGCGAGAGAGAGGCGCAAGCCGCCTCATTCGGGAACGCGTATGGCGGCAATCAGCGGGTGGCCTTGGGGTTGGATTTCGGGCGCCCCCAAGTTTCATCGCTTGGTGTGAAGGTAAAGGTTTGGTCTTGGTCCGCGACCGCTCCGGTGGCGTTTTGTGTGGCATCACCGGCATTTTGGTTATCGATAATATCGCCGCTGCCGTCTTCGGTGCCGTCGCCCGAATCGCCGTCGCCAGAGCCCATATCAGGGCCCATATCCGTGCCAGAGTCTGGGCCTGTATTATCCCCTGACTCAACCGTACCGTTTACGGTAGCATCGGCGGCTTCCTTTGCGGCCTGCTCGGCCATGGCGGCGGCAACCAGCTCGCTAGGCGAGGGGGCGGCTTCGACTGTGGCCTCGCTTAGCAGTTTGAACTCAATCCGGCGGTTGGCTTCGCGCCCGTCTTCGGTGCCGTTATCGGCGATGGGGTTTTCATCGCCATATCCTTTGGCTTTGAATTGTGTCACGTCCAAACGGCGGCCTTGCATTGCGGTTAAAACGGCTTCCGCGCGGGCCTGGCTGAGGGCGCGGTTGCCCGCGTCAGACCCTTGGCTGTCGGTATAACCACCGATTTCCAGCTCTAGCGGCGGGCAGTTGCTTAAAATTTCGGCGAGCGCGTCGACAATTTTGGAGGCGGCACCGTCCACTTCGGCCGAGCCGGGGGCGAAGCTGATTTTATTGCGGCGCATTGCCTCGTTCATATCCGCCACGCATTCCTCGGGCGATGGCAGGGCGGCCAAGGGATCGTATTTCTCATCATAGGTGACGTTGATGCGGAATGTTTTGCCTTGGCCCAGCTTATCCGACAGGATTTGCGAAATACGGGCGCGGCCATCGAGTTTGCCGGTAACGCCTGTCACTTCGACAGTGTCAGCGCGCACCAACAGCGCGCCGTGATGCAAAAGCGCCAGTGATTCGAGGCCTGAGAGCACACGAATGGCCCACCCATCGGGCAGGTCGGCATCAAGGCGGGTGGCGGTATAAACGCTTTTGGCCCCGAATTGCGACCGTGCATAGCTATCGGCGGCGATGCGCAAAGTATCATCCGACAAACGGCCACGCAGTTGGACTTTGCCTGCCTCATCCAAGGCGGCGGTAAATTCGGCGGGGCCAGCGGCGGTGGCCGAGGGTTTCGGCGGCAGGGTTGAATCAAGCGAAAACACCGGCGGCAGTTGCGCCTGCAAATCGCCGACAACACGGTCAAAATCGGCCTGCGGCGTATCAGCCGACGCCAGCAGCGAGACATCAGCATCGGAAAAGGTGATCGTGCCCTTACCCAGTGCTGCCACGGCTTTGATCCCGGCTACAGCCGCTTCGGACCAGCGCGGCGTTGGCACACCAAGACCTATGACACAGTTGGTTCTGGCGGACGCACCCGCTGTCACACCAGCCGACAGAATGCGATCCCGCGATTTGTCGGTATCGGCCGAACAGGCATCAAAGCGCGCGCCCCTGTCATCGATGACAAAGCGCAGGGTAAAGGGCGTCAGAACGGGGCGCGGGGCCGAGATGTACATCTTTACGTTCAGCGTGCCGGGGGCAAGCCGCGTAAGATCGCTTTCAAACTTGCGCTTTTCCTCGGGGCTTTGCGAAATCGCTGTGATTTCAACCAGATCCGCCGAGATCGAGATTTTAGAGCGCGGCAGAATGCGCAAAGCCGCAAGGCCGAACTTTAGGGCTGTAGCCCAGCTTTCGGGGGCAGGGTAATCGGCGCTTTCCAGCATATCGGAAATCGGCAAGCCGTTGGTCAAAGCGGCCACGTTTTCCGATAGCGCGGGGTCAACCTCTTTGCCCGGCACAAGGCCGATCAGCGAGATGCCATCATCATTGCGCAAAATCTCTAGTGAAAATCGCGGCGCCTCAATCGCGCGCATGGCGGTCACTTCCAACTGGTCACGCACGCGGCTGGCTTGCACCACGCTGCCCGCCATGTTGACCACGCGAAAGCGCGCCGCCTCATTCGGGGCGGTGCCGTTCAGGCGCAGTTGCAACCCGTTCGCCTCGACCGTGGCCCAAGTGATGCCGCTGCTCAGAAGTTGCGATGTCACGGCGGCGGCCGAGCGTTTCTCAATAGTCAGCGCCGACCACCACGCGCCCATTGACGCAAGAGACCCTGCGACGAGAATTGCGGATGCGGTGAGTACTGTTTTGCGAAGCTGCATTAGACCACTATTTGAGGCTGGTTGATGATGCTTAAGCGGTTGGGGCGAAAGGATCAATCAAAGCAATGCGGCACCGGCAAAAAACAGCGCAGGAATCAGGCCCGCATCGCGGTTTGTGCGAAACAGGGTCAGGCATTTTCCCGCGTCGGTTGTATCAAGCCGCGCAAGCTGCCATGCCATGTGCCAGCCAAAGCCCCAAATCCCCGCAAGGGACAGGGCAAGTTTGGTCGGACTTGGGTTGTGCGGCAGCAGGGCCAGCAGCGCAGCAGCCGTCATCAACACCACCGCCGCCACCAAAAACCCGCGCAGCCATGCTTTGCTGTTCTTATCCCCAAACAGCCGCGCTGTTGATTTAACGCCAATCAGCGCGTCATCCTCTTTGTCTTGGTGGGCATAGATGGTGTCATAAAACAGCGTCCAAGCAATGCCCGACAGCCATAGCAGTACGGCGGGCAGCGCAAGGCTGCCGCTATGTGCCGTCCATGCGACCAGCGCGCCCCAGTTGAACGCAAGGCCCAAAAACACCTGTGGCCACCATGTAAAGCGTTTGGCAAAGGGATAGATGACAACCAGTGCCAAAGACGCGATGCCAAGGCCAATCGTGGCGGCGTTATAGGAAAACAGAATCATCCCAGCGAGGGCGGCTTGCACCCCCATCCAAACTGCCGCTTGTTTTACCGTCACTTGCCCCGAGGGAATCGGGCGGCTTTTGGTGCGCGCTACGGCGGCGTCAAACTCGCGGTCGGTGATGTCATTCCACGTGCAGCCCGCCCCGCGCATCAAAAACGCGCCGATGGTGCAGCCAGCCGCGATCCACAGATCCCACATGCGAAAGCCTGCGGTATCTGCCGCTGCGGCCAAAGCCACACCCCAAAAGCAGGGGATCAGCAACAGCCATGTGCCGATGGGCCTGTCAGCACGGCTCAGGCGCAGGTAAGGGCGTGTGGTGGTGGGGGCAAAACGGTCTACCCAGTTGCCCGCAGGGGCATCGGCAACTGTCTGGCCTTTAGGCTCTGGTATTTGGCCGGATGCGGTCATAAATTGCCTCTATGGGAAATGCAAAAATCAGACTCTTTGTAGATCAGCCAGTCGGGGCGGGGCAAGTGATTGCCTTGGACGAAGGGCAGGCGAATTATTTGTTCAACGTGATGCGGCTGGGCGTTGGCGCGTCTATTTTGGTCTTTGACGGCCAAAACGGTGAATGGCGGGCCGAGGTGGCCGAGGCGGGTAAGCGCAAGGGGCTGGTGGTATGTGTGGACCAAACCGCGCCGTTGCGGATGCCGCCTGATCTGTGGCTGCTGTTTGCGCCGATCAAAAAGGCCCGCACCGATTTCATCGTGGAAAAGGCGACCGAGCTGGGCGCGGCACGCGTGATGCCGGTGCAAACGCGGTTTACCAATGCCGACCGTATTCGGGTTGATAAGCTGCGTGCCCATGCTGTTGAGGCCGCCGAGCAATGCGGTGGCACCTTTGTGCCGGTGGTCGACGATGTGGTGCCGCTGGTTAAGGTTTTGGCAGCGTGGCCTGCTGACAGGCGGATTTTGTGGTGCAACGAGCACCTTGCTGGTGTGTCCGAGGCGCTGCCCAAAGGGGGCGGGGTAGGCCCTTGGGCCGTGCTGATCGGCCCCGAGGGCGGGTTTTCGGATGAAGAACAGGCAATGCTGGCCGCGATGCCGCAAGTGGTACAGGCCAGCCTTGGCCCGCGCATCCTGCGCGCTGATACGGCCGCAGTTGCCGCATTGACGCTGTGGCAAGCACAGCTGGGGGATTGGGTGTGATGATCCGCGCCGAGGCGCGCGCCCAGTTATGGCGGCTGCGAGAGGTGTTCGTCGCCTCTGGATTGGCTGCCGTTGGCCTGTGGCTCATGGCGCTGGGTGGCCTTCTATTGGTGCCGGTTGGCGGGGCAGTTGTGGCCTTGGCTGCTGGCTTTGGCGTGCTGGCATGGCGGCGGCTGCGCTTTGCCCAAGGGGGCGAGGCCCCCGGCGTGGTAGAGTTTGACGAAGGCCAAGTCAGCTATTTCGGCCCCAACAGCGGTGGCGCTGTGGCCCTGCGCGAACTGGTAGAGCTGCGTCTGTTGACGGTCGGCGGGCGGCGCGTGTGGCGGCTGAAACAGCAAGATGGGCAGGCTTTGCTGATCCCTGTGTCGGCGCTGGGGGCCGAGCGGTTATTTGACGCGTTTGCAGCATTGCCGGGCATGGATACGGGCGCGCTGGTGGCGGCGGTAGATGCGCCAACCACGGTTTCGACCGGACGGGTGGTGGCAATTGGTGGTGACAGTCGCGTGATCTGGCAACATCCTGCGCGTCAAGTCTTGACTTGAGGGCCGCAAAACGACAGGTCTGTCCACTGAGTTTGACACAGCGAGATCGGAGCCTTCCCAATGTCTATTCCCCAATCCGGTGGTGGCCCGATTGAAAGCTTTGAGCAGCTGGCGGCCTATATGGAAAGCGGCTGCAAGCCAAAGGCCGATTGGCGCATCGGGACCGAGCATGAAAAGTTCGGCTTTTTAACGGCTACCCACGCACCTTTGCCCTATGACGGCCCAGCCTCGGTGCGCAAGCTGCTGGAAGGTATCCGTGACCGTTTCGGTTGGGAGCCGGTCGAGGAGCAAGGCCACCTGATCGGCCTTCAGCGCAACGGCGCGAATATCAGCCTTGAGCCGGGCGGGCAGTTTGAGCTTTCGGGCGCACCGCTTGCCACGATTGACGATGTCGCGGCGGAACTTGACCAGCATTTGGCCGAGGTGGCGCAAATAGCCGACCCAATGGGCGTGGGGTTCCTTGGCATTGGCGCGGCCCCCGAATGGACGCATGACCAAATGGACCGGATGCCCAAGGGCCGCTACCGTTTGATGACCGATTACATGGGCCATGTCGGCACACACGGCACGCAAATGATGTATCGCACCAGCACGGTGCAGGTGAACCTCGACTTCGCGTCCGAGGGCGACATGGTGAAAAAGATGCGCGTGGCGCTGGCCTTGCAGCCGGTGGCAACGGCGCTGTTTGCGTCCTCGCCGTTCTTTGAGGGCAAGCCGAATGGTCATAAATCCTGGCGGTCGCGCATCTGGCGCGGGCTTGACGGATCGCGCACAGGCATGCTGCCGTTTATGTTCGAAGAGGGTGCGGGATTTCAGCGTTATGTCGATTGGGTGCTGGATGTGCCGATGTATTTTGTCTATCGCGATGGCAAATATATCAATGCCTTGGGCCAATCGTTCCGCGATTTCCTAAAGGGCGAATTGCCCGCATTGCCCGGCGAAAAGCCAACGCTTTCGGATTGGGCCGACCATATGACAACCGTGTTCCCCGAGGCGCGGGTGAAAAAATACATTGAAATGCGCGGGGCCGATATGGGCAGCCGTGACTATACCGTGGCTTTGCCCGCGTTCTGGGTCGGGTTGATGTATGATTCCACAGCGCTGGATGCCGCTTGGGATTTGGTCAAAGGCTTTGACGCCGATACCCGCGAAGGGCTGCGCGTTGCGGCATCTGTCAAAGGGCTAGAGGCCGAGGCCGAAGGCGTGAAGCTAGCTGATTTGGCGCGCGCCGCTGTCGCACTGTCGCAAGCAGGGCTGGCCGCGCGCGGGCACGGCGAAGAGGCGTATCTTGCGCCTGTGGTCGAAAGTGTGAAAACCGGCGTCACGCAGGCCGACCGCTATTTATCGCTGTATCATGGTGAGTGGGAAGGCGAGCTGACGCCGATCTACACCGCCGCCCGCCTATAACTGGCCGCTTAGAACAGGGTCAAAGCGCCTTGTGTGATCCGTCACACAGCGGCGCTTTGGCCGTGTGCTTGCAGCCACAGAAAAACACCTTTTTGCTGGCCTCGGCCGTGTATTTCACGGGCGCAAACTCCGACCCTTTGTGCGACCCATCGCAGAACGGCTGTTTTGCGGATTGCCCGCAGGAACACCAAAAGTAGGATTTACCTTCCTCTACCTCAACCGGATAGGGTGCGGGTTGTGCGATTTTCGGGGTGTCGGTCATGTGGGAGGTCCTTTGGGTTGGGGGGGGCTATTTTGATATCCAGAGTGACTTGTCTGACCCTTGATAAGTACTTCTATTCCAAACAGGTTCGGATGAAATGAAATTTCGAGATACTCCTGCCAGCCCTAGAAACTTGGTCCTCAAATACGAAACGGTTTGAGGAAGATCCTTTTTCAAGTTGGTCGTTTCAGTGAGGTTTTCGGGGTCAGTTGCTGTTAATTCGAGATGAACTGGAGCTTTTGCCTTGTTGTCCTTGGCCAGTTCATAAGCCCTATCAATTTCAAAAGCCGAAGCGATTAAGAGCGCTTCAGTTGCGGCCCTCAGTTCGAGATGAACCTCCGAAACGCACGCCACGTACTTCCTTATAAGCAACGTTGCATCAAGTAGAGTTACACCGAAACCTTCTACCTCTTTTCGTGTCTTCGCGTTGATTTTGTTCGATTCCACGAGTGCAGAAATCGAAAAATAGAGCCCTACTGCAACTCTGTTTCTAAAGGCAGATTTCTCATCTCGCCGATCGCCGGCATACTGATGCTGGCTGCCGAAGCTCAGGCTATGAAGTGGTAGAGTGTCATGTTGGGCAAAGTTGCGTAGCGCATCAACGATGCGGTACTCTTGAGACGTGTCAAACCGTGCAGAGAAGCTGTTCTTGATAGAGTTGTGTAAGCCTGGGCAAGCATTTTCGAGCAGCTTGGTTATGCTCATTGATTGTTCATAATGCGCCCTAAACGCATTGAGCAGATTGAGTATCTTGAGGTCAAATCGGTTTCTGTATTCTTGGAAAAAACGTTCCGTATCATTAGGGTCAAAGCTTAGCACCATATATCCCAGTGCTGCTTTTGAAATAATGGTCTCAAATTCCAAATAACTTTCAGCAGCTACTCCAAGGAGCTCTTCGATTTTCAATAAGTTCAGGAGGTTGCGCTGTGCGGCTGAAAACTTTCTGTAATCATCACTGGAGATTTGGACAGTTTGGCGGTCACCATAGGGTTCCAAGAGTTGATATGATGTTGCCAATTCTGGTTCTCCTCAAACCAACCGCCCCCACAAATCATACTCACCTGCTTCTTCGACCTCAACGACCACCAGATCGCCCGCGTTAAGCCCTTCAAAACCCTCATCAATAAACAGGTTTCCGTCAATCTCGGGGGCATCGGCTTTGGTGCGGCAAGTGGCACCGTCGGCGTCAACCTCATCCACGATGACTTGGATGGTTTGGCCAACTTTGGCGGCCAGTTTTGCCTCGGAAATCGCTTGCGCTTTTTCCATAAAGCGGTTCCAGCGGTCTTGCTTTACCTCATCCGGCACATGGTCGGGCAGGGCGTTGCTGCGGGCACCAGCGACATTTTCGTATTGGAAACAACCCACCCGGTCGAGTTGCGCCTCATCCATCCAATCCAGCAGGGTTTGGAATTCGGCCTCGGTTTCGCCGGGATAGCCTACGATAAAGGTGCTGCGCAGGGTAATATCGGGGCAGGTGGCACGCCACGCGGCGATTTCATCTAGCGTTTTGGCGGCAGCGGCAGGGCGGGCCATGCGTTTCAGCGTATCGGGGTGGGCGTGCTGGAACGGGATGTCCAGATAGGGCAAAATCAGGCCATCCGCCATTAGCGGGATTAGGTCGCGCACATGCGGGTAGGGGTAGACGTAATGCAGCCGTACCCACGCGCCCAAACTGCCCAGATCACGCGCGAGGTCGGTGATATGCGCACGGTGGCCTTTGTCGATTGCGTGTTTGATATCAACGCCATAAGCGCTGGTGTCTTGCGAGATGACCAGCAGTTCGCGCACACCAGCCTCAACCAGTTTTTCCGCCTCACGCAGCACAGCATGGGCGGGGCGCGATTGCAGGCGGCCGCGCATATCGGGGATGATGCAGAACTTGCACTTATGATTGCAGCCCTCGGAAACTTTCAGATAGCTGTAGTGGCGCGGTGTCAGGGTCACGCCGCTTGCGGGTAGCAGGTCGATAAACGGATCGGGCGATGGCGGTACGGCAAGGTGGACAGCGTCCAAAACCTGCTCATACTGATGCGGGCCGGTCACGGCCAAAATCTTCGGGTGATGCTCACGGATATAATCCGGCTCGGCGCCCAAACAACCCGTCACGATGACCTTGCCGTTTTCCTTTAGCGCCTCACCAATCGCATCAAGGCTTTCGGCCTTGGCACTGTCGAGGAAGCCGCAGGTATTGACGATCACCGCATCGGCACCCGCGTAATCGGGCGAGATGGCATAGCCTTCGGCCCGCAGGCGGGTCAGGATGCGTTCACTATCGACAAGCGCTTTGGGGCAGCCAAGGCTGACCATACCGATCATCGGCTGGCCTTCACGGCGGGGCTCGGACAGGCGCGCGCGGGGCGCGAGATCGGGGCGGAGGTTTGGCGGATTTTGCGTCATCTGCAGGGTATATCTGGGAATCTGGCCCGAGGGAAGAGGGCAGTAATTTGCGTAATTCACTGATTATTAAGGGAATATAAATTAGGCCCAATTGATTATTTTTTTCGCAAGTTAGCGACGGAAGGACAAAGGAAATGCGTATAAGTTTATGAAAGAAGGGCGTGTCACGCGCAGCACAAAAAAGTGCAGCGTTATAAGCAGTTTAAAAACAAGTGTTTGCAACGTGGACCATGCCTTTTGTAATGCCACATTGCCGCAGTTTTTAGGAAAATACCAGCCAGCCTTGGGGGTGAATATTAAGGGTTGGCGACTAGCTTTAGAGGCTTAAGGGAGGATTCCGTTGAATGCATGGTCTGATTAACCGAGCGATCCAATGCTATGTGCGCGATACGCATGGCGATGCTGCATGGGCACGAGTCGCGTGCCTTTCTGGGGTTGGTGTCGACGGGTTTGAAGCCATGTTAACCTATGATGATGCAATGACCGAAGGCGTGCTGGCCGCAAGCGTGACCGTTCTAAACCGTCCGCGAGACATGATTCTTGAGGATTTGGGCACATTCCTCGTCTCTAACCACAGTTCGGATGCGCTGCGCCGATTGCTGCGGTTTGGTGGGGTGACGTTTAAGGATTTCCTCCAAACGCTGGAAGATACCCAAGGGCGCGGGCAGTTGGCCTTGCCAAACCTTGATTTGCCACTGCTAGATCTATACGAAATAACGCCGAGCCTTTATACGTTGCAATGCCGTTTCCCGCTTGCGGGGGCAGGCCATGTTGTTGTCGGGTTGTTGCGTGCGATGGCTGATGACTATGGGGCGTTGGCATTGCTAGACCATGACGGCGATAGCCTTGAGGGTGAAATGGTCCTTATTCAACTGCTTGAAGTCGCATATGCGCAGGGGCGCAGGTTCGAATTGGCTGCCCGAGGTGATTGAAAAGGTGAGCAAATGATGCCCGACGGTCCAATGCAGATAGAAAAGCCCGCGCTAAACCGCGTCATGCCGATGCATCTTTGGATTTCTGGCCGAGGTGTTATCGAATCTGCGGGGGGGACATTGCGCAAGGTCTTTGGTGCGGAGCACCTTGAAGGCGCCAGCTTTTTTGACCTCTTCGAAGTGCGTCGTCCTGGGGGGGTTTTTACAGTAACTGACATGCGCCGCCTTGATGGTGAACGATTGCAAATCATGCCGAAAGAGGCAAGCATCGTGCAAGGGTTTCGGGGTATTGCAGTCTGCCTTCCCGCAAATGAAGGGGTGTTGGTGAACCTTTCTTTCGGGATTGATGTGATGAAAGCGGTGGCCGCCCACGACCTTACAGACGCCGATTTTGCAGCCACGGATTTGGCAATGGAATTGCTCTATCTGGTCGAGGCAAAGACGGCCGTGACCGAAGAGTTGCGGCAACTGAACATGCGGCTGCAGGGCGCGCGGGACGCCGCAGAGGAGCAAGCCCTAACCGACACCTTGACCGGCCTGCGCAACCGCCGTGCGTTGGATTTAGCAATGTCGATGATGATTGACCGTAAGGTGCCCTTTGGCCTCATGCACATCGACTTGGATTATTTTAAGTCCGTGAATGACACGCTGGGTCATGCGGCGGGTGATTTTGTGCTGCAAGTGGTTGCAAAAGTGCTGCTATCGCAAACCAGGTTGGGCGATACGGTCGCGCGTGTTGGCGGAGATGAGTTTGTTGTCGTTTTCAGGGATTTAACCGATCCAAGCACGTTGTTTAAGGTTGCCGAACGGGTTGTTGAAAAGCTGACGGAGCCTAGTGATTTTCATGGGCAGGTTTGCCAGATCTCGGCAAGTATTGGGATAACAATCTCAACCGATTACGCACAGCCCAATGCCGATAAGATGCTGAGCGATGCTGATGAAGCGCTATACGCGTCTAAAAACGCAGGGCGCGGGCAGGCAAAGTTGCATTGTGATGGGACACCGGCCGATTTGCCTGGCAAACGTATACAGGGCGCTTAGACTTTTCTGCATGACAGAAACGATAAGAACCCGCCAGAGATGCACCTGTTTTGAATGGAAGTGCATCGGGTTTAATTATGCGAGTTACTCAGAAGACGTCGTAAAAATAATCGCCGCAATGGACTGCTGCTAACAGGTCTCACACGGTTTTTATGCACACTCGAATCAGGGCTGTGCTTGCGCTTGGCTCTGCGAAATATGGCTAAAATCGGCCCTGATCGCAGATGATAGGGTAAAAGGCGCCAAAGCTTCACCCTAATTTTGATCGAATTTATGAGTATGTCTAAGTCTGGTTAAGTTTGGAGGAGGTCGTTGTGCAAGTATTTCGCCAAGATGAAGCAGACGTTGCGGCCGTTGTCAGTTGGGGCGTGCGCGTCTTGCTTTTGGCAGCAGAAGATTCTGTAGAAGGTGGCGCTGTTCACAATCAGATTGCGACGCGTATCGCGGGGTTGGGCGGTATGATTGAAACAGAAAAAGACGCGTTCGCAGCCCTTGAAACGCTTACCATGGATGGCACTGGTTTTGGCCTGTTTGTCATCAATAGTGACCATGTTGGCGGGCTAGAGGCCAGCCGAAAACTCGTATGTCTGATGCATAAGGGTGGCGTCGATATGCCGGTTATTCTCGTTTCAACCGAATGCGCCACCTCAGAATTTCCAAACGACAGCCATGCCCCCGTTGTGCTTCGTGCACCTTTATCCGTGGTCGCAATGCGTGTCGGTTTTGAACATGCGATGCGTAACAGGTTGGTTTTTCGTGCAGCCTAGGCAGCTAAGGCGGACAAAGCCGAAAACAAAAAAGGGCAGGCACAAATGGCCCGCCCTCTTGTATTTCAATTGCCTGACAACTCAGGCGTGTCGCTTATGCGAGTGCGAGGTTCGTCGCAGATTCGCGACCGTCACGGCCAGCTTCGATATCGAAGGTGACAGCTTGACCGTCGGCCAAAGTACGCAAGCCAGCGCGCTCTAGTGCAGTGATGTGCACGAACACGTCTTTGCTGCTGCCTTCTGGCGCAATAAAGCCGAAGCCTTTAGTTTCGTTGAACCATTTCACGGTGCCCTTGGCCATCGTGAGATCTCCTGTCTTAGTTCCGCCCACACCATGCGGCGGCTCGGCACGTCAGCCAGTCATCGAGTTGCTGTGGCCGTAAGGCGGTAGACAGTGGTCGATAGAGATAACGTCGCAGTGCCTACATAGAAGTAGTTTCGCCAAAAAGCAAGGGATTATGGCGCATCTCATCAAGTTGTGTCAAAATTTGCTTGTGTGAACATCCCGCAGATGTGGCATGATGCTGCAAAGGAGGGCCGTTCTATGCCAGAGATTAGCAAAGACTTTACCGGACAAACCGTACTTACCACGTTTGAGATGACGCCGGGCACCGCCGCCGATCTGATGGAGGCGCTGCAATCGGCCTATGCCGCGTTTATTCGCCACCAGCCGGGGTTTTTGGGGGCGGGGCTGCACATGAATGACGCGCAAACCCGCATCGCCAATTACTCCAAATGGCAGAGGCGCGAGGATTTTCAAGCGATGCTGCGCACGCCGGAAATGCGCGAACGTAACCGCGTGATTGCCGGCCTGTGCAGCCGGTTTGAACCGGTGATGTATGAGGTGGTCGAGGCGTTTTGAAAGCCTTATACCGAAGTAAGCTCGCGCCCCTTGGAAATAGGTCAGCCTGAAGTTACGAAACAGAAATTTACAATTTTGGAGAGATGATATGGCTGCTCAGGGTTTAATCTTAATACTGATAATCGGCGGCGTGGCTGGCTGGTTGGCGGGGCTTATCGTCAAGGGCTATGGCTTTGGTTTGCTTGGTAATATCGTCGTTGGCATCGTCGGCGCACTTGTGGCGGGCTGGATTTTCCCAATGCTTGGGCTTGGCTTTGGTGGGGGAATTTTGGCATCCATCCTGCACGCGACGATTGGCGCGGTGGTCGTGCTGTTCTTGGTCCGCCTGATAAAACGGGCCTAACCACAGCCCTAGCGCCGCCCCGGACGCGACTTTCCGCCGCGCATACCGGCCCGACCTGCGGTTGAACGGCCCGCCATTTTCTGCGCGTCCTCAACCGCCTCTTCGACCACTGATTGCCGCGCCAGTGGGTCATCGGCGATGGCCAGTTCCACCGCCTCTAGCCGTTTCACCTCATCGCGCAGGCGGGCTGCCTCTTCAAATTCAAGGTTCTCGGCGGCCTTGCGCATTTGCACCCGCAAGCCGTCCAAGTGCGCCGCAAGGTTGCTGCCAACCATCGGTTTATCAACCTTGGCGGTGATGCGCGACTGATCCGTATCGCCTTGCCACAGACCGGCCAGAACGTCCTCGACGTTCTTTTTCACGGTCGTCGGGGTGATGCCGTGCAGCTCATTATAGGCGACTTGCTTGGCGCGGCGACGGTCGGTTTCGCCCATCGCGCGCTCCATGCTGCCGGTGATCCGGTCGGCATACATAATCACGCGCCCTTCAGAGTTTCGCGCCGCCCGTCCGATGGTCTGGATAAGCGAGGTTTCAGACCGCAAGAAGCCTTCCTTATCGGCGTCCAAAATCGCCACCAGCCCGCATTCGGGAATGTCCAAACCTTCGCGCAACAGGTTGATGCCGACCAGAACGTCAAAGGCCCCTAGCCGCAAATCACGAAGGATTTCAATGCGTTCAATGGTGTCGATGTCCGAGTGCATATAGCGGATCCGGATGCCCTGTTCGTGAAAATACTCGGTCAGATCCTCGGCCATGCGCTTGGTCAGCACTGTCACCAAAACCCGCAAACCGGCCAGTGCCACGCGTCGAATTTCATCCAACAGGTCGTCAACCTGCGCCTCGACCGGCCGGATTTCAACCATAGGGTCGATCAATCCGGTCGGGCGAATAACCTGCTCGGTGAACACGCCGCCCGCTTGCTCCAGCTCCCATTTTGACGGCGTTGCCGAGACAAAAATGCTCTGCGGCCGCATCGCGTCCCATTCCTCAAACTTCAGCGGCCGGTTGTCCATACAGGATGGCAGGCGAAAGCCATGCTCGGCCAGCGTCATTTTGCGGCGAAAGTCACCCTTGTACATGCCACCGATTTGCGGGACGGAAACGTGGGATTCGTCTGCAAAAACAATGGCATTGTCGGGGATAAATTCAAACAGTGTTGGCGGCGGCTCACCCGGTGCGCGACCTGTCAGATAGCGTGAATAGTTTTCCACGCCGTTGCAAACGCCGGTCGCCTCTAGCATCTCAAGGTCGAACGAGCAGCGCTGTTCCAGCCGCTGCGCCTCGAGCAATTTACCATCGGAAGTCAGTTGGTCCAACCGCATCCGCAGCTCTTTTTTGATGCCGATTATCGCTTGGTTCATCGTTGGGCGCGGGGTGACGTAGTGGCTGTTGGCATAGACGCGGATTTGTTCGAAATTGTCGGTTTTCGCGCCGGTCAGCGGGTCAAACTCAATAATCGCTTCCAATTCCTCGCCGAAAAACGAAAACCGCCAGGCGCGGTCTTCAAGGTGGGCAGGCCAGACCTCTAGCGAATCGCCGCGCACGCGAAAGCAACCGCGCTGAAACGCTTGGTCGTTGCGGCGGTATTGTTGCGCCACCAACTCGGAAATCACCTGCCGTTGGTCATAGCTTTCACCCGTAATCAGGTCTTGGGTCATCGCCGAATAGGTTTCGACCGAGCCGATACCGTAAATGCACGATACCGAGGCAATGATGATCACATCGTCGCGTTCCAACAGCGCCCGCGTGGCCGAGTGGCGCATCCGGTCGATCTGTTCGTTGATCTGCGATTCTTTTTCGATAAAGGTATCAGACCGCGCGACATAGGCCTCGGGCTGGTAATAATCGTAATATGAGACAAAGTATTCCACCGCGTTATCGGGAAAGAAGCCTTTAAATTCGCCGTATAATTGCGCAGCAAGCGTTTTGTTGGGCGCGAGAATGATCGCCGGGCGCTGGGTTTCTTCAATCACTTTGGCCATCGTGAATGTTTTGCCCGTACCGGTTGCCCCCAGCAGCACTTGGTCATGCTCGCCCGCATTGATGCCGGCGGTTAACTCTTTGATCGCATTGGGTTGGTCGCCTGCCGGCTGAAAGGGTGTCGAGAGTTTAAACCGCTTGCCGCCCTCAAGTTTGGGGCGCGTTAAAACCTCGGGGCGTAGGGCAGGGGCGTTGGTATTATTGTGTGGCATGATGATTCCTTCCAGCGCCTTAAGGATGGTCTGTTTTTGTTCTTGTTCAAGGGGGCTTAAGCGGTTGTTAAGCAAGGTTACGCTAACGTTAGAGGATAAGATTCAATTTTAAGGAATATTTTAAATTACTTTGCATCTTTCGGTTGAAAAGAAAAAATCCATGGTGCAAAGTATAAGGGCAAGCAGCAAAGTCTGTCGACCGATCGCACCACACACCCCACACACCCCACCCACACTCCCAGCGATCGGTCGGCAGAACTCTTTGACAGCGGCAAAGCGCTTGCAAACCCCCCTGTTTTTCCGCCATATGGCAACACGCAAATTCCAAGGAGCCAGCCTATGCGCGCCCGTATTTATCAGCCCGCCCGCAACGCCATGCAATCCGGTACTGCCAAGACCAAGGTCTGGGTGCTAGAATTCGTGCCCGCCTCGGCCCGTTCGGTTGATCCATTGATGGGTTGGACGTCCAGCGATGATATGAATTCGCAAGTGAAGTTGCGGTTTGAGAGCCGTGAAGCCGCGGAGGCCTATGCAAACACGCATGGAATAGAATTTGCTGTGGCCGAAACCCATACCCGCAAGGCGAATATCCGTGCTGGCGGCTATGGTGACAATTTCGCGACCCATCGGCGCGGTGTCTGGACCCATTAAACTATTGTGAATCGGGGTAAAGATCCGGCGAAACTGATGGTGGCCCTATAGGTTGCGGCTCTGCCATCCCGATCCACAAGAACTAGTTTTCTGCCGAGCCTCACTCATAATCACGCACATAATGACCTTGGGGGCGGCCGCGTTGGCTGCCCAAATTAATTTAAGCCTTCCTGGAGCCTATATCTGATGACCATCACCCACCTTGTCACCCATTCCGGCGGCTTTCATGCGGATGAGCTGTTGTCCTCGGTCATCCTGACCCAGCTGTTTCCCGATGCCACGCTGACCCGCACCCGTGACAAAGCATGGATCACCCCCGCCGAGGATCGGATCATTTACGACGTGGGCGGTAATTTTGACGCCGAGGCGCAGATTTTCGACCATCACCAACGGCCCAACCCGCTACGCGAGAGTGGCCAACCCTACAGCTCTTTCGGATTGGTCTGGGCAAAGTATGGACGTGATTACCTTCGTGCGATGGATGTGCCGGATTATGACGCCGACGCGATCTGGGGGTCTTTCGATCGCGGCTTCGTGCTGCCTGTTGATCTTGTTGATAATGGTGCGGTGAACACATCTGAGGCAGGGCCAATGTTCGCGGGCCTCACGCTGCCTGCGCTGCTGGAAAGCCTGAAAACCGTGTTCGATGACAATGAGGAAGGCGCCGATGACCGCGCCTTTATGGCCGCCTTGCCCGTCGCCCGCGCGTTCGTTGAGGCGCAGATAAAGCGCAAAGCCGCCAAGCTGCGCGCCGAGACGATGGTAATGGCCGCGATTGAGGCCGCAGGCGAGGGCCGCGTGTTGGAGCTGTCGATGGGCATGCCGTTTCGCGCAGGCATTGATAAGGCCGGTGCCGACCATCTGCTGTTCGCCATCTGCCCGCGTGGTGGCGATTGGACGCTGTCCACGATCCGCATTGGCGACGACACATTTGACAACCGCGCCGATCTGCCCGCCGCTTGGGCTGGTCTGACCGACGAAGCATTGGAAATAGCTAGCGGTGTCACCGGCGCCAAATTCTGCCACAACGGCCGGTTCATCGCGGTTGCTGCCTCACGCGAGGCTGTGTTGAAAATGGCCGATTTGGCGGTAGCCGAGGCTTTGGCGGGATAGCCTTGCGGCGCATCGCGTGAAGCAAAGGTTTATATCGGGAAAAAAATCAGCCAATCTATTTTACGACAATGGATTGGCTGAGTGGGCAGGTTCAGATCTTTTTAGCATCTTCCACAATGTTCAATTTGGCCACCCCGCTTTCGCCCAGCGGAATAGATGCAAACGGCCCGCCGTGGCACATGTCTGTGGGGTCGAGCGGGTTTAGGGGTGCTGCCTCGGCAAGAATTTCCGCAGCAAATTGTTCGGCATTATCTTTGGGCCGATACCCCAGAAAATGCGCCTTTGAATTATCGACAGGCGCGCGATCATTGTTTGAAACCCCGTAAACCACGGTAAAGCCCGTCACAGGCGTATCAATCGCCCGCGTCACCAGATGGATCAAATCATCATAGCTGAGCCAAGATCCCAAGGCGCGCGGATTGCCAACCTTGGCCGCACTTAAAATCCGCATACAAACGGCCTCAACCCCCCGCTTTTCCCAATAAAGGCTTGCCAGATCTTCGGCGAAACACTTTGCCAGCCCGTAAAACGTATCGGGCCGGTGCGCGACATCGGTGCCGATAAACTGATTCTTCGGATACATCCCAACCGCGTGGATGGACGAGGCATAGACCACCCGCCGCACCTTGTTTTGATAGGCCGCTTCCCAGATATTATAGGCGCCAATGATGTTAGACGGCAAAATCTGATCCCAGGGTGCCTCATCCCCGATTGCGCCGAAATGCACGACCATATCGGCCCCCGCCAACAGCTCAACCATTGGTGCCAGCTCGGCCAGATCGGCCTGCACATAGCGTTCATTTGGGTAAAGTTTGCCGATATCAGCGACCCGATCGGTCGTTACCAATTCATCGCAGAGCTTGGACAGCGGTTCACGCAGGTACGATCCAAGCCGACCCGCGGCCCCCGTTAGAACAAGTTTTTTCATCACGCACGCCTTTTAATGTCATCTCTTTGGCATGACCCTAGGCCCCATGCCACCCTTGGGCAAGCATGGGTTTGCGCGGTTACTCCGCCATGAACGCCCGCAAGACACGGCGGGTGGCGGCGACCATCGGGTCATGGGTTTCTTTCAATATCGTCACACGGTCAAACCGGCTGGGGTCGCTGTTAACCGCAGCGCGCAAGGCGTCACCAAAGGCCATGCGCAGCTCGGTGCCGATGTTGAACTTGCAGATGTTCGATCCCCGCGCCAGCGCACTCCGCTGCGCCACAGGCACGCCCGACCCGCCATGAATGACCAGCGGTACGCGCGTCACCGCCTCAATCGCGCGAATGCGGGCGATATCCAAACCGCCCTCTTTATCTTGTTGCAAATGCACGTTTCCGACCGAGATGGCCATCGCATCGACGCCGGTCTCAACGGCAAACTTTGCCGCGTCATCCGGGTCAGTGCCTGCCGAGTTTTCGCCATTGGCATAGCCGACAAAGCCGATCTCACCTTCGCAGGAAATGCCCGCCGCATGGGCCATTGCGGCGATTTCTGCTGTCTCATCAATGTTTTGCGTCAATGATTTGCGCGAACCGTCAAACATCAGCGAGCTAAAGCCGCTGTCCAGCGCCTCGCGGCATTCCTGCATCGTATAGCCGTGGTCAAGGTGTGCGACGACCGGCACCGAGGCGTTTTCGGCTAGATGCCGGAACATCTTGCCCAAGATCGGCAAGGGCGTGTGGGCGCGGCACGATGGGCCCGCCTGCAAGATCACGGGGCAGCCTTCGGCCTCGGCAGCGGCGACAAAGGCGCGCATATCTTCCCATCCCAATGTCACCAAACCGGCCACCGCATAGCGCCCCTTCAGGGCGGGTTGCAGGACCTCTGCCAATGTTGCCAGCGTCATTTGAACTTCGCGATCATGTCTTTGATGCCGGGGATAGTTTCGACCTGATAGGCATGGGTCGGCTGGAAATATTGCACAAGGCTGCGTTGCGACAGCCCACCCAGAATGGTGAAATAATACATCTCATACCCCGGCATCACGGCGCAGGGGTGATAGCCCGATTTCAGGGTGATCGTGGACCCGTCCATCAGCTGATAGGCATCGCCGGGCTTGCCCTCTTCATGCTGAATGATCTGGACGCCCGAGCCGTGATTGGGGCGGAAACGGAAGTTATAGGTTTCATCATGCCGCGTCTCAATGATGTTGCCAGCGGCATCTTTGCGGTCGGTGTCATGCTTGTGCGCAGGAAAGCCGGACCAACCGCCGGTGCCCACAGTGAACAGCTCGCTGACCAACAAGCGGCCCACTTTGCCGTGGTATTTGGTGCCAAGGATGTGCTTGATTTTACGGTGGGTTTTGGTGTCGTCCGAGCCGTATTGGACCTTGTCGATATCGGCCACGCGTACCTCAAACGGGTCCAAAACCTTGTCATAGCGCGCGCCAGCGATAAAGGTTTCGGTATCGCGCACGGCGACAATCGTCACCTTGGCGCCGACAGGAATATACACGCCCTCTGGCTCGCCATCCCAAACATCGGCACCCCGGTTGCCGAGGGATTTATACTCAATCCCCTCAACCAGCACATCGACGGTGCCAGTGGCTGGCACAATGCAGGTCTCATAGCCCGGCACTTGGTATTCAAATGCCTCGCCCGCCTTAAGCTTGACGATGTTAAAGTAATTCAACGGCACATTGGCATCATCGGCGTCAATTATCGGTTTGTTTTTATTGTCATGGGGGGCAAAATGCATGGGGGGTCCTTTAGGCTGGATGGGTCGGGCCGTCATGGGCCGCGAGGAATTTTGTCAGGTCATCGGGGAAGGGCATAGCTGGCGCACAACCCGGTTTCGCCACCACAATGGCCGCGCAGGCCGACCCGCGCAAGACGGCAGTTTTCAGATCAGCGCCTGCGGCAATGCCCGACAGCATACCCGCCATGAAACTGTCCCCCGCGCCGGTGGGTTTAAGGGCTGTGACCGGGTAAATGCCGGTACGGATTTCTTGGCCCTCATTGAAGGTAATCGCGCCAAGTTCGCCCATTTTATAGACTACAATCGCTGCGCTTGTCGTTGCCAAGTCGCGGGCCTTGGCTAGGCCTTTATCCTTACCACCAGCCATAAAGCCGAACTCATCATCATTGCCGATAATCACATCCGACAAGGCCCCCGCGCGTGACAAAACATCGGCGGCAACCTGCGCCGAGGGCCAGCTATAGGGGCGGTAATCGACATCAAAGATGATCGGTAGGCCAGCGGCGCGGGCCAGCTCAAACGCGCGAAATGCAGCGCTGCGCGAGGGGTCCGCCGCGAACACCGTTCCCGCCGTGACCAAGGCACCGAACTGGCTGTAATCGACGGCCTCAACATCCTCAACCGTCATCTCAAAATCGGCGGCACCGTTGCGGTAGATCACCGATTGGTGCCCCTGCACACGGCTTTCATACAGCGCGAGCGAATTGCGCGCCTCGCCACCGGCAGGGGTAACATAGGTGGTGTCCACGCCGTAATGGCGCAACTTGTTTACGCAAAACCGCCCCACGGCATCATCGGACACGCGGGTCACAAGGGCGGCTTGGCCACCGAGTTTCACAATGCCTGCGGCGATATTGGCAGACGAGCCGCCCATATCGGCGGTGAACTGATCGGCGGTTTCCACAGCCTCGCCGGGGGCAGGGAACAGGTCCATCCCCACGCGGCCGACCACGACAAAGCGGTTCTTGGCAATGCCTGCGATTACATCCATCACACGCCCTTTCTTTGCTTGGCGCGGCTGGATTCAACCTCGTGGTGCTTGGCTTCGACCCGTGGATTTTGGGTGATGTGCGGCGTGCCCACCTCCCACCACGTGTGGCCTTGGGTGGTCCATCCGTCATAGGCATCAACCTGCATCACAATCACGCTTGTCTTATCGGCGGCTTTGGCGCGTTTGAATGCCTCGGCAAATTCAGCTGGGTTTGACACGGTTTCGGCCAGCGCCCCCATCGACGCCGCATGCGCTGCGAAATCGACGGCAAAGGGCACGGGCACGGTGGGGCAATCGGCGATCAGGTTGTTAAAGCTTTCGTTGCCGGTGTTGTTTTGCAGCTTGTTGATCACAGCAAAGCCGCCGTTATCTAGCACGCAGATAATCAGTTTGCGGCCTGTCAGCACCGAGGAATAGATGTCAGAGTTCATCAGCATGTAGCTGCCATCGCCGGTAAAGACGATGGTGTCCTTTTCAGGCTCACGTTCGAATTGTGCAATTCTAGCGCCCCAACCGCCCGCAATCTCGTATCCCATGCAGGAAAATCCAAATTCCACATCAACGGTACCGATGTCTTTGGTCTGCCAATGCGCGGTTACTTCGGCAGGCAATCCGCCCGCAGCGGCGACAACACGGTCGCGGCTGTCGCAGAGGTCGTTCACCACGCGGATCACTTGGGCATAGGAATTAGGGCCATTACCCGCAGTGGTGATCTGGTCGGTATAGCCCACCCATTTAGCACGTTCGGCTTGGGCAAAACCCACCCAATCGCCTGCGGCTTTTTGCCCGCCCATCGCAGCCGACAGCGCCGCAAGCCCCAACTTGGCATCGCCGACAACAGGCAAGGACAGATGCTTCATCGCATCATGCCGCCCTACATTCAGGCCTATAATTTGCGCGTCCTTGGCAAAGGCGGTCCACGACCCTGTGGTGAAATCTTGCAACCGTGTGCCGACGGCCAAAATCACATCGGCCCGCTCGGCAATCGCGTTGGCACTGTCGGACCCCGTCACGCCAACGGGGCCGATGTTCAGCGGGTGGTCTTGCAGCATGTTCGCGCGGCCAGCGATGGTTTCAACCACGGGGATATTATGCGCCTCGGCAAAGGCGGTCAGGTCTGCCACTGCCCCCGAATATTGCACCCCGCCACCCGCGATAATCATCGGGCGCTTGGCGGCTTTCAGCAGGGCCACGGCATCTGCAACCTCGGCCACATCGGGCGCTTGGCAGCGGATGCGATGGACCCGTTTGGCAAAGAAATTGGTCGGGTAATCAAAGGTCCAGCCCTGCACATCTTGTGGTAGGCCAATAAAGGCAGGCCCGCAATCGGCAGGGTCTAGCATGGTGTTAAGTGCTGCGGGCAAGGATTGCAAAATCTGCGCGGGGTGGGTGATGCGATCCCAAAACCGCGTCACAGCCTTGAACGCGTCATTCACACCCAGTGTTGGATTGCCGAAATGTTCCAGCTGTTGCAAAACGGGGTCCGGCAGGCGGGTGACATAGGTATCGCCGCACAGCATCAGCATCGGCAAGCGGTTGGCATGGGCCAGTGCTGCGCTGGTTAGCAGGTTCGCCGTACCCGGCCCCGCACTGGCGGTGCAAAACATGAAGCGCTGGCGCAGCCATTGCTTGGAATAGGCGGCGGCGGCGAAACCCATGCTTTGCTCATTCTGGCCACGATACAGCGGCAGCGTGGCGCGCGCATCATACAGCGCCTCACCCAGACAGGTCACGTTGCCGTGGCCGAAAATGCCAAAGCCGCCACCGCACAGCCGCCACTCCTGACCGTCGATCTGAATGAACTGGTTTTCCAGATATTTGATGATGGCTTGCGCCACGGTAAGGCGAAGGGTGCTGTCTGGCATGGTTTTGGGCTTTCGGTGGTGGGTGCAATAAATGACGCTTGCGCGACTCTTGATCCAAGGATACTAATTTTGCAACCGGTTGCAAATCATATTTGTAGATGTGGTTCAGATCGACGCTTGGGAGGGCAGCATGGCAGATATTGGAATCGGGATTATCGGCGGCGGCTACATGGGTAAGGCCCACGCGGTTGCCATGTCGGCTGTGGGGGCGGTGTTCAATACTGGTCTGCGCCCAAAGCTGGAAATGGTATGCGCCAATAGCGATGCCAGCGCCGAACGTTACCGCGTGGCTTACGGCTTTGCCCGCGCCACATCTGATTGGCGCGTGCTGGTGAATGACCCAAAGGTGGAGGCGATCGTGATTGCGTCACCGCAAGAAACCCACCGCGAGATTGCGCTGGCGGCCTTTGCGCTGAACAAACCGGTATTTTGCGAAAAGCCCTTGGGCGCGTCGATTGACGATAGCCGCGCGATGGTTGCGGCCTCGGCGGGTCAAATTTCGATGGTGGGCTTTAACTATATCCGCACGCCCGCCAGCCAGTTTGCGCGGCAGTTGGTGGCAAGTGGCGCGATTGGCGATGTGACGTGGTTTCGTGGCGAACATACCGAAGATTTCATGGCCGACCCGAACGCCCCCGCGACATGGCGCACGCTGGATGATGCGAATGGCACGATGGGCGATTTGGCGCCGCATATGATTAACGCGGGGCTGGCGCTGATCGGGCCGGTTTCCAGCCTGATTGCCGAGGTGGAAACTGTGCATGCGACCCGCCCCGGTGGCAAAGTGACCAATGATGACCACGCGCAGATGATGTGCCGCTTTGCCAATGGCGCGATGGGCCAGATGTATTTCAGCCGCATCAGCCATGGCCGTAAAATGGGATATGCCTATGAAATAACGGGAACAAAAGGCGCGATCAAGTTTGACCAAGAGGATCAGAACGCGATCTGGCTATATAGCATGGATGAGCCCGAGGCCACGCGCGGCTTTCGCAAAATCCTGACCGGCCCCGCGCATCCTGATTACCTGCCGTTTTGCCAAGGCCCCGGTCATGGCACCGGCTACCAAGACCAAATTATCATCGAGGCGCGTGACTTTTTGCGCGCTATTGAAACCCAAAACCCTGTCTGGCCGACGTTCCAAGATGGCCTAGACGTGACCCAAGTTGTGACCGCGGCGCTTGCCTCCTCTCGTGCGAAAGCATGGGTGGATGTGGCCGCATATTAGGCTGTGAAAGGCACTGAAATGACGATCAAAATCGGGAATGCGCCCTGCTCTTGGGGTATCGAATTTGCCAGCGACCCGTCCTATCCGGCGTGGACGTCGGTTTTGGATCAATGCGCCGCTGCAGGCTATAAAGGCATCGAGCTCGGCCCTATCGGCTATATGCCCGAGGACCCTGCCATTTTGGCCCCCGCGCTGGCCGAACGTGATTTGGAAATCATCGGTGGCGTGGTGTTTCGCCCATTCCATGACGCGGCGAAATGGGATGAGGTGATGGACGCATCGGTGCGTACCTGTAAGGCGCTGGTGGCGCATGGCGCGCAGCATCTGGTGCTGATCGATAGCATCTCGCCCCGCCGCGCCCCATCCGCTGGCCGCGCGACAGAGGCCGAGCAGATGGATAAGGCCGAATGGACCGCCTTCCGCGACCGTATCGCCACAATCGCCAAGCTGGGCGCCGAGGAATACGGCTTGACCGTGGGCATTCATGCCCATGCCGCAGGCTTTATGGACTTTGAGCCAGAGCTGGAACGCCTGCTGGATGAGGTGGATGAAAAGATCCTGAAGATCTGTTTTGACACCGGCCATCATTCCTATGCCGGCTTTGACCCGGTGGCGTTTATGGACCGCCACATCAACCGCATTTCCTACATGCATTTCAAAGACATTGACCCTGTGGTCAAGGCCGACGTCGTCGCCAACCGCACCGACTTTTACACGGCGTGCGGGCAGGGGATTTTCTGCAATCTGGGCAAGGGTGACGTTGATTTCCCTGCCGTGCGTCAGCGCCTACTGGATGCAGGGTTCTCGGGGTGGTGCACGGTTGAACAAGACTGCGACCCGTCCAAACCCGGCACGCCGATGGAAGACGCCCGTGCGAACCGCGAATATCTGCAATCTATTGGTTTCTAAGGAGATACGATCATGGCAAAACTGAAATGGGGCATGATTGGTGGCGGCGAAGGCAGCCAAATCGGGCCAGCACACCGCCTGGGCGCCTTGGCCGACGGGCATTTTGAATTCGCGGCAGGTGCGCTCGACCATCGCGCCGCCGAGGGGCGCGACTATGCCCAGCGTTTGGGTATTGCTGCCGACCGTGCCTATGGCGATTGGCAAGAAATGCTGGCTGGCGAAAAAGGCCGCGCCGACCGTTGTGATCTGGTGACCGTCGCCACGCCAAACGCCACGCATTTTGAAATTACCAAGGCTTTCCTTGAGGCCGGATTCAACGTGCTGTGCGAAAAGCCAATGACGATGACCGTCGAGCAAGGCGAAGAAATCGTGAAGGTCGCGGAGGCCACGGGCAAGATTTGCGCGGTGAACTATTGCTATTCCGCCTATCCGATGGTGCGCCAAGCCCGTGCAATGGTTCGAGCGGGTGAGCTGGGCAAAATCCGGCTGGTCGTCACCAACTTTAGCCACGGCCACCACGGCGACGCGACCAATGCCGATAACCCGCGTGTACGCTGGCGCTATGATCCAGCGATGGCAGGCGTGTCTGGGCAGTTTGCCGATTGCGGCATCCACGCGCTGCATATGGCCAGCTTTATCTGCGACGATCAGGTTGAAAAACTCTCGGCTGATTTCGCCTCGACCATTTCCAGCCGCGTGTTGGAAGATGACGCGATGGTCAACTTCCGCATGACGGGCGGCACGGTCGGCCGGCTTTGGACCTCATCGGTGGCAATCGGGCGGCAGCACGGGTTTGACATTCAGGTCTTTGGCGAAACCGGCGGTTTGCGCTGGGCGTCGGAACAGCCGAACCAGCTGATCTATACCCCCGTAAACGGCCGCACGCAGATCATTGAAAAGGGCGAGGGGGGGCTGCATGCCGATGCCCAACGCCTGAGCCGCGTGTCGATAGCCCACCCCGAGGGCTTCCCCTTGGCCGTGGCAAACATCTACTGCGATCTGGCCGATGCCATTCGGGGTGAGGTGCGCGATGGCTTGCCAACCGCGCCCGATGGGCTGCGGTCGATGGCGGCGGTTCATACGGCTGTGGCCTCGGCCAAGAACCACGGCGAGTGGATGGATGCCCGCCCGCCGATGTTTCGCTAGGCTTTCGGGCGGGGCCGTAATGTGCCCCGCTCGGTCACCCGACACGGAAACAGCCGCGCCTCGGGGTAGCGGTCCGGCTCTTCCAGCAGCCGGACCATCAATTCAACCGAGGCGGTGACAATCGGCTTGATCGGTTGGTGAATGGTGGTCAGGTTGATATTCTGCCACCCCGCCATTTCCATATCGTTTAAGCCAATGATACCAATATCTTGGGGCACCTTCAGCCCCGCATCGGCAATCGCACTCAGCGCGCCGATAGACAGCACGTCATCCCCACAAAAATAGGCCTCGGCAGGGCCCAACGGCAACAAACGCTGCATTTCTGCACGGCCCGCATTAAAGGAATAGGCCTCGGCAAAGCTGTGGCGCACCTGAATCGTTGGGTGCAGTGCCAGCTCTTCGGCAAAGCCTTTCAGCCGGTCTATCGTAGAGGTCGCGTTTTGCGGCCCGCCCAAAAACGCGACCCGATGATACCCCCGCACGACCAATTCCCGCGCCGCCATCCGCCCAGCCTCAACGTTATCAATACCCACCACATGCACATCAGGGTCGCTGGTATAGCGGCCAAAGGTATGCACCACAGGCAGCCCTTGTTCGCGAAAGGCCTTTGAAAACACCGGCGGCAGGGTAGAGGACGCCACAATCGCCCCATCGACCGAATATTGCTGCAACATTTGCAGTGATTTCTCGGGCGCCACCTCGTCACTAAGGTTCACAAGCAACGGCCGCAAACCCCGGTCTTGCAGGCCACGTGTGAATAGATCAAACACCTGCAAAAAGATCGGGTTATGAAAGTTATTGCTGACCAGCCCGATCAGTTGCGTGCGCCGCGTCGTCAGGCTGCGGGCAAGAAAGTTCGGGCTATACCCCAGCTCGGCCGCTGCCGCCTCGACCTTTTGGCGCATTTTGGGTGAGACCGATGCCCCGTCGGTGAACGTCCGTGAGACGGCCGAGGTCGAAACCCCCGCCTTGATCGCCACATCCTTTAACGTCGCCGCCATCGCTTTGCCCCACTCGCTGTAGGTTTTACAAAACCACCTTCAGCGAGGTCTTGCAACCAATTGCAAGGCAAGCATGAAGGCAAAGATGCGTGGCACATACCCCTATGTAAACATAATTTTTATAGGTACTTGCCCCCATTTGTGCTGCAGATTGGTGCCACCGCATGGGCCGCTTATGGCTGTCAGCGCGGTGCCGAGGGACGTGAAGCCCAAAGTCATGCCGGACGCTCGCGGAAACTGGATTGGATGGTTTTCAAACTGTCTAAAGGATGCATGGATGGGCGAATCTGACTTGGGGCAGGTCACCAGCGGCTTATTCTCTTCTGCTATCACGCTAGAGCGATGGGGCGAAACTTATCAGGCAATGTGTGCAATAAAGCCATTCTTATGGAACACTCTATCAATTTTACTATTTCTGCATGAGGGTTTAAGACCAACGAACGGTTTGGCGCGTTACCTCCACCAACTTCAATGAAGGCTTCCTCATGGCCACCAAAACTGAACTTCACCCCCGCAATCAACACCGAGAGGGGTACGATTTTGTGCGCTTGGTGGCGGATTCACCTGAACTAGAAGCCTTTACGATCAGCAACCCTGTGGGCCAGACGACTATTGATTTTCAAGATGTGTCGGCGGTCCGTATGTTAAATCGTGCGTTGCTAAAGACGTATTACAATGTTGATTTTTGGGATATCCCTGCCAATTATCTATGCCCTCCGATTCCCGGTCGTGTCGACTATATCCACTATCTGGCGGACTTGCTTGCTTGCAGCAACAATCAAGAAATCCCTCGTGGGCGGAATATCAAAGCCTTGGACATAGGCACCGGTGCAAGCTTGGTGTACCCCCTTATTGGCCAGAGCGAATACGGCTGGCACTTCACGGGCGTCGATATCGATCCGACCGCCATAAAATCGGCACAGCAGATTTGCAAATTCAACCAGCTGAAAATTACCCTCAGACGACAAAAGAATCCTGAAAATATCTTTAGAGGCGTGATCGAGCCCCGCGATGCGTTTCACATCACCCTGTGCAACCCGCCGTTCCATGCGTCCATCGAACACGCGAACAAAGGCACCCAGCGCAAGTGGGCCAACCTTGGCAAGGGACAGTCTACAAAGCTCAATTTTGGTGGGCAAAACGCTGAGCTTTGGTGTCCGGGTGGCGAAATAAAGTTTATCGCGAGCATGGTTGAACAGAGCATAGAGTTCGCCGACCAGTGCCTGTGGTTCACCTCATTGGTGTCGAAAAAAGATAACCTGCAGCCACTCAATAAAATTTTAGAAAAAGCTAAAGTTGCTGATTTTAAAGTCGTCGAAATGGCGCAGGGGCAAAAAACAAGTCGTTTTATTGCATGGACTTACATTAAAGAAAATCAGCGATCTTTGTATCTGAATGGGGTTGCTCTGCCCCCCGGGCGTTCCCATCAATCTAATGTAGGGTCTGCCCAACCCTAAAGGAGCAGACGAATGAGGAAGAGCCGTTTTGCCGATGCGCAGATAATCGGCTGTCCGGCAGGGTATTGCGTAGCAATGCACGAGGGGAGGGCTGGTTTGCCAACCGCTGAGCCATACCGAAAGCATGGATTGAGTTCTACAACACCAAGCGCCCGCATTCTGCCCTTGGTGGCCAACCACCTGCCGTGGTCTATTGGCAGAGTAACGAAACAACCAGCCCTTATCAGCAGGTGCAAAGCGTCGCTTAAATTACGCTAATCCCTGTCCAACAAATGGACAAATGGGGAGTAGTTCAGTGTGCAAATAATCTGCATCCGGCGCGCCGATCGCAATGCCGAGCGCCCACATCTTAGGTAAGGCATGGTGACGCTGGCCGCGGCATAGGACGCCAAATTCAAACCTCTATATCGGGCGTTCCTACGCTGCGGGCTTGAAACTTGTCGCGCAACGGGATATCTGCACGTAAACAGCGAACAGTCAGGACGTAATGATGGCAAAGGCCAACCCTCTTCAGTTCATCCAACAAGTGCGGAGCGAGATCGCCAAAGTTGTATGGCCAACCCGCCGCGAAGTGGTCTTGACCACGATCATGGTGTTTATAATGGCCGCGCTGACCGCGACGTTCTTTTCGCTGATCGACTTGACGATCCGCACAGGGCTAAGCGCCGTAATCAACAGCTTCGGCTGAAAACGGCGCGAATTGGCCTTAGCCTCTTGAAATTAGGGGTCTAAGGCTGTATTCGGTCGATCAATCAGGAACAAAAACGCGCGGCGATTCGGTCCGCGCGTTGTTTTTTGTTCTAGTCGGGCGGAATGATCTGCCCAAAAGTCAAAGAATTTCCGAGGCTTAGGTCTTGGGCAAGATAGGTGAAGCAGGCATGGCCAAGCGTTGGTATTCGGTGAGCGTTCTCTCGAATTTTGAGAAGAAAATTGCCGAGCAGATCAGAACGTCCGTTCTTGAAGCTGGTCTTGAGGAAGAGATCGAAGAGGTTCTTGTTCCGACAGAGGAAGTGCTTGAGGTTCGCCGTGGCAAGAAGGTGACGTCTGAGCGTCGCTTTATGCCGGGTTATGTGCTCGTGCGCATGGAGATGACGAATAAGGGGTATCACCTGATCTCCTCGATCAACCGCGTTACTGGCTTTTTGGGTGCGCAAGGCAAGCCGATGCCGATGCGTGACGAAGAAGTGAATGCGATCCTGAACCGGGTTGAAGAGGGCGAAGCTGCGCCGCGCAACCTGATCCGCTTTGAGGTGGGTGAGCAGGTGAACGTGACTGACGGGCCGTTTGAAGGCTTTTCTGGCATGGTCGAAGAAGTTGATGAAGAGCATAGCCGCCTGAAGGTGACTGTCTCGATCTTTGGCCGGGCGACACCGGTCGAGTTGGAATTCACGCAGGTTGCTAAAACAGCCTAACGTGTTCTCGTGGGAGGTGGCCCGTACGCGGGCACCGAACCACTAAACCAAGCGCCCCGCGGTGGGGTGCGGTGATAAAAGGAGAGGCCACATGGCCAAGAAGGTTATTGGGCAGCTGAAGCTGCAAGTTAAGGCGGGGCAAGCTAACCCATCCCCACCCGTTGGTCCAGCTTTGGGTCAGCGCGGCCTGAACATCATGGCGTTCGTAAAAGAATTCAACGCCAAGACCGCTGATATGGAGCCGGGTACACCGACGCCAACGATCATCACGTATTATCAGGATAAGTCGTTCAGCCTTGAAACCAAGACTGCACCTGCTTCGTTCCTGCTGAAAAAAGCTGCTGGTCTGCCACCTGTTGGCAAGCGTAACCGCGCCAAGGGTTCGGTTAAGCCGGGCCGTGAAGTTGCTGGTACGGTAACTGTTGCGCAGGTTCGCGCGATTGCTGAAGCCAAAATGAAAGATCTGAGCGCTATCGATATCGAAGGCGCAATGTTGATCATTCTTGGTTCGGCCCGCTCTTGCGGTATCGAGGTGAAAGGTTAAGTCATGGCAAAGTTTGGAAAACGGACGCGCGCGGCGCGGGAAGCCTTTGCTGGCAAAGACATGATCTCGGTTGATGATGCTGTTGCTTTGATCAAAGCAAACGCCAAGTCGAAGTTTGACGAGACGCTGGAAATCGCGATGAACTTGGGTGTTGACCCACGTCACGCGGACCAGATGGTTCGTGGTGTTGTGACGCTGCCAAACGGCACAGGTAAGACTGTACGTGTGGCTGTGTTCGCACGTGGCCCAAAGGCTGATGAAGCAACGGCTGCTGGTGCAGATATCGTTGGTGCAGAAGACCTGATGGAAGCCATTCAGGGCGGCAAGATCGACTTTGATCGTTGCATCGCAACACCTGACATGATGCCATTGGTTGGTCGTCTGGGCAAAATCCTTGGCCCTCGTAACCTGATGCCGAACCCTAAGGTTGGTACAGTTACGATGGACGTGGCCGGTGCTGTTGGCAATGCCAAGGGCGGCGAAGTTCAGTTCAAAGTTGAAAAAGCTGGCGTTATCCATGCGGGTATCGGCAAGGCTTCGTTCGACGCGGCTAAACTGGCAGAAAACGTTCGTGCGTTTGTTGATGCTGTGACCAAGGCTCGCCCATCGGGCGCCAAGGGCACCTATGTTAAGAAGATCTCGTTGTCTTCGACCATGGGTCCTGGTGTTGCTTTGGATCTGGCGACAACCGCTGCGAAGTGAGTTTTGGTGCGGTGGGTTAACCCGCCGCACTTACAGAATTCCTGACCCTTCGGGGAAAGGATGGCGGGGCCGCCAAACGGCCCTGTCCTGTCCGAGACGGTGGGAGGGCATTTGTCCTTAATTTTCCTGCCTGAGATGGGGATCGAGACAAATTTCCGGGGGCTTCCCTCGGGTGATCTGGCCTCGGGACCCGTAAAAGGACCCGAATGCCCTTTTTTCGGAAGGGGCTAATATGAGCCGGGGGGAAACCCCCAAACTTGGAGTGAAACTGTGGATAGAGCACAAAAAGAGAAAGTGGTCGAGGAACTCGGCCAAATCTTTGAAAGCTCTGGCGTCGTAGTGGTTGCCCACTATGCCGGGATCACGGTTGCACAGATGCAGGACCTTCGCGCCAAAATGCGTGAAGCTGGTGGTTCTGTACGCGTTGCCAAGAACAAGCTCGCCAAGATCGCCCTTGACGGGAAGCCTTCTGCAAAGATGGCAGACCTGCTTACGGGCATGACAGTGATGGCCTATTCCGAGGACCCAGTCGCAGCTGCGAAGGTCGCGGAAGAGTATGCCAAGAAGAACGACAAGTTCGTTATTCTTGGTGGTACTATGGGTGACATCCTGTTGGATCCTGCTGGTGTTAAAGCCGTTGCAGCGTTGCCGTCGCGTGAAGAGCTTATTGCTTCGATCGTGTCTTGCATCGGTGCACCTGCGTCGAACATCGCTGGGGCCATTGGCGCGCCTGCTTCGAACATCGCCGGCATCTTGTCTACTATCGAAGACAAAGCTGCCGCCTGAGCAATCTAATGATCCGGCGTGGTTGATAATACCGACGTTGGAACCCAACTTTAATGAACGGAACAGAAAATGGCTGATCTGAAAAAACTCGCCGAAGAAATCGTGGGTCTGACCCTTCTTCAGGCACAAGAACTGAAAACCATCCTGAAGGATGAGTATGGCATTGAGCCCGCTGCTGGCGGCGCTGTAATGATGGCTGGCCCTGCTGCGGCTGCTGAGGCTGCTGAAGAGCAGACTGAATTTGATGTTGTTTTGACCGATGCTGGCCCGAACAAAATCAACGTCATCAAAGAAGTACGCGCTATCACCGGTCTTGGTCTGAAAGAAGCCAAAGACTTGGTTGAAGCTGGCGGCAAAGTAAAAGAAGGCGTTTCGAAAGCTGACGCTGAAGGCTTGAAGAAAAAGCTGGAAGAAGCTGGCGCGAAAGTAGAACTGAAGTAATTCGGTTCGGTGCCGCGTTTGGCATCGCCAAAAATTGGGCTGGGTGCGATGAATTTCGCGCCCAGCCAACTGCGTCTAAGGCGCATCTTGGCAGGGATTTGATAGGGATCTGACTGGGGCAGGGCCCCAAACCCCTTCCAAGGTGTGTTGTCATTGTTCGGGAGCCTTCCGGTGGGACGGAGGGCATGAATAGAACCGATAACCCCTCTATCGCCAAGCGGCGTATGCTCGTAGCCCGACGAGCCTGCGCCGGCGAAAACGATGAAAGGTGACTATGAGCATGGCTCAGAGCTACGTAGGTCAAAAGCGAATCCGCCGCTACTTTGGTAAAATCCGTGAAGTCTTGGAGATGCCGAACCTGATTGAGGTTCAGAAATCTTCCTATGACTTGTTCCTGAAATCGGGCGAGGGCCCGAAGCCCACCGATGGTGATGGCATTCAGGGGGTTTTCCAATCGGTGTTTCCGATAAAAGATTTCAATGAAACGGCCATTTTGGAGTTCGTGAAATACGAACTTGAAAAGCCGAAATATGATGTCGACGAGTGCCAGTCGCGCGACATGACTTACGCAGCACCGCTTAAGGTGACACTGCGTTTGATCGTGTTTGATGTCGATGAAGATACAGGCGCACGGTCGGTTAAAGACATTAAAGAGCAAGACGTGTTCATGGGCGATATGCCCTTGATGACGCATAACGGTACCTTCGTTGTCAACGGCACCGAGCGCGTTATCGTAAGTCAGATGCACCGTTCGCCGGGCGTGTTTTTCGACCATGACAAAGGCAAGACGCATTCCAGCGGCAAGCTGCTGTTTGCCTGCCGGATTATCCCCTATCGCGGGTCTTGGTTGGACTTTGAGTTTGACGCAAAAGACATTGTGTTCGCCCGTATTGACCGCCGCCGGAAACTTCCGGTGACCACGCTTTTGTATGCGCTTGGCATGGGTCAAGAGCAGATCATGGACGCGTATTACAACACGGTCAGCTACAAGTATGACAAAAACAAGGGTTGGGTCACCAAGTTCTTCCCAGAGCGTGTGCGCGGCACCCGTCCGACCTTTGATATCGTAGATGCGGCGACCGGCGAAGTGCTGTGCAAAGCTGGCGAAAAAATGACGCCGCGGATGGTCAAAAAGATCATCGACGAAGGCAAGGTAAAAGAGCTTCTGCTGCCCTTTGACCAGATCCTTGGTAAATATGTGGCTAAGGATATCATCAACGAAGACACCGGCGAGATTTGGGTCGAAGCCGGCGACGAGTTGACGATGGATTACGACAAGGACGGCGAAGTGAAGGGCGGAAGCCTGAAGGTTCTGCTGGACCAGGGCATTACCGATCTGCCAATCCTTGACATCGATAACGTCAACGTTGGCCCCTATATTCGCAACACGATGGCGGCTGATAAAAACATGGGCCGCGATACCGCGCTTATGGATATCTACCGTGTGATGCGCCCTGGCGAGCCACCGACCGTTGAAGCGGCAAGCCAGCTGTTCGACACGTTGTTCTTTGATAGCGAGCGTTACGACCTTTCGGCCGTTGGTCGCGTTAAAATGAACATGCGTTTGAACTTGGGCAAGCCCGACACCCAGCGCACGCTGGACCGTGATGATATCGTGGCTTGTATTAAAGCCTTGGTTGATCTGCGGGATGGCCGTGGCGACATCGACGATATTGACCACCTGGGCAACCGTCGGGTGCGTTCCGTTGGCGAGCTGATGGAAAACCAGTACCGTGTTGGCCTGTTGCGGATGGAACGTGCGATCAAAGAGCGGATGTCTTCCGTTGAGATCGACACGATCATGCCGCAAGACCTGATCAACGCCAAGCCAGCCGCTGCTGCGGTGCGCGAATTCTTCGGCTCTTCGCAGCTGTCGCAGTTTATGGACCAAACCAACCCGTTGTCGGAAGTGACGCACAAGCGCCGCCTTTCGGCTCTTGGGCCAGGCGGTTTGACACGTGAGCGTGCGGGCTTTGAAGTGCGCGACGTTCACTCGACCCACTATGGCCGGATGTGCCCGATTGAAACACCAGAAGGTCAGAACATTGGTCTGATCAACTCGCTCGCCACGTTTGCGCGGGTGAACAAGTATGGGTTCATCGAGACTCCGTATCGTAAGGTTATCGACGGCAAAGTTACCGACGACGTGGTTTACATGTCGGCAACCGAAGAAATGCGCCACACTGTAGCGCAGGCCAACGCGACTTTGGATGAGAACGGCAAGTTTGTGAACGACCTCGTGTCGACCCGCAAATCCGGCGACTACATCCTTAGCCCGTCCGAGACTGTTGACCTGATCGACGTGTCGCCAAAGCAGCTGGTATCGGTTGCGGCGTCCTTGATTCCTTTCCTTGAAAACGACGATGCTAACCGTGCGTTGATGGGTTCGAACATGATGCGTCAGGCTGTGCCTTTGGTACGGTCAGATGCGCCTTATGTTGGTACGGGTATCGAAGGTATCGTTGCACGCGACTCTGGTGCTGCGATCATGGCACGCCGTGCGGGTATCATCGACCAAGTCGATGCGTCCCGTATCGTTGTGCGTGCGACCGAGCTGATGGAACCGGGTGAGCCGGGCGTTGATATTTACCGTTTGCGTAAGTTCAAGCGTTCGAACCAGTCGTCCTGCATCAACCAGCGTCCGCTGGTAAAGGTTGGCGACACGGTTACGCGTGACGAAGTGATTGCCGATGGTCCTTGCACCGATATGGGTGAATTGGCTGTTGGCCGGAACGTGATCGTCGCGTTTATGCCTTGGAACGGTTACAACTACGAAGACTCGATCCTGATTTCCGAGCGTATTCTGAAAGACGACGTATTCACCTCGATTCACATTGACGAATACGAAGTCGCGGCACGCGATACAAAGCTGGGGCCAGAGGAAATTACCCGCGACATTCCGAACGTTGGCGAAGAAGCCCTGCGCAATCTGGATGAAGCCGGTATCGTCTACATCGGTGCCGAAGTTCAGCCGGGTGACATTCTGGTGGGTAAGATCACGCCAAAAGGCGAAAGCCCGATGACGCCAGAAGAAAAACTGCTGCGCGCCATCTTTGGTGAAAAGGCCTCGGACGTTCGTGATACGTCGTTGCGTCTTCCACCGGGTGCCTTTGGTACGATCGTTGAAGTGCGTGTGTTCAACCGTCACGGTGTGGACAAAGACGAGCGTGCTTTGCAGATCGAGCGTGAAGAAGTTGAGCGTCTGGCGCGCGACCGTGATGACGAATTGGTCATCTTGGAGCGTAACATCTATGCGCGCCTGAAGGTCCTGATCATGGGCAAAACCGCAGTTAAGGGGCCAAAAGGCATCCGCGCTGGGTCGACCATTGATGAGGAACTGTTGGGCACGTTGAGCCGTGGTCAGTGGTGGCAACTTGCGCTGGGTGAAGAAGCCGAAGCAAAAGACGTCGAAGCGCTGCACGACCAGTTTGAAGCACAACGCCGTGCCTTGGACCACCGTTTCGACGACAAGGTCGAAAAGGTACGTCGTGGCGATGACTTGCCTCCGGGCGTGATGAAGATGGTCAAAGTCTTTGTGGCGGTTAAGCGTAAGCTGCAACCGGGCGACAAAATGGCTGGTCGTCACGGCAACAAAGGTGTTGTTTCGCGCGTTGTTCCTATGGAAGACATGCCGTTCCTTGCTGATGGGACGACCGTGGATATCTGTTTGAACCCGTTGGGCGTGCCATCGCGGATGAACGTTGGTCAGATTCTGGAAACCCACATGGGTTGGGCCGCGCGCGGCTTTGGGATCAAGATTGACGAAGCTTTGTCCGAGTATCGCCGGTCGGGGGATATGACCCCTGTTCGTGATGCTGTGCGTTTGGCTTATGGCGATGAGACCTATGAAGCGGCGTTTGCTGGTCAGGATGAGGAGTCGTTCCTCGAACTGGCAGGCAATGTGACCGGCGGTGTGCCGATTGCTACGCCCGTTTTTGACGGTGCCAAAGAGGCGGATATCAACGATGCGTTGAAACGGGCAGGGTTCGCAGAATCCGGTCAGTCGATCGTGTTTGATGGCCGCTCGGGTGAGCAGTTTGCGCGCCCTGTTACCGTTGGCGTCAAGTACTTGCTGAAGCTGCACCACCTTGTGGATGACAAGCTGCACGCACGTTCGACCGGCCCATACTCGCTTGTGACCCAGCAGCCGCTGGGTGGTAAGGCGCAGTTTGGTGGTCAGCGTCTTGGGGAGATGGAGGTCTGGGCACTGGAGGCCTATGGCGCTGCATATACCTTGCAAGAGATGCTGACTGTTAAGTCGGATGACGTGGCGGGCCGGACGAAAATGTACGAAAGCATTGTGAAGGGTGAAGATAACTTTGAGGCCGGCGTGCCTGAAAGCTTCAACGTTCTGGTGAAGGAAGTACGTGGCCTCGGCCTGAATATGGAACTCCTGGACGCGGAAGAAGAATGACGCAGTCGGGGTGCGCAAATAACTGCGCACCCTACCGCCAACTCTTCCCACGCCCCCAATTCTAAGGATTGAAAATGAACCAGGAACTCTCAACCAACCCGTTTAACCCGGTTGCTCCGGTCAAAACCTTTGATGAGATCAAGATCTCTTTGGCATCGCCAGAGCGGATTCTGAGCTGGTCTTACGGTGAGATCAAAAAGCCGGAAACCATCAACTACCGGACGTTCAAGCCTGAGCGTGACGGTCTGTTCTGCGCGCGTATCTTTGGCCCGATCAAAGATTATGAATGCCTGTGCGGCAAATATAAGCGCATGAAATATCGCGGCGTTGTCTGCGAAAAGTGTGGCGTTGAAGTCACGCTGCAAAAGGTCCGCCGTGAGCGGATGGGCCACATCGAACTCGCAGCCCCGGTTGCGCATATTTGGTTCCTTAAGTCTCTGCCAAGCCGTATTGGTTTGATGCTTGATACCACGTTGCGTGATCTGGAACGTATTCTGTACTTCGAAAACTACGTGGTGATTGAGCCGGGTCTGACCGATCTGACCTATGGCCAGTTGATGACCGAAGAAGAATTCCTCGACGCGCAAGACCTTTACGGCGCTGACGCTTTCACCGCCAACATCGGCGCCGAGGCTATTCGTGAAATGTTGGCGGCGATCGACCTTGAGGCGACCGCTGACCAGTTGCGCGAAGAGCTGAAAGAAGCCACTGGCGAGCTGAAGCCGAAAAAGATCATCAAGCGTTTGAAGATCGTCGAAAGCTTCCTAGAGTCGGGTAACCGGCCTGAGTGGATGGTTTTGACCGTTCTTCCAGTGATCCCACCAGAACTGCGCCCGCTGGTGCCGCTCGATGGTGGCCGCTTTGCGACCTCGGATCTGAACGATCTGTATCGCCGCGTTATCAACCGCAACAACCGTTTGAAGCGTCTGATTGAGCTGCGTGCGCCTGATATTATCGTGCGCAACGAAAAGCGGATGTTGCAGGAATCGGTTGATGCGCTGTTTGACAACGGCCGTCGTGGCCGCGTGATCACGGGCACCAACAAGCGCCCGCTGAAATCGCTGTCGGACATGCTGAAAGGTAAGCAAGGTCGCTTCCGTCAGAACCTTTTGGGTAAGCGCGTCGACTTCTCGGGTCGTTCGGTTATTGTGACCGGCCCAGAGCTGAAGTTGCACCAGTGCGGCTTGCCGAAAAAGATGGCGTTGGAACTGTTCAAGCCGTTCATCTATTCGCGTCTTGAGGCCAAAGGGCTTTCCTCGACTGTTAAGCAGGCGAAGAAGCTGGTCGAAAAAGAACGTCCCGAAGTTTGGGATATCTTGGACGAGGTTATCCGCGAACATCCGGTACTGTTGAACCGCGCGCCGACCTTGCACCGTTTGGGCATCCAAGCGTTTGAACCGATCTTGATCGAAGGTAAGGCTATTCAGCTGCACCCGCTGGTTTGTTCGGCGTTTAACGCTGACTTTGACGGTGACCAAATGGCCGTTCACGTTCCGCTTTCGTTGGAAGCGCAGCTTGAAGCCCGCGTTTTGATGATGTCGACGAACAACGTGTTGTCGCCTGCAAACGGCGCGCCGATTATCGTTCCATCGCAGGATATGGTTCTTGGTCTGTACTATACGACCATGGAGCGTAAAGGCATGGTTGGCGAAGGCATGGCCTTTGCTGATGTCACCGAAGTTGAGCATGCTTTGGCGGCGGGTGCTGTGCACTTGCATGCTAAAATCCAAGCGCGGATCAAGCAAATCGACGAAGAAGGCAACGAAGTGTGGAAGCGTTTTGAAACGACCCCCGGTCGTTTGCGCCTTGGTAACCTGCTGCCGTTGAACACCAAAGCACCGTTCGATCTTGTGAACCGTTTGCTGCGGAAAAAAGACGTACAGAACGTTATCGACATGGTTTACCGCTATTGCGGTCAAAAAGAGTCGGTTATTTTCTGTGATCAGATCATGACCATGGGCTTCCGTGAGGCGTTCAAGGCCGGTATTTCGTTTGGTAAAGACGACATGCTGATTCCTGAAACCAAGTGGCCAATCGTCAATGATGTTCGCGATCAGGTTAAGGAATTCGAACAACAGTATATGGACGGTCTGATCACTCAGGGCGAGAAGTATAACAAAGTTGTCGATGCTTGGTCGAAGTGTTCGGATAAGGTTGCGGCAGACATGATGGCGTCGATTTCGGCGGTTCATTATGATGACGCTGGTGCTGAAATGGAGCCGAACTCGGTTTACATGATGTCGCACTCTGGTGCGCGTGGTTCGCCTGCGCAGATGAAGCAGTTGGGCGGGATGCGCGGTCTGATGGCCAAGCCAAACGGCGAGATCATCGAGACACCGATTATCTCGAACTTTAAAGAAGGTCTGACCGTGTTGGAGTACTTCAACTCTACCCACGGTGCCCGTAAGGGCCTTGCGGATACGGCTTTGAAAACAGCGAACTCGGGTTATCTGACCCGTCGTTTGGTGGACGTTGCCCAAGATTGCATCATTCGTGCGCATGATTGTGGAACCGAAAACAGCATCACCGCGTCTGCGGCTGTGAACGACGGCGAGGTTGTCTCTTCGTTGGCGGAACGTGTGCTGGGCCGTGTGGCTGCCGAGGATATCCTTGTACCGGGTCAGGACGAGGTTATCGTGGCAAAGGGCGAGTTGATCGACGAACGCAAGGCTGATCTGGTAGATCAGGCCGGTGTTGCGTCGGCACGGATCCGCAGCCCGCTGACATGTGAGGCCGAAGAGGGCGTTTGCGCCCAGTGCTACGGCCGTGACCTTGCACGCGGTACATTGGTGAACCAAGGTGAAGCTGTCGGCATTATCGCCGCGCAGTCGATCGGTGAACCGGGTACACAGCTGACGATGCGGACGTTCCACATCGGCGGTATTGCGCAGGGTGGTCAGCAGTCCTTCTTGGAAGCAAGCCAAGAGGGTAAGGTTGAGTTCCGCAACGCAAGCCTGTTGGAAAATGCCAATGGTGAGCAGGTCGTTATGGGCCGCGCGATGCAAATCGCGATCATCGATGAGGCAGGCCAAGAGCGCGCGTCGCACAAGGTTTCCTATGGTGCGAAAGTTCACGTCAAAGACGGCCAAGCGGTTAAACGCGGTGCCAAGCTGTTCGAATGGGATCCCTACACCTTGCCGATCATTGCCGAAAAGGCAGGGGTTGCACGGTTCGTGGATCTGATCTCGGGCATCTCGGTCCGTGAAGATACCGATGAAGCCACTGGCATGACGCAGCGGATCGTTTCCGACTGGCGGTCTGCGCCGAAAGGCAACGACTTGAAGCCAGAAGTGATCCTGATGGACGCTGACGGCGAGCCTTTGCGCAATGACGCTGGGAACCCGATTTCCTATCCAATGTCGGTTGACGCGATTTTGTCGGTCGAAGACGGTCAGGACATCAAGCCAGGCGACGTTGTTGCGCGTATTCCGCGTGAAGGCGCCAAGACCAAGGACATCACTGGGGGTCTTCCTCGGGTGGCGGAATTGTTCGAGGCCCGTCGTCCAAAAGACAACGCGATTATCGCGGAATCTGATGGTTACGTGCGGTTCGGAAAAGACTATAAAAACAAGCGTCGTATCACGCTTGAGCCTTTGGACGACTCGTTGCAGCCTCTGGAATACATGGTGCCGAAGGGCAAACACATTCCGGTTCAGGAAGGTGATTTCGTTCAAAAGGGCGATTACATCATGGACGGTAACCCGGCCCCGCACGATATCTTGCGGATCTTGGGTGTCGAGGCGCTTGCCAACTATATGATCGACGAAGTGCAGGACGTTTATCGTCTGCAAGGCGTTAAGATCAACGACAAGCATATCGAAGTGATCGTGCGTCAGATGCTGCAAAAGTTCGAGGTTCTTGACTCGGGCCAGACCACGCTTCTGAAAGGCGAAAACGTCGATAAAACCGAGTTGGACGAAGCAAACGCCAAGGCGCATAAGTTGGGTGTTCGCCCTGCTACGGCTGAGCCGATCCTTTTGGGGATTACCAAAGCCAGCTTGCAGACGCGCAGCTTTATCTCGGCGGCGTCGTTCCAGGAAACCACGCGGGTTCTGACCGAGGCTTCGGTGCAGGGCAAGCGCGACAAGCTGGTCGGTCTGAAAGAGAACGTCATCGTTGGTCGCCTGATCCCAGCCGGGACGGGTGGTGCGACAAGCCGTGTGAAGCGGATTGCAGCAGAGCGCGACCAAAAGGTTGTGGATGTTCGCCGGTCGGATGCTGAACAAGCAGCCGCTCTGGCCGCACCTGAACCGGTTGCAGCCCCAATGGACACCAGCGGCGAATAATCGCGTCGTTCGTTGAAAATTTGGCCCCTCGCAGGAAACTGCGGGGGGCTTTTGCTTTGTGAGGGATACAAAGTTTTGCGGCACGGGGGCTTGATCAATCCTGCCAAAACCGTGACGCATGTATGGTAGGGCAGGGGGCGCGTATGACCATTTCGAACAATTCACGCGGAATTTTGTACATGGTTGTGGCCATGGCAACCTTTACCCTGAACGATACATTTATAAAGCTTGCCACCGAGACGGTACCCTTGTCCGAGGCGATAGCGGTGCGGGGAATGTTAACGGTTTTGGGGCTTTTGGCCGTGGCGCGGGTGATGGGGGTAAAGGATTTCAACCTTGCCGCCGCCGATCGCAAACTGTTGGGATGGCGCACCTTTGGCGAGGTCGGGGGGACAATCACCTTTTTGTTGGCGCTGCGGCAAATGCCCTTGGCCAATATCTCAGCGATTTTGCAGTCTTTGCCTTTGGCGGTAACCTTGGGGGCGGCATTATTGCTAAAGGAACCCGTGGGCTGGCGGCGGATGACGGCGATTTTAGTCGGGTTCTGCGGGGTGATGATGATCGTTAAACCCGGCACCGAAGGGTTTAACATTTGGTCGGTTCTGGCGCTGGTTTCGGTTGGCTTTGTGGTGATCCGTGATCTGTCGACGCGGCAGTTTTCGTCAAACATTCCCTCGGTCGTGATAGCGCTATTCTCGGCCGTTGCGGTAACGATTATGGGTTTTTCCGGGTTGGCATTGGAAAGCTGGCGCGGATTGACGGTGGCCGAGATGCTGATGCTGACGACGGCTGCAGGGGCCTTGATTGTCGGATATATGTTTATTGTGATGGCAATGCGGGTTGGGGATGTGGCGATCATAGCGCCGTTTCGCTATACGTCTTTGGTAGTGGCGATTTTCTTGGGCTGGTTGGCGTTTGATACTTTGCCCGGTCCATGGACTGTGGCCGGTGCCGTGGTGGTTGTTGCGACGGGCCTTTACACCTATCTCCGCGAGCATCAGCTGCAACGCCGGATCGCCGCGAGCAAATCTTCGCTGACGGGTACGGCCACACCGGATCGCTAGGGGGCAAGCGGGTGTGTTGACAATCTCTGCGACTCCCCCTATACGCCAGCCACCTAAGGTATGTTTCGGCATGTCAAAAGGTCTCAAAGACTAAAGTGGTCATGATCCGGTCCGTAAGGTCCCGATCCTCTGGAATTCCACCGCACCGTTACCCGCAAGGGCAACGACTGCGGTTTTGGTGTTTTGTGAAGGCACAAGATGCCGTCGAGAAGCAGTGTGCCGGAAGTCGACCGGTACGAGTATTGACAGTTGCAACACGAGGAACGTGAATGCCAACGATCCAACAGCTTATCCGTAAGCCGCGCGAACCGCGCGTCAAGCGGTCCAAGTCACAGCACTTGGAATCCTGCCCACAAAAACGCGGCGTATGTACGCGCGTTTACACAACCACACCGAAAAAGCCTAACTCGGCTATGCGTAAAGTCGCAAAAGTGCGTCTTACCAACAGCTTCGAGGTTATCTGCTATATTCCAGGTGAAAAGCACAACCTTCAAGAACACTCTGTTGTTCTGATCCGCGGCGGTCGTATCAAAGACCTTCCGGGTGTCCGTTACCACATTCTGCGCGGTGTGTTGGATACCCAAGGTGTTAAAGATCGTCGTCAGCGTCGTTCGAAATACGGCGCGAAGCGTCCGAAGTGAGGAATTAAAACATGTCACGTCGTCACGCCGCTGAAAAACGCGAGATTCTACCCGACGCCAAATATGGCGATAAAGTTCTGACAAAGTTCATGAACAACCTGATGATCGACGGCAAGAAATCTGTCGCCGAATCCATCGTATACAACGCGCTGACCCGCGTTGAAGAGCGCCTGAAGCGCGCCCCGATCGAGTGCTTCCATGAAGCGCTGGAAAACGTGAAGCCATCCGTAGAAGTACGGTCGCGTCGCGTTGGTGGTGCTACCTATCAGGTGCCAGTTGAAGTGCGCGTAGAGCGCCGCGAAGCGCTTGCTATCCGTTGGTTGATCATTGCTGCGCGCAAGCGCAACGAGAACACCATGGAAGAGCGCCTTGCCGCCGAGCTTTCGGATGCTGTTAACAACCGTGGTACGGCTGTTAAAAAGCGCGAAGATACCCATAAAATGGCCGATGCTAACAAAGCATTCAGCCATTACCGCTGGTAAAGGGGCCGAACCATGGCACGCGATTACCACCTTAATCACTACCGTAACTTCGGGATCATTGCTCATATCGATGCGGGTAAAACCACGACGACTGAGCGGATTCTGTATTACACAGGCAAGTCCCATAAAATCGGCGAAGTCCATGACGGCGCCGCGACTATGGACTGGATGGAGCAGGAGCAGGAGCGCGGGATTACGATCACGTCTGCTGCAACGACCACATTCTGGCAGCGTACAATCGATTCCGACAACGTCTCCAAAGACGACCGGTATCGTTTCAACATCATCGACACCCCCGGCCACGTTGACTTCACTATTGAAGTAGAGCGTTCGTTGGCGGTTTTGGATGGTGCTGTCGTTCTGTTGGACGGCAATGCTGGCGTTGAGCCGCAAACCGAAACCGTTTGGCGTCAAGCTGATCGCTACAAGGTTCCGCGGATTGTATTCGTCAACAAAATGGATAAGACCGGTGCTGACTTCTTCAACTGCGTGAAGATGATTAAGGACCGTACTGGTGCGAACGCCTTGCCAATCGCTTTGCCGATTGGTGCGGAAGACAAGCTGGAAGGCATCATCGACTTGGTGACCATGGAAGAATGGGTCTACCTGGGCGAGGACCTTGGCGCGTCATGGGAGCGTCGGCCGATCCGTGCAGAGCTTCAGGACCAAGCTAACGAATGGCGTATGAATCTGCTTGAGACAGTAGTCGAGCAAGACGATGCTGCTATGGAAGCCTATCTTGAGGGCAATGAGCCGAGCGTTGACGCTCTGCGTGCGCTGATCCGTAAAGGTACGCTCAAAATTGACTTCATCCCGGTTATGGCTGGTTCGGCGTTCAAGAACAAAGGCGTTCAGCCACTGCTCAACGCTGTGATCGACTATCTGCCAAACCCGCTGGACGTGCCGCCTTACATGGGCTTTACACCGGGTGACGAGACAGAAACGCGTAACATCGCCCGTTCGGCAGATGATGAGCAACCCTTCTCGGCGCTGGCATTCAAGATCATGAACGACCCCTTCGTGGGTTCTTTGACGTTTACTCGGATTTATTCGGGCAAACTGGCCAAAGGCGATGCGATGATGAATGCGACCAAGCAGCGTAAAGAACGCGTTGGTCGTATGATGATGATGCATGCCATCGAACGTGAAGAGATCACTGAAGCGTTTGCTGGTGACATCATCGCGCTTGGCGGTCTGAAAGAAACCACGACCGGTGACACGCTTTGCGATCCGGGACACCCAGTTGTTTTGGAAACCATGACCTTCCCGGTCCCGGTAATCGAAATTGCGGTTGAACCAAAGACCAAAGCTGACCAAGAAAAGATGGGCATCGCTTTGGCCCGTCTTGCAGCCGAAGATCCCTCGTTCCGGGTGGAAACTGACATCGAAAGCGGTCAGACCATCATGAAGGGCATGGGCGAACTTCACCTCGATATTCTCGTTGACCGTATGCGTCGCGAGTTCAAAGTTGAGGCGAATATTGGTGCACCACAGGTGGCTTACCGTGAGACCATCTCGCGCGAGCATGAGATCGACTACACGCACAAAAAGCAGTCCGGTGGTACCGGTCAGTTTGCGCGTATCAAGATGATCATTATGCCAACAGAGCCGGGCGAAGGTTATTCGTTCGAGTCACGCGTTGTTGGCGGTAACGTTCCGAAGGAATACATCCCCGGCGTTGAAAAAGGCATCAAGTCTGTTATGGACTCGGGCCCGCTGGCAGGCTTCCCGGTTATCGACTTCAAAGTCGCGCTGATCGACGGTGCTTACCACGATGTTGACTCTTCGGTTCTGGCTTTCGAAATCGCCGCTCGTGCAGCAATGCGTGAAGGTCTGAAGAAAGCTGGCGCGAAGCTGCTTGAGCCCGTCATGAAGGTCGAAGTTGTCACCCCAGAAGAATATACGGGTGGCGTCATCGGTGATCTGACATCGCGTCGGGGTATGGTTACTGGGCAAGACAGCCGCGGCAACGCCAACGTGATTTCTGCGATGGTGCCGTTGGCTAACATGTTCGGCTACATCAACACGCTACGGTCTATGACATCAGGCCGGGCGACATTTGCTATGTCGTTTGACCACTATGACACTGTTCCGCAGAATATCTCGGACGAGATCCAAAAGAAATACGCTTAATTGGTGCGGCGGGGGTAACCCCGCCCTCCATTCTATAGGGTGTGCTTTGGCGCACCGCACCTATCCAAATCAGGAGGCCACCATGGCTAAGGCAAAGTTTGAACGTAACAAACCGCACGTAAACATCGGCACGATTGGTCACGTTGACCACGGCAAAAC